>MWDV01000185.1 GCA_002070715.1 Verrucomicrobia bacterium ADurb.Bin118
TTCTTCAGGGCCGAATCCATATCCTTTTCCCCCTACCTCCAGTGCGGCATGGCCCAAAGCGCCATCTGTTTGGTAGGCCGCCCCGATCATTTCTCGCCCAAGCCGGTCGGTTTTGTTTGCTGGAGCGTTTTCAACAAAACCGTAAAGGTTCAGCCCACCTCTTTCGCTAATGGGTTTTCTGTTTATCCTATCGGCGACGAAGCGAGAATCAGACCTCCGGCAGGATGGGCGGCGGCGGTGCGTTGTAGGCGCGGAACGCCAGGGCTGGCGGGCTTTTCGTCGCCCGGACCGGCGATCGCCGTGTGGTAGTAGCTGTCTGGCCATCGGTCTCATGTTTCCCCGCCGGGCAAGATGTAGCAGCAGGAGCGCGTCCATTCCAGCCAAAAATCCAGCACTCTCGATGGCTTTGCGGATATGGCGCACGTTAGCCGAAGCCCGGCTCCGACCCCTGTCTCTCCAGTCAGCCGATGCTGTCCTCAACTGGCGATCCCTCAACCTCGCCAAACGGCACCACTGCGACTTACTCACCCCCTCGCCACCGGGGGGCGCGATGTCCCCAGCCTTTCCCACCGGGATCAGATTTCGGGTTGACCTCAAGGGCTGTTTCTATGTACAGAAACGGGGTGGACAGAATTGCGGACATTGCCCGGGTGCTGGCCGCCACGCGCACGCCGGCCGTCGTGGAAAAGCTGCTCCGGGAGTTGCTGACGCCGGGCGAGGTCCAACGCCTCTCGCTGCGCTGGGAGATCGTGCGGTTGCTGGCCGCCGGCCGGAGTCAACGAACGATTGCCCGCCGGTTGGGCGTCAGCTTGTGCAACATCACGCGCGGCGCCCGCGAGTTGAAGCAGGATGAATCCATGCTGCGACGCGTCTTGACCGCCCGGCCGGCAACGGGTCCACACCAACGGAAAGAAAGAAAAACATGCAAACAAAAATAGTTCTCACCGAAGATGAAATGCCGCGGCAGTGGTACAATATCGCCGCCGACCTCCCGTCCCCCCTGCAACCGCCCCTGGGGCCGGACGGAAACCCCATCACCCCCGAAATGCTCGCCCCGGTGTTCCCCATGAACATCATCGAGCAGGAGGTGAGCACCGAGCGCTGGATTGACATCCCGGAGGAGGTCCTGGCGATTTTGAGCAAGTGGCGTCCGTCCCCGCTGCACCGGGCGCACGCGTTGGAGAAAGCGTTGGGCACGCCGGCCAAGATTTTTTACAAGAACGAGAGCGTTTCCCCCGCGGGCAGCCACAAACCGAATACCGCCGTGCCCCAGGCTTGGTATAACAAACAATTTGGCATCAAACGCATCACGACCGAAACCGGCGCGGGCCAATGGGGCAGCGCCCTGGCGTTCGCGTGCGCCCTGCTGGGGCTGGAGTGCAAGGTGTTCATGGTACGGATCAGTTTTGACCAGAAACCGTTTCGTAAATTGATGATGGCGACCTGGGGCGCCACGTGCGTGGCCAGTCCCTCTTCGGAAACGAACGCGGGCCGACAGATTCTGGCGCAACACCCCGACACGCCAGGCTCGCTGGGTATCGCCATCAGCGAGGCCATTGAGGCGGCGGTCACGGATCCGACCGGATCCACACGCTACTCGCTCGGCAGCGTGCTGAATCACGTGATGCTCCACCAGACGATCATCGGACTGGAGGCCAAGAAGCAACTGGCCAAAGTTGGAATCAAGCAACCGGACGTGGTGATTGGCTGCGCGGGCGGCGGGTCCAACTTTGCCGGGCTGGCCTTCCCCTTCGTCAACGACAAGATCCACGGCGCCGAGATCGAAGTCATTCCAGTCGAGCCGACTTCCTGTCCGACGATGACCCGCGGGCCGTTTGTCTATGACCACGGCGACACGGCCAAGATGACGCCGCTGCTGCCCATGCATTCGCTGGGGCACGATTTCATTCCGCCGCCGATTCACGCCGGCGGGCTGCGCTACCACGGCATGGCGCCGCTGGTGAGCCAGGCCATCATCGAAGGGCTGTTGACGCCGCGCGCCATTGATCAACTGGAATGTTATGAGTCCGGCGCGCTCTTTGCCCGGACCGAAGGGATCATTCCCGCACCGGAAACCAACCACGCCATTGCGGCCGCCATCCAGGAAGCTAAAAAGGCGAAGGAGGAAGGCAAGGAAAAGGTCATCCTTTTCAATTTCTCCGGGCATGGGCTGATGGACCTCGTCGGGTACGACAATTATTTCCAAGGCAAATTGACCAACTACGCGCTGCCCGAGAGCGAGATGGGCAACGCCATCCGGGAACTCGACGCCTTGCCGAAGCCGAAGGTCGTCCGCACGGGCAAGTGGTAAGACAGTCGAAATCCCGGCCCCGCGCTGCGCGCCCGGTTTTTCGCAACGGCTCCGCGTTTGCCGCGGGGCCGTTGACCGGATATGGTAACGGCCCATGAAACCGCCCGATCCCAACCAGGCAATCCACTGCCGCCGCCTCGGGCATCCGGTACCCTTGTCTTATTGTGTCCGGGAGAGCATTGACCGGCCCTGCGGGTTGATCTTCCAGTGTTGGGAAGGGCGTATTCCGGTCCGGGACTACCTGCGCAATTTCTATACCGAAGCGCAACTAGCCGCTTTCCCCAAACCGGCGGCCAAACTGGCGTCCATCGTGGACCTCATCAAGCAGGCGCAGGAACGGAGTTCCCGGGGAAACGAATGATTTGTCGTGCGTTGAGAATAGATCCAGGACGGTAGGCCGGCAGATTTGGATACGGCCATTTTGGCGGCGAGAGCAAACGGGTCAGGACAGCGGTCGGGACTGGTGCTTGCGTTCCTCCACCAGCACCGCCGGCAATTCCAACGGACAACGATCGCACTTCTCGTCCGGGGGATGGTGGTAATCGCAGATCAACACGCCATTCAAGTGATCCAGTTCGTGCTGAATCACCCGCGCCCATAATCCCGTCGCACCGAAGCTCCGTCGCTGGCCTTGCACGTCGTAACCCGTAACCCGGATGCGTTCCGGGCGGCGCACGTTGACCTGCACGCCGGGCAGGCTGAGACAGCCTTCGACCAGATCGCGCGGTTCCGCGGCCTCCCGCACCTCGAAATTCGTCAAGGCAAAGCGCTGCCCTTCGATGCCGCAGACGATCAACCGATGGCGCAGCCCCACCTGTGGCGCGGCCAGCCCAATGCCCCGATACCGGTGCATCAACGCCATCATCTCTTCCGCCATGTCGCGGAGCGTACTGTCAAAGCGTTCGACCGGCTCGCAAAGCGCACGGAGGATGGTGTCGGGATACCGGGCCAGGCGCAGCCGCGGCGGGTCGGCGGGCTTCGCGGGGGGAGATGCGTTTGAATCGGCGAGCGGATCGTTCATGGCGCAACCGGGGTTGAGGGTTCATGGCGAATGGCGGCGGCGCCGGGCGCCGGTTGCCGTTCTTTGGCGCGCTGATGATGTAGCACCAGACTGCCGCGCGGCCAGCCGAGGTCCCGGCTCAACACGTTGCATTTGATCTTCAGCAAAAAGAAAATTTCCTTGTCCACCCCCGCGAGACTCTCGTAGTTGCCCTGGCCCTTGGCCAGGATCAAGTCTGCGGCGGCAAACCGTTCTTGAAACGCTGACGAACAATCGGCGAGCAGCGTGCCCGGCGCATCCGAGCCATTGGCGATCACCTCGCCATAGTCGGGCAGGCCGGCTTGGCGGGCGTCCGCCAGCGTGGCGTCATTGAGCACGGGGGCGCCCCGCACCACCACCGTGAAGCGGTCCAACGGCAATTGGGCCAGCAGATCGCGGTCAAAAATTATTTCACCGGCGTTATCGGCCAGGTAAAGGATGGATCGTGCCCGTGTGATTGCGCCCGCCAACGCGGCCAAGTCGCCGCGCAAAGGAGCGGTCAACGCCTCTTCAAAAGCGTCGCGCACGGCGGCGGGGGCCAACTGGGTTTTCGCGCCCACATCCAACAGATTGCCGGCAATGGCCAGCCGCACGGCGGCCGCCAGCGGCGCATGGATTTGCCGAAACCGCGCATGCCACTCGGGATACCATTCGCGGGCCTGCTGATTCATCTGATCTTTGACGGCGGCATACGGATCGGGATTGCGCGCGAGTTCCCGGATGAGCCGATGCACCGGTTGCGCCAAGGCTGGGGGTGAGAGGGTCCAATCCAGTTCGCTCATCAACCGTAACACCCGGCGCAGCGCTTCGAAGCCGGCTTCGGTTTCCATGCCGGCGTAGGCAATGGCTTCCCGCGCCTGCCGCAGCAAACAGGGCACACAATCCAGATTCACTTTCATGGTCGTGCGGCGCGCCGCGCGGGATCGCTTGCCCGCCTGACCGGCGGCGGTCCGGGCGGTGGTGTTGCAGGTGCGGTAGAAGATTGCCGCGCCCCGTCGTTCCCGGCAAACCCGGCCGGCCGCCTTTTGCGCGGCCAGGTGTTTGATCGCTTCGGCGGGGGAAATGCTCAATCCCTGCGCCACATCCGCAGCAGTGCAGGGGCGGCGGTCCAACAGAGCCAGGAGACTTTCCGCCGACGCCGCAGCGGCGGCAACGTGCGCTTCACGCCCGCGATAGTCCGCGATGACTTCCGCGGGCGGCGTAAACGCGCGCGCCAAGGCCGTAAGCCGATCCGGAGGAACGGCCAGTGCGAATTCTTCCGCCGGCGGGCGGACCGCGGTGTTCAACTGGACTTTGTCGGGCCGGAGACGGCGAATGTGCGCTGCGAGTTCTTTCACCTGCGGCGGCAGCGAGGTGTATCCGCCCAGCATCATGATTTCGAGCCAATACGCTCCGGTGAATTCCCGGCGCAACGCGGCCAGTCCGTCCAGCAACCGGGCGAAGGTGATTTCGGGATGCGGCCGGTTGATCCACTGAAAACGCGCCGCATCGGGCGCATCCAGTGAGGGCAAGACAACGTCCGCCCGGGCCACGGCCTCGCGCACCTCTTTCCGCCAGAGCAGCGAACCGTTGGTGAAGACCGCGATGGGAATCGTGGTCAGGGCCCGAATGCCTTCGATGATTTCGCCCAGGTGGGAGTGCAAGGTTGGTTCACCGCTACCGCTGAGCGAGATGTAGTCCGGCTGGCTGGCGAGCTTGGGTTTGAGCTGCTCCAGCACCGCCGCCACCGGCACCCAAGCTTGGCGTTTGATCGTCAAACGGGTGGTGCGACCCAACTGACAGTAGATGCAATCGAAACTGCACGTCTTGAACGGCACCAGGTCCACGCCCAGCGAGCGCCCCAACCGGCGCGACGGCACCGGGCCGAAAACCAGGCGGCGCGGGGTCTTCATATCAAGGTTCTCCCGCAGTCAGGAACTGTTCCGTCCGCAACAAGACCAGCGTGCAGGCGTGTACCACTGCCTTGCCTTGTTGACAGAGGCGCTCCGCCAAGTCCGGATTTTCCGTGCCGGGATTGAAAATCACCCGCCGCACCGGATACGCCAGCATTTCCTCCGCGATCAAGGCCTGGCGTTGGGGGGATAGATACACCGTGAGGGTGTCCACCGGATCGGGAATCAGGCGCAACGACGGCCACACCCGCAGGCCGTCCACCTCGGTCAACGCCGGGTGAACCGGGTACGGCGTGTGGCCCTTTTCCCGCAGCAGACGCACGGCCTGGTAGCTGTAGCGCTCCGGCTTGTTGCTGGCGCCCAAGACCGCCACGTTCATTGCTTTGCCTTTCCTTACAGCAGTTTTTCCGCGCCGCTGTAGATTTCTTCAATCGGCAACCGCGTCGCGCCCACCCCAGGCCGCCGGGGATCGTGCAATGCCCGCATGTGTTCGAAAACCGGCCCGGACGTGTGGTACGTGAGCGGGCCTTTGACTTGGAAGGATTTGCGATCCGCCGTGAGGAAAAGGATCGCGCCTTTGCTGCCCTGCTGGATGTTGGCGCGGGTCTTGCAAAAGTAATTGTCGGCCACGATGAACCCTACGCCCGGCACGTAATGGATTTCGCCGACGTAAATCACATTGGGGGTTCCCGCCCCGTTCACCGTGGCCAGCACCGCCGGCCCCTCCCGGTGTTTCCAAGCTTCCGCCAACTTTTCGAGGCCCTGACTCATGGAATTACAGCCCCTTCAGCAAACGCCGCAGCGCGCGGCCATGCCCGTCTTCGTCGGCGGCCATTTCCTCCAGCTTCATCTTGAGCTCGGGCAGATCGAGTTCTTCCGCGAGCTTGGCGTGCGCGAGGTAATTGACCACGTCCTCGGCCTCCATCTTGATGTTGAGTTCGAGCATGCCTTTGATGTCGGAGGGTTTGTCAAACGACTTCGGCGTGGTGGTCGGCTCGCCTCCCAAATCCTGGATCACGTCCATCAGATAGGTGGCGTGTCCCAGTTCGTCCTCGGCTTCCTCCCGGAGAAGCTTGCGCAATTCGGCCGCCTGCAGGCCGTAGCATTTGGCGGCTTGATAGGTGTATCGGATAACCGTGCCCAGTTCGGCGGCGAGATCATCATTCAGACCCTGAATCAGTTTTTCTTTGCTCATATTACTTCCTTCGTTTGGTTTTGGTTTCTGTGTTGCGCGGCGTCAACCGGTGATGCCCGGTTTCCGTCCCGCGGTTAAAACGTCAGCACTTTGTCGCTTTCCATCACCCACTCGGCCAGGGCCGGCATCGTGGAGGATTCGGCCCCTGCAAAATAAGGATGATGCCGATGCACCCCGCACCGCGCCAGGCACGTCCCGCAAACCCGCACCGGCACGCCGTGGGCGATCAGCGCCTTCAACAGGGCGACCAAATCCTGATCGTAACCGGCGGGGGGCCGGCAAACGTCCCGCGCCAGATCCACGGCATCATTCATCAAAAAGATGCGCACGGACTGCCCGGCTTCACGCAGCTTATCCGCGAGCCGCAGTCCATTCCAAGTAATATCCGAGCCGTCGTAAGGGTCCCGGTTGAAGATGATCAGAATTTTCATGGGATGTTCGATTTACGCAGGTTGACGGACGAAAAATCGGCGGCGCGGGAAGCATCGGCGGGACGTGACCGATCTCCACCTTGGGCAATCAACACCTCTTCATGGTGAGCCACCCAGTAGCGCACTTGAAACCCCTGATGCCGCAGGCGGATGCGCCAATGCGGCAACCGCGACGGCGGATGCGGATGCCGGCGTCCCTCCGCCGCATGGATTTCATCCATCACCCGAAAACCCGCCGGTGAAAAATCCGCCAGCACGAGTTTGCCGCCGGGTTTCAAGACCCGCCGCATTTCGCGCAGCACCCGTTCCGGGTCGTCCAAGTGATGGAAAACATTCCAAGAAGTCACGGCATCGAACGTGCCGGCCCGCCACGGGAGCGCCCGCGCATCGGCCAGCACAAATTCAATCCGGTCCGCCACCCCGGCATGGATCGCTTCCAATCGGGCGCACCGCTGTTCCGCGGCGCTGATGTCCACGGTGGTGATCCGGACCGGCTCGCGCGCCAGCGCCATCAAAAAACGTCCCTTGCCCGTGCCCACGTCCAACACCCGCCCGCGCAACGGCTGGGCCTTTTCGATCACAAACCGCACGCTCGCATCGGGATCAAATCCAAAACGCCGATGGATGGCGTTGCGCGCCTCCAGTTGCTGATGGTTCGCGACGGCTTCCCGTTGCGTTGCGTCCGCCCGGGTCTTGTTGGCAAGCTTTCGTCCCATGGTTTTTAATCATTCTCCGTTGCGGGTGGTGGAGGAGGGGGCGCGGGCGCGGGTGCGGCGACGGCCTCGGCGGGCCGGTTTTCCCATCCGGTAATCATGGCTTTCAGATTGGCGGTGGGCGTTTCGCCGGTGGTGGTCAAATACACATGGGCAATCAGGAAAGCCAGCAGGACAAAAGCTCCAGCCGTATGCAGCAGGGCGATTTTGCCCACGCCGTTGGGTAGGTGACCGCGGGCTGCGAGGTCGTTGTAATAATAGTAGGCCAACCCCGTGAGTCCCTGGATCGGGAAGATCAACAATTTGAGGCTCAGATAGGTCAGGCGTTGCAGCGGATTCAGTTTCGCAATTTCCGTTTTCTTGAACGGATGCGGTTCCCCCCGGAAGATGCCGCGTAAATAGAAGCCGGTCATCTGGCGCAGATGCTGGCGTGTGGGGGTGTAGTGCTGCCATTGGCCGGTGGTCAAATGCCAGAAAATGGCAAAGGCCACCAGCACACCAAACGCGCCTGCCAGCCAGTTATGCAGTCCCACCGCGCGTTCGAAGCCCAGAAGGCTGAACGAGCCGTGAATCTCAAACCCCGTCACAACCAGCAGGATGATCAGCAGCGCCTGACTCCAGTGCCAGAAACGGTTGAACCGATTGTAGATGCGGACGCGCGGGTTCATAATGAGCATCGTTTTCGCCAGCAGAAATAGCGCAAACCGCCATGCACGGTGACGGCGCCGAGGGTGCTCCCGATCAGCAACCAGCCGAGCCAATCCAGTACGCGGCTGCGATCCCGCGCCGGCATGTAAAATCCCTCCAATCCGGCCAGGCGGCTGGCGGTGGGGTGATGGCAATCGGCACAACGCAGGGATTGCTCCTTGGGCGCGACCATGTGGGACAACGGCCAGTGCATCGTCGTTTGTATCCACTCGTAGCGGCCGCTGTAAGGCAGCCCGGCGTATTCCATGCCGGCGCGGATCGCCTCCGGCCACCGGTAGGCTTTCCAATACGCGTTCCCGGCATTCGTGCCGCTGGGGAACAATTTGGGCACGATCAACAGCTTGTTCACCGGATCATACGGCTGGATGCCGCGATGGACTTTGACCGGCCAGATGCGCGCCTGCGCATCGTGATAATCGCCTTTCAATTCGTTGATGCGGACGACCGGTTTCGAGAGATCAAAGTGGTCAAAAGCGCCGCGGGTGGCCCCGGTTTGCGCGCCGGAGCGGGAATCGTCAATCGGTTCGCCCGCCACCGTCTGCCGCAAGTGATTGTTGAACCAGGCGTATTCCGGGGTGGCCTTCCACGCCCACAGGAATTCGCCTTTCATGCCGTCGTAAACAACAACCTTCGGCGTTTCCGCTTCGGGGGTGGCGACGGGCGCGGCCACGCGGGCGGTTTCCACCAACGGCTTTTGGTCGGCATCAAACCGCCCGGCTTGCGACCAATCCCACCACATCTTGGTGGGTTTGGACGGCGCGAGCTGCGGAATGTGACACGTCTGGCAGGACACCTTGTCGGTGTGATCGTTTAATTTGGCTTGGGCGTGCGGCGCCGCGCCGTGACAGGATTCGCAACCAAGCACGCTCTGCGACATGCCGCGCATGACGAAACGGCGATCCTCACACGCCGGGTGATCGTAGTAACGGCCCGCGATTTGATGGTTCACCGTAGTGTGACATTCGGTGCAACTCAAGTTGGCGCCGTGGATATCCATGTGAACATCCACCGTGCGATCCGGCGTCGTCAGGGAGGCATCCAGCATCCCGTGTTTCACGCCTTCGGCGCCGCCGCCATAGAAATGACAGCTCCCGCAGGTCGCGCGCGAGGTGCGTCCGACGTGCCGGGCCACATGCCCCAAATCGGGGGGCGGCACCTGTTGACCGGACCCTTTCGGCCATTCCTTGACCACGTAATTTGGGTGTCCGGCGTCCGTGGGAAACTTGTGATACGTCCCGGTGGTGTCGTGGCAGACTAGGCAATCCACCCGCTGTTCGTCGGTGAAATCGAAGCTCCGGTCCTCCCAGCCGTACCCGGCGTGGCAACTGGTGCAACGCGGTTCATTGGAATCAATGGCGAGACAGAAGTTGTTGATCACGCCGGCGCCTTTGCCAATCCAGCGGTTCGTGTCGCCGGTGTGGCTGTTCGCCCGGGCGCGCCAGGTCCAATGCGTGGTTTGCATCACCTGCTGGGCCGCTTCCGTGTGACACCCCAGGCACGCGGCCGTCACCTCCGGGCCGGTCGAGAAATGCCGTTGCAGTTCCTTAAACCGCGCGTGGTTCGCCGTGGATTGCCGGGGCGGCAGACACTGCATGGAAACCGAAGTTTCCGCCCGCAGACTCAAGGCGGCGCCAAGGAGGGCGAACCCCAAAAGGAATCTTCGCCCAAGCAAACGCGCTGGCGGTTCCCGGTCGCGGCCCGTCGTCCCCCCAGCCAGTTGTTGCGCTGGTGGGGACGACGAACTGCCTCGCGGCTCTGAAGTTGGGGCCGGTTGTGTGCCGGTGACGTGATTGAGAATAATGACGGTGGCCGGTGTCACTTCATGGCTTCCATGGCATTCACCAATGTGGATTCGGACTGCACGCCCACCATTTGGCGCATCTGCTCGCCATTTTTGAACAACAGCAACGTGGGAATGCTCGTGATGCGATAACGCTCGGCCAGGCGGGGGGCGTCATCCACATTCAACTTGGCAACGGTGGCCCAACCGTTCACGCGCGTGGCCACGGCTTCCAGAATGGGATGTTGCATCCGGCAAGGCCCGCACCACGGCGCCCAGAAATCCACCAACACGGGTTGGGTGGCTTGCAGCACTTGCGTATCGAAGTTCTGTTCGTTGAGTTCAATCACTTTTTCCATATTGTCCAAGAACTGAGCCGGCAACGGCATAAAAGTTACAAACCGCGCTGTTGCGGGTGCGATGACACGGCAGACGGCTTCATAGGTTCGATGCCGGACTTCCCTTCAACCCCAGCCGGCGGGAATCCGTGGCCTTAATGTCCGTCCTCGTTTTCATGGTCATGATCGTGATGATGCGAGTGGGCGTCATGATCGTGTCCGTGATGATGGCCGTGATGTT
>MWDV01000186.1 GCA_002070715.1 Verrucomicrobia bacterium ADurb.Bin118
CGGTTTGCCGCACGGCTTCGACTTCCGCTTTGACCGCCGCCCAATCACGCTGGAAGGTTGGATTCGCCATCAACTCCCGCACGATGGCTTTGCCCAGCACCCGGCCGGCGGCAATGTCGGTCGGGAAATGTTTGCCAATCAACACGCGGTCCCAGCCGATCTCGCGGCCAATCGCCAAGATTGCTTCCCGTTTATCCGGGAACAGTTCCGCCAGCAGAAAGCTTTGCACCACGCCGCGCGCCGCGTGTCCGCTGGGGTAACTGGGACACCGCTCCGGACGGCCAAACTGCAAGGTTTCATCCAACTCATAAGGCCGCTGTCGTTGCCAATGGTCTTTGGGAATGTCAATGGCCTCGGTGATATTGGTGCGCACCGTGAGGAACAGTTTTTCCAGTTGGGGATAGCGCCCCGGCACAAACGACGGGCCGATGGCGGGGGCAAAATTGTAAAAAGAGAGGCTGGCTTGTTTGACGGCCCGCGCTTCTTCCGCCGGCGTGCGGGCGCGAAAGACCGCACGCGCTGACGCCAGGTCGGCGGCTTGTTCGTCCGAGTCCGGTTCGGGCGGCGGCATCAGCAGCATGATTCCATTCGTCCAGCCGCGAGGAAAATAAACCTCGCCGGCATCCGCAGGGGCGCTGAGCCATAACACGAGCGCGCTCAGGAACAACCCCCGGCAAAAACAGGAACGCCGTTTCGCCGGTGACAACATAAATCCGTTAGCCGTAGCCGTCATTTCAAAGGCGCGAATAGTAGCCATCCGTCATCTCGGTTCCAATACAAGTTTTGAATAATCAAGCCTGGCGGTGCGGTACGCGGTTCGGCCGCGTCGCTGGCCAAACACGGCAGGGTGCAGCGCGCTTCCCGGACGTGATTCAGCGCCCTCTGTCTGTCGCGAGGTGGTGGTTCTCCAGCGGAATGGGGTTTACTTGAGCATGGCCGCCAGGGTGGGTTCCATGGCCTCGGCCCAAATGCGGTATCCCTTCTCGTTCAGATGCAGGAAATCCGGCATGATATCTGCCGGGACCTTGCCATCCGCTCCCACGAATCGGGCGTTGATGTTGAGAAAACGCACGGTCCGGCCATTGTCCAACTTGGCGATTTGTTGGTTGACCGCGCGCAAGGTGGCCAGTTGCTCCGGTGTGTCGGTGGGTTTGTTCCGGGGAAACACCGCCAGCAAGAGCACTTTCGTCTCCGGACATTGGGTGCGGATTTTTTTGACAATCAATTCAACGCCTGCCGCGATGGAATCGGCGTCGTCCGTACGGCTGTTGTTCGTGCCGATCATCAGCACGACCACCTTTGGTTTGAGCCCGTTCAGTTCCCCGTTGTCGAGGCGCCAGAGCACATGTTGGGTGCGGTCGCCGCCGATGCCGAGGTTCAACGCGTGCCGCGGCGCGTAATACTGCCGCCAGACAGCGGCGCCGCTTTTGCGCCAGCGATCCGTGATCGAGTCGCCGAGGAACACCAGGTCGTACGTGCCTTGTTTGGCTTCGGCCAGGAAACCTTCGTGCCGCGCCATCCAGTTGGTGGGGGTGGACCGGGGGACGGGGGTGAGGGCAGGATTTTGCGCGCTGACGGACGCCGCCCACACCGCCAAGGCAACAACAAACAGCAGTTTTTTCATGCCCGCAGCGTAAAGAAATCCCCACCCAAATGGCAATGAGGACATGCGCCGCGGAGGCTCGGGGCCGGGCGACAGTAAAACGCGCAGTCCCCGTCCAAGGACAAACCAAGCGGGCACGAGCTTTGCGGCTTGCCCTTGGGCCGCAAGCCTCAAGACTGGGTGCGTGTTTTCTGTAAATAGGACTCCAGCGGGTCGGTGGCTCCGAGGTCTGTTGTTGGGGGTTGCCGGAGGGTTGCTGGCGATCGGCGTCGCCGCGTGCGCGGTCCTGCGCTCTGCTGCGGCGACGGTAGAAGTGCGTTTTGAGTTCACGCAACCTCAGATGGGGGTGCCGTTTCGCATGGTGGTTTACGCGCCGGATTTTACGACGGCAAGCAACGCGGTCCACGCCGCCTTTGCCCGGGTGGCGGCGCTCAATTGCGTGTTGAGCGATTACGAGGACGACAGCGAACTGACGTTGCTTTCGCGCACGGCGGGATCCCACCGCGCGGTGCCGGTGAGCGCGGATTTATGGCGGGTCCTGGTCCCGGCCCAGCGCTGGGCGCGCCGTACGGACGGGGCTTTCGATGTCACGGTCGGGCCGGCGGTGCAACTGTGGCGGCGCGCACGGCGGCAACGTGAATTGCCTTCCGCCGCCCGGCTTGCCACGGCGTTGGAAGCCGTGGGCCATCGCAAACTGATCCTGCAACCCCGGGAACGCACCGCCCAACTCACCGTGCCCGGAATGCGGCTGGACTTGGGCGGCATTGCCAAAGGGTATGCGGTGGATGAAGCCCTGCGTGTCCTGCGCGCATACGGAATCCAACGGGCGCTGGTCAGCGGGGGCGGCGATTTGGCGGTCAGCCAACCGCCGCCCGGAACGGCCGGCTGGCGCATTGAACTTCCGTCCCCGGAGACCGGCACCAATTCGCCGCCGCGTTTTGTGCGGTTAAAAAACGCCGCGCTGGCCACCTCGGGTGATCTGTTTCAATTCGTGGAAATCGCCGGAACACGTTATTCGCACATTGTGGATCCGCGCACGGGCATCGGTTTGACCGACCACAGTCAGGTGACGGTCATTGCGCAGGATTGTCTGACGGCGGACGCGTTGGCCACCTCGGTGAGTGTGCTGGGCGTGGACAGGGGATTCCGCCTCGTGGAAGCCACCCCCCGCGCCGCCGCGTTTCTCGTGCGCCAACCGCGCGACTCAAGGGAAGCCTTCGCCTCCCGCCGGTTTGCGCGGTTCATCGAAGCGCCACCGGACGCCGTTAAAACTTGGCGCTGATGCCCACGCCCAGGCAGAGCGGATCGCCCGGTTGTAAAATCAGACCGGAGGCCGGGCGAAAATCCAGGGCGTTGCTGGCGTATTTTTCGTCCAGCAAATTTTGTCCGAAAACGAACATCTCAAAATTTCCGTGGGCGTAGCCGACACGGGCTTGCAACAAGGCGTAGGCGTTCTGCGCCGCCGAGTTGTCCTCGTCCAAATAATACCGGCCCACGCCCACCAAGTCCGCGCGGGCGTAAAGTCCTTTCCAAATCTGGTAGGTGGCTCCGAGGGCAACGGTGAATTCGGGCACGAAATTAACGATCCGGCCGTTAAAGGAACGCCCGTTGCGCGCATCGTAAAACCGGTTGAACTCCGCATCCGTATAGCCCGCCAGCAGGGAAAGCGTGAGCGCATCGCTGGGCCGGGCGATGACTTCGAGTTCCGCGCCCCAAGCGGTGACCCGGTCCGCGTTCAGCATCCACGCCTGGGCGGGGTCGCTCGCGCTGAGGCGATAGACTTGATAGTCATCCGTATCGGTGAAAAAGAGCGAGGCGTTCAGCTCCAGTTTTTGGTCCAGCCAGAGCGTGCGCACGCCGGTTTCGTAGTGCCAGGAGCGCGCGGGATCGAAGCCACTCTGCGCCGCCGTGTCGTTGGACGCATTGAACCCGCCGCTTTGATAACCTGCGGTGACCGTCGCATACCAGACACATTCCGGCTGGAAATGGTAGGCGACTCCGAACTTGGGTTGCAGGGCGCTGAAATCGTCTTCGACCCGATAGCGGGGTTGGGCGAACGGACCGAGCGGGAATCGGGGATCAAGCCAATTGACACCGCTGCGCCCGCGCGACATTTCCCGGTTATCCCGGGTCAACCGCAAGCCGCCGATCAAATCGAATTTTTCGCCCAAGGAATAAGTGGCTTCGCCAAACAACGCGTAGGTTTCCGCCTCCTGCCGGGCGCGGGTGGTGGAATGGTCGGTACCGTTGAACGGAATGGCCACCGTCCGGCCCGACGCAACCCGGGTTTCCGACCAGTTGCCAAAGATCCCGGCGTTCCATTGCAACGCCGCGTCGGGATTCCGCGAGCGAACCCGCACTTCCTGCGTCCATTGCCCCAGGTCGGGGCGGGAGAAACCGATGGTGGGGAAAGGATTGGCCGGGGACGGCGGCGCCAGGAAATTGTAACCGGAGGTGAAATCAAAATCCTGTGCCAGATCCTGCCGCCAACTTCGATACGAGGTGACCGAAGTCACCTGCACCGCTTCCCCGTGCCAGGCGGCTTTGAACGCCAGATTCCACGTCTCGGTGTCCACGTGACCGGGATAGTCGCGCGCCACGCGGAAGAAATTGCGATCTCGGCCGGGATTAAACGTCGGCACGAATCCATCGTTGAATTGCTGCCCGGAGGCCAGCAGGGAAAAGGTCCACGGATCGGACGGCGTCCAGTGAAGCTGAAGACGCCCCGCCAGCGTTTCCTGAGTGTCCAGCCGCCGTCCATTCACCAGATTTTTGACGAACCCGTCGCGGGTACCGTACACACCGGCCACGCCGAGGGTAAGCTGATCCGCCACCACCGGCCCGCGAACGGCGAGATCGCCGGTCTTTTGATCGTAACTCCCGTAAGTGAACCCGGCGTTGCCGTGCCAGGCGTCTCCCGGTTGGCGGCTGGTGATGTTAATCACGCCACCCGGACCGCCGGCGCCATACAACGTTCCCTGCGGACCGCGGATGAATTCGATGCTCTCCACGTCGTGCAGCAAAAGGCTGCGTGAATACAAATCCGCGCAGGGCACGTCATCCAGGTAAATCCCCACCGCAGGATCGCCCGTGGTGAAGTTGTTTTCGCGCCAGCCGCGCACCGAGAATCGCGGCATCCGGTTGTTATTCCCGTCCAGCACCATGAGGTTGGGGGCCCGGGCCGTCAGATCCCGCGTGGTGGTGCGGGCATCACCGGGAATCGGGTCGTCGGTCAAAATGTTGAGTGAAGCGGCGCCGGGCAGGACCCGGTAGTCGCCGCCGTAAACCACCACCGGCGTCATCAGAATCGGAGGTGATGCGAGGGGCGGAGTTTCCGCCGTTCCCCGGATGGCCAGGAGGGGGAGCGCGATCGCCAAACGAAAAAGTTGGTGGTGCCTCATGATGCCGTACGGCTTGAATTGCAATCTCATGTGATGGATAAAACCGCCATCGTGGGGGCGATTTGTAACCCGCCGCGCGCCGGGTCACAAGTCTTTTGCGTGTTGGCACGCGGTTTGGCGGAATGAGTTACCAAGCCAGCATCGTGACCGGGGCGTCGAACCACAGTCCGTTGAAGTCGAACTGCACGTTGGGTGGTTCGGTCTCGCCGCTGACCCAGAGCACCTGATTGCGCAAAGCCAGGAGATCGAGCAGTTCCTCAATCATGGCGGCGTCCCACGCGAGTAATTGATAGCGGTTGCGGCGCAGGTCCGCCTTGCGCATTGCGGCGTGCAATTGCGTTGCTTCATCCAGCGAACCGCGCACGATCCAGATGTCCGCCTCCGGCAGTTTGACCGCCAGTTTGGCCAGTTTTTTGGGATCACACTCGCCGCACTCCACCCACAACACCGGCTGCATGGCATAGTCCAATTGGGCCAGGTCCGGCACGAACGGGATGTTGTCGTCATGCAACTCGGTGTTGAGTTGCAACCGTTCCCGGTAGAACCAGACGTAGGCCAGAAACTTCAACAACACCTGCCGCGGGGTCTCCGTCTCGCGCCGGCCCACGATGAGCCGTTCCGGCAAAGGCCGGCGCCGGTCTTCGCTGCGCAGGGTGAAACTGAATTTGGCGCTCATGTTGCTGTCGTGCGCCCAAGGCGCATCGGACCAACATAAAGCGGCGCGGGCCGGTGCGTCAGGCGAAATCAACCCGGCGCCGGGCGGGCGAGCGTCTTCCATTCACGCCGGGCGGGGATTTTTTTTGGATTCGCCGTAGATTTCGCGTAGTTTGGCCCCGCCATGGCTGAGAAAAGTTCAAGCGAGATTTCGCGTGATTTGCGCGCACTGTTCATCAAAGGCAACGAGGCCCTGCAACGCGACAACGCCGATTACGCCATTGCGTTGTTCACGCAAGTGCTCCAGAAAGAGCCGGCGCTTTACGATTGCCGCAAGGCGCTGCGGGTGGCCCAGCAACAAAAAGCGGCGCAGGCCGGCCGGGGGTTTTTCAAGAAAATGTTCAGCAGCGCGAGCGCCTCGCCGCAATTGTTGAAGGCGCAGGCCACCTTGCGCGGGAATCCCACCGAGGCGATGCACACCGCCGAACAGGTGCTCAACCAGGATCCGAACAACACCCTCGCGCACAAAGTTTTTGCCGAGGCCGCGGTGGCCGCCGGCTTGTCGCGCAGCGCGTTGCTCTCCTTTGAAGTGCTCCATCAGCACGCGCCGCAGGACAAGCGGCTGGGCATTCAGTTCGCCACGGCGCTGGCGGAGGCGGGCGAGGTGGCCCGGGGCGAGCAGGTGTTGGTGGAGTTGGCGCGCGCGTTTCCGAACGACAACGAATTGAGCCAGGAACTCAAGAATCTGTCCGCCCGCAAAACGCTCGATGAAGGCGGCTACGAGGCGCTGGCGGACGGCAAGGGATCGTACCGCGATATTCTCAAAGACAAGGAACAGGCCGCGGCCTTGGAACAGGAACAGCGCATCCAAAAGACCGAGGACGTGGCGGCGCGGTTGATTGGCGAATATGAGGCGCGGCTGCCCAACGAGCCGAACAATCTCAAGCTGCTGCGTTCCCTCGCGGAACTTTACACCCAGAAGAAGGATTTTGACCGGGCTTTGCAGTATTACGACCGCATCCGGGCGACCGACGTGGGCGGCAGCGATCCCTCCTTGGACCGCGCCATCGCGGAGACGGTGGCCCGCCGTTTTGATCATGCGTTGGCCGCGCTGGATCCGGAGGCGCCGGATTACGCCGAACAATCCGCCAAGCTCGCCGCCGAGAAACAGGCGTTCCAACTCAGCGAATGTCAAAAGCGGGTGGAACGTTTTCCCACCGACTTGGGCATCCGTTTTGAACTGGGACAACTCCTGTTTGAGGCGGGCCGGATTGGCGAGGCCATCGCCGAGTTCCAAAAAGCCCAGAACAACCCGCATAAACGGCTGCCGGCCATGAGTTATCTGGCGCAATGTTTTGCCCGGCGGAAAATGTATGATCTCGCCGCCAAGACCCTGCAAAACGCGTTGAAGGAAAAAACCGTCTTTGACGAGGAGAAAAAAGAGCTCCTGTATCAACTGGGCCTGGTCTTGGAGAGCATGGGACGGAAGGGAGACGCCATCGAACAACTCAAACTGATCTACGAAGTGGACATCGGGTACAAGGACGTGGCCGCGCGGGTGGACGCCTTTTACGCCGAGAGTTGAGCGTCTTCAACGTCGGAGGCAGCCGGTTCGGCGACCGGTTGAACCGTCGCCGAAGAAAAGCGCGTCGCGCATGGGCGGGCGCCATCCATCCCCCACAAACATGGGGCTTGTCGGAACGGTGAAATATCCGTTACAACGCGCTTGCATGATGAACTTGAACGCCCATCCGCAAAAGTTCGGTGGCGAATCCCGCCGCTCGTTTCTTCGCAAGACCGCCACCCTCGCCGCCGCGGGAAGTGTCGCGTCGTTCCTGAAAACGCCGGTTTACGGGCAGGACCAGGCGCCTTCGGTCAATGTGGCGGGGGCCAATGAGCGGATTGCCGTGGCGTACATCGGTACCGGCAAACAGGGATTGACCCACGTGCGCCTGCAAAAAGATGGCGCGCAGAAGAACAACATCGTCCAGGTCGCCGCCTGCGATTTGTATGAAAAGCATCTGCACGAGGCTCGGACGATGATGGGGTTGGGGGAAGACGATTGTTACCGTGACCACCGGCGGTTGTTGGAACGAAACGACATTGACGCAGTGGTCATTTCCACGGTGGACAACTGGCATGCGCAATGTTCGATTGACGCGTTGGAGGCGGGGAAACATGTCTTTTGCGAAAAACCCATGACCCGGTATCTGTGGGAAGCCTGGCAGGTTTATGACGCGGTCAAAAAAACGGGCAAGGTGTACGTCATCGGTTCGCAGGGATGCCTGGATCCGAAATGGCACAAGGCGGCGGAGTGGGTGAAAGCCGGCAAGCTGGGCCCCCTGGTTTGGGGCCAAGGCTCGTATTGCCGCAACCACCCGAAGAATGACGAATGGCAGTTCCCCGTGGACGCGGACGCCAACGAGACCAATCTGGATTGGTACCGCTGGTTGGGGCGCGCTCCAAAGATTCCGTGGAATCCCGATCACTATTTCTCGTGGCACAAGTATTACGCCTACAACTCGGGGATCATCGGCAACCTGTTGCCGCACCGGTTTCATCCCCTGATGCTGGCCTCGGGGAATCCGGAGTTTCCGCGCCGCGTGGTGTGCACCGGCACGCGAAAAGTGTCCACCAACCGGGAGATCACCGACACCACGCATCTCCTGGCCGAGTTCCCGAGCGGGCTGACGCTGGTGGTGGCGGGGACCACTGTCAACGAACAGGGGCTGCCGGACATGTTGCGCGGCCGCCGGGGGACGCTGCATTTTGCCTCCAGCCAGAACCGGGTTGAATTCAAACCCGAACGTATCTTTGCCGACGAATCCGAGCCGGAGGAATTCCATGATCCGGCCAAGGTGGAGGATATTCAGCGGCTGGAGAAAAACTTTTTCGATTGCATCCGGTCCGGTCAGTCACCGGTGGCGGACGTGGAACTGGCCATCCGGGCGCACACGGTTTTGTGTCTGGCGGAAATGTCCGACCGCCTCGGGCTTGCGTTGTTCTTTGATCCCGCCACCCGGACGATCAAGAATGGCGAGGGCAAGGTTATTCCTCCGCTGACCTATGATAGTGTGATTCCGACCCTGCCGGGTTGAGCCGTCAGCGCCTTTTTTGCGGCGGCGCCGATTTTCCGGCATTGCCAAGCGCGCGGCCAACTTGCAAGGTGGCGTCATGTTAAACGCTACCCAAGGCGCGCTGTTTCCCCGTCGGCTGTATTTGCTCGTGTTCGCATGCGTCCTCATGATGCCGTGGGGATGGGCGGGGGCGGCCGCGCCATCGGCTGCGGCCGTAAAGATGCTGTTCGCCAAACCGCCGCGCGAGTTCTCCACTGGCCCGCTCTGGACTTGGAACGACCTGCTCACCGAAGAACAAATCCGCGACGCCCTGCGAGATCTGGCCGGGCAAAATGTCCGGCAGGTCTGGGTACATCCGCGGCCCGGGCTGATGACGCCGTATCTGGAAGCGGACTGGTTCCGGTTGTGGAAGGCGGCTCTCGACGAGGCCCGGCGCCTCGACATGAACGTCTGGATTTACGATGAGAATTCGTATCCCAGCGGTTTTGCAGGGGGCTGGGTGCCGGAGTTGTTGCCCGAAGCCCGCGGGCGCGGCTTGCATTTTCAGGAGGTGAAACAAGCGCCGTCGTGGGAGGACAAAATGTTGGCGGTCTTTCGCCTCGCCGATGGCCAGGCCGAGACGGTCACGGCATCGGTCCGGGCGGGCGCGGCGTTGGCCGGCGATCGTTTCTTGGTCGCCCGCCTGGAGCGATCCCAGAACAGCGGCTGGCATGGGGGCCGGTGTTATGTGGATCTGTTGTATCCGGGGGTCACCGAAAAATTTCTCGAGGTCACGATGGTTCCGTATGCGCGCGAGATCGGCAAACATTTTGGCCACCGTGTGCCCGGCGTCTTTACGGACGAACCGGAAATCCGGCCCGCGGGCGGTTGGCCGTGGACGGCGGACCTGCCGCAACAGTTCGAGCAACGCTGGGGTTACCGGTTGCTCGATCACCTCGCCAGTTTGAACCAGCCTGTCGGCGACTGGCGCAAGGTGCGGCACAACTATTTCAGCACGCTCAACGACTTGTTCATCGAGCGTTGGGCCCGGCCTTACTACGAGTTTTGCGCACAGCATCGTTTGGAATTCACCGGCCACTACTGGGAACATGACTGGCCCAATTGCATCGGCGTACCCGATAACATGGCGATGGCCGCCTGGCAGCAACGGCCCGGCATTGATATTCTGATGAACCGGTATTCCGAGGGCACACACGCCCAGTTTGGGAATGTCCGATCCGGCCG
>MWDV01000187.1 GCA_002070715.1 Verrucomicrobia bacterium ADurb.Bin118
TGAGCAGCAGATCGGGCGCGTGGGGGAAGGGTGGCGCTGGCAGCCGGGGGTCAAAGCGTTGATGAGTCGGCGCGGGGTGGCGGAGTTGACGGGGGCGACGCTGGTGGCGGAGTTGGGCGATCTCCATCGGTTTGAGAGTGCGCCGGCGTTGATGAGTTACCTGGGGTTGTGCCCGAGCGAACACACCCGTGGGACGACGCGAAAGCAAGGCGGGATCACCAAGCTGGGCCACGGGATGGCGCGCAAGACGATGATCGAAGCGGCGTGGAACAACAGCCGCGCCCCGCGCATGAGCCGCACGGTGCTGGCGCGGCAAGCCGGGTTGCCCAAAGCGGTGACGGAAGCGGCGTGGAACGCACAAACGCGATTGCATTCACGCTACAAACACCTGACGGGCGTGGGAAAGAAGAAGTCGCAAGTGGGCGGCGGCGGCGTTGGGGCGGGAACTGGCGGGGTTCGTGGGGGCGATTGGAAGGATGGGCCAACCGCGCGCGCTGACGCGTGAAGGGAAGCAGACCGCCTGAGGACGGGAACCAAGACCAAGATCGCTTTGAATAAAAAGACCCAGAATGAAAACCAGCGCCTGGCAGACTTGATCGTGCCGGAGACCGGGCCCCGGTCAGGCGAAACGCTGGAGGGTCGTTTGCGGCGGCAACCCATCCGATCCTCGTGCCTAGACTAAGCAAACCGCCGCGTCGGACCGGGTTCGGTTGATAACTTCGCGTGCCGCGCGAGCGGTGCGCGAGTGGACTCGCGTATCTCAGCCTTGATAACCGCAGGAAGCCCAGCGTTCCTGTCTCCGACCCGATCCAGAAGACGGTGAAGAAAATGCCGGCAGGAAAAGAATGAAAATTTCCGGAGCGCAGACGCACTGTGCGCTTGACAGTTTTAAGCCATATCAACGTCAGAACTGAGCGACAACCGCCCCGCTGTGATAACGCCCGTGACCCTCGACCACCAGAGCGCGTCGCCGAAGCCTGCGACTCTCGAACTGCGAAGCGGGGCGGCTGTTCGCTCCAGTGACCTTGTTCGCATTCACTTCATCCTTTCCTGATTAACAGCCGTGCGCGCCGCCCAGTAAAATCACTCGGTCAACTTCTGACCGGGCTTCGGATAGCCCTTGGGCTGCTCGGTATTCTCATCAACGGTCTGCTTGCCCGGCATCAGCACATAAAGGTGCATATTCGTTTGGAGAAGCACGGTGAAGGCGACGGAGCTGAAACCAAAGAGGCTGCCGTGCGCCTCGCGGTATTTCGGATCCACGTGAAACGCCGAGATATCTGAGAACCGGAATTGTTGCTTGTTCTCTGTCTTGACGAGAATGTCGCCCGAACCGTGCGGGAGGCGACTGAATCGGCTAGGAGCAACTTCAATCTCCTTTCCTGACTGCATACTAGAAACCCAAACCTTGGAGGGCGTTCCGTTCCTGAAGTTCACAGCCATGTTTGTCCGGCAACCGCTCCCCAACGCAAACAGGGTGACACAACACAACACGGTCAAGTTGCGCTTGTTCATGTTCAGTGGGTTTCTTGCTGGCCAGGCTGAATATAGTGCCTGGGGTGGTAGTGTCTGAATGGCCACGGAACGAGAACTCCGGTGAAGCCTCTCCAAATGCTCCCTGAGGTGCCGCTGACGAAGGCGCTCTGGCCACTGTTCGAATCGCAGGCGAACACAAGGCCGAGTCCCATTTTGTATGGCAGGTTGAGCGTGGCATACTCCACAAGTGCATCGCCCCTTCTGCTCGCCAGGAACTGAGTGTTTCCGTGGCCCCAAAAATACAAACCGTGAAGTTCCTTCGCTGCATCTTTTGAAACCAGAAGGGCCTGCAATGCCATGTTGTTCTCCGCTTGGTGGCGATGTTCATCAACGTTGAATCCGCGTCGTCCGAGATACCTGACGCTTGAGTTCCACCGAACCCACCATCGGCCGACGCCTCCCAGGTCGCCCGCCCAATAGGCAACAACAGTGTTCGGGATTTCGAACTTGTCGCACGTGGTCAACCCTTGATTCGCCGACGTTGGCATCGCTGTTCCGCTTACGGGCGTCAGCCAGTTCCGATACTCGGCCGGGTTCAACCCTATGAGACCAGCCAAGTCCGCAACAGTGTCGCCCGCTTCCGGTTCAGCCGGGGCTTTTCCACCGCCCTGTCGGTCCACCTTCCACCGCAATCCGAGGAGGTCGATGTACCAAATCGCATCGTTGCCGACGAAGACGTAAAGATTCTCCCCGCCGACTCGTTCGGTTTCCGTGCTGATGGCATCGTCGTCTGCTCCGGCTTGTGTTACGGGCGTGACGCTACCGCTCACCAACGCGAAGCCGGGCTCCCCGATGGGGTCACGGCTGAGCCAGCGGCCCTGTCCGGGCATGTAGTACGCAAACGCGTTGGTTGCCAGCGTGGCAAACAACAAACCGATCATCATTCTTTTCATTTCAGTTTTTTCCTTTCACGTTGTTCAAGTAGACCTTGAGGAACTTCGAGTCCGGAAACGAGCGTAGGGCAAGGCCGTACGCCTGCGCCGCCTCTGGAAACCGCTGATTCTCCTCCAGACATGCTGCCCGAATCTGCGCGAACACACCCAACTCTTCAGCTGGCGAAAGACTCTTGAGGTATTTCTCGGTCCTCATCTCATCTTCGGTGAATGGATGCGGCCAGCCGCGGTAATACGAGTCCGGTTTGCTGTCCACGCCCTCAATCGCGGTCTCGATGTTGAATCGCTCGCTACCGTCCTCCCATCGGCAAAACAGATGCCCCTTGCAAGCCGCCAGATAAAGCGGATACCCACAGCGCCGGCCAACCGCAACCATGAGCACCGGGAGCGAAGCGCAGCTTCCTTTTCGTTTTTCTGTGAAGCCGTGCAAAAACAGGTCGGCCGAATCGCGGAAGAAGCGCGTGCTGCGGATGTCCGCCATGACGCCGGACGTCACAAGCTCCTTGTTGTAGTCGCCTCCCAAATCCTGCTTGAGCGTGAGCGCCAAATTCACTGCTTTGAACTTCGCGAGGGAGTTGTCGTAGCGGGCCGGATTCTGATGAAACTGCGACAGGTACTTGCGCTCAGCTTGCCTGACCACCTCCGCCCACTGGTTCAGCACCGTCAGGCACTGTCTCACGTCGAGACCCTCCGCGCCCGGCAACCCGTCGGCACAAAGCAAGTTCATTCGGGCAATTTCCACCTTTGCCAACTCCGCCTCCGGCATGGCCATCAACTCGGCGTAAGAGGACGGGCCACTTCGATGCGCCGTGGACGGCGACTGTTTCAGAAGCACGAAGGCGCCGCCACCTATGGCGGCAACCGCAACCGCCAGCGCGACGAATCTTTTGAGCGCGTGCGATTTCATTGCGAACAGTTAAGTGAGCGACAGTTGCCTTGGGGTGTTTGTCGCCATATCATGGCGGGCGTAAAATAACCGATGGGCAAGATGCTGTCAACCCGTGAGTTCGCAAAACCACCCGAATTTTTTGTCGCCTAGCAAGGCGCTAACGCGACAGCGCCCGTTGGGGCGGCTGCCACCCAATCCCAAGTTGCCCTGGCGCCAGCAGGTGGCCGAGGGGAGGCGGGTTTTCCATTATTCGCCGCGGAAGGAAAGGGCGGGCGAAAAGCCAAAGGCGGGAAGGGAGGCCAACCCGGACGTTTCCGAAAAATTCGCCGGACGGGTTCCACCACGGATGAAAAGGACGCTCGATGCGATCACGCCCGCACCGGAGCCGACAACCGCCCCGGCGCCGGACACCTCACTGAAAAAACTGGCGGAAAACACACCCTCCTCTTGCCGATCCTCATCGGCGCGGCAACGCCTGATGAGCCCACTCCCCACCGCTGCGGCGGGGCAATAACGCGATAAGCGGCCTGGCGGGTCGCCCGTTGGCACCGTTCAGTGGTGGCGCCGGGCGGCGGCAGGCAACCCGGCCGGCCAGGGGGGCCGCCAACCCCGTTGGTTAGGGAAGCACTGATTTAACCACGAATAGACACGAATCAACACGAATATCCCGACCCAAAGCCTTGATTTTATTGGCGTGCATTGGTGGGCCGTCGTGGTTGGTCTGAATTATTCAGCGTTTCCTTAGCTTGGGGCCGCAACCGCCGGGCAAATCATAAGGGATGGCGGGACGTTCTGAAGGAATCTTTATCGAGCGCGCCGAACTGAGCGGCCATCGCGCGGCGGATGGATACGGATGCCAAAGACTGGCGGCGCCAAGTTGGCCACACGGTGCTGTTCTGAAGGGGGTGTGTTGGCGTGGCGCTAGGCCGGTTCGCAGGATTTGAACCCGATACAACCAGGAAAACCTCAAGCTCGGACGGGACGTGAAGTCAGCGAATCCGGAATGCGGTTCCGTTGGGAAACGTCGCCCGCTCCGCCGCAGCCGCGCTTACCAAACAGCCGGCCAAGGCGCGTTTCCCCTGCTCCACCCGATTGGCGGCGCCGGTCAAAGGCAACGACCCCGCGCCATCACAGCCGGGGCGCGGTGCGTCCCAAAGTGATGTGGTCCACGTCCCGCGGGTCCCACGGCTGGCTGTGCAGCGGGTTGGTGCCCACCGACGGGCGTTGCGTGCGGGTGTCGTCGGCCGAGTATTGGGCGTTGAGTTCGCGCAACCGCGATCCCTTCCATTTGATCAGCGACGAATGCCCGTCAAAAAATGAGAAGCCACCGGCGTTATTGTGCCGGTTGGCCGGAAGATTCCAAACCATGGCTTCCCCCTCGCGCATGAATCCCATGGCCCCGTTGTCAATGCTGATCTGGTTTTCCTCAATGAACACCGAGGTTTCCGAGGGATTACGGACGTCCGATTGACGCTGCGCGATCCGGCCCAGCGGATCCAGCGTGGGGTTGCTGCCCAGCCAGACTGACACGGCGTAACTCCGGTTGTGGGGCACGATCGCGCCGCGGCCCACGCCCTGCAAAAAGGCCTTGCTCGCCGGACACCGGTAAATGCCCACCGAGGTGTTGTACGGATACAACACGCCAAACTTGGGATGGTCCTCGTAATCCGCCATGTACTCCTGCACGTTGCCTTTGATCCAGGAATTGGTCGGGTTCACCACGCCGGTCACGGTATTGTCCATGAGGCGGTTGCCGTTTTCGGTGGAGTACATCTCGTAGGCGGTCTGGAGTTGCTTCAGGTTGCTGAGGCAACTGATGCCTTGGGCGCGGGCTTTGGCCTTGCTCAGGGCGGGCAGCAGCATGGCCGCGAGAATCGCGATGATGGCGATGACCACGAGCAATTCAATCAGGGTGAAGCCAGACGCACGGCGGGCGGAACCGTTCCGGCAGCCGCAGGATCGCAAATTGGCGCGCTGTCTTTGATTTTGGATCATAGTAATACGCATAGAATACTCGCCAATTTCAAGGGCAATGCAAGTTTAATTGGCCCGCCGCGAACTGACGCAAATACGCCATGACGCGAACACGTCATTGACTCCGCCCCCTGACCGGCCTATTGTGTGCGGACAACAACCAAACCAATGAAGCAATCGCACTGATATGAAACATCTCACCAATACATTTCGATCCCGATGGAGCCGGTATCTGACGCTGCTCGCCCTGCTCGGCAGCCTGGGCTGGATGCCGCTCGCGCAAGCACAATCGCTCGTCCTCTCAAACCTCTGGAGTGCGGCGGCAGGAACTGAAAGTTACCCATTCCTAAAGAATGACCACAGCTCGCGGGGCCTCGCCTATAATCCCGTCACCGACCACATCCTGGTCCCCAGCCGCACCGGCACCCCCGCCATCCACATTCTGGACAGCACGACCGGAGCAGTGCTGGGCACGCTGCCATACGATGCGGGAATCATTACTGGCGGCAACTTCGCGGTGAACATGATCGGGATCACGGATGACGGTGTCATTTACGTCGGTAATTTGACCACTGACACGACTGGCGCCAACGGTCCGTTCAGGCTGTATCGCTGGGCGGATGAATCCGCCCAACCGGAATTGGTATATTCCGGAGATCCCTCGAACGGGGAGACAGAGGCGAACGCCCGGCGCTTTGGGGATTCCCTGGCGCTCCGGGGCACGGGCACGGGCACCCAGATTCTGCTCGGGACCTTCCTCCCCAACGCAGCTGTGTTGACCACCACCGACGGCACGAATTTCACCGCGACGAGCATTCAGACCGACATGGCCGCCCAAGACGGCCGCTGGGGTCTCGTTTGGGGGGCGGGAAATACGTTTTATGCCAAACAAGGCACGGGTCTGCTGAAGAAATTCAACCTTGATCTGGGCCTCGGGCAGGCCGCCGTGGTTTCCACCATCGCGCTGCCAGGCCTCAACGGCGGCCCGCTGGCGCTGGATTTGGATCGAAATATAGTGGCCGTTGTGGACACGACCGCGCACATGCTGCGATTGTACGACATCGCTGATGTCGCCGCGCCCATTCAATTGGACGCCAAGGATTTCCCGGCGAAAAACAGCAACGGCAACTTCACCGGCGCGATAGCGCTGCGTGACAACCGATTGTTCGCCCTGGAAACCAATAACGGCATTCTCGCCTGCTCGCTGCATGAAGTATATCTGCCGCCCACGATTGTCACCCAGCCAGGCAACATCAATCTCTGGTCCGGAGCGCGGAATTATCCCTTCCGCGTGGAGGTATCCGGCACGCCGCCGTTCAGTTTTCAGTGGCGTTTTCAGGGCGTGGATATTCCCGGCGCCACCGAACAGACGTACGTGCTGCCGGAAGCTTCCGATCCTCAAGCCGGCGCGTACAGCGTGGTGGTCAACAACAACGCCGGGACCGTCACCAGTGCGGACGCTACTCTGACCGTGACCTCGTCGAGCCCTTCGGCGCAGGTCACGAATCTCTGGAACGTGGAAGCCGGCACGCGCCCGTATTTCACCTTCCGGCCCGCGGGGGCAGCCACCGGGGGTTACGGCACCTACGGGGTGGCCATCAACCCGGTGACGACCAACATCATCGTCGCGACCCGGAAGATTCCAACCAACATGCTCGCCGTGCTGGACATCCACACGGGTGAACACAAGCACTACATTGATTACTCCGGCCTGGGCGTGGACCAGATGAACCGGGTGGATGTTGCGGATGACGGCATCGTCTATGTCTGCAACATCGCCACCACCACCGCCACCGCTTTCAAGATTTTTGCCTTTGGGGACGACAGCCCGTCGAACCCAGATCGGTGGCTGGCTTACAGCGGCGATCCCGGCAACGGCCAGACCGCCGCCGACAATGGCTGGGGGACCACGCTTTCCGTACGGGGCGGCGGCATGGACACCGAAATTCTGATCGGCGCGTTGCGCGACACGGCCAGCACCTTCGCCATCCTCCGTCCCGATATAAATTATGCCTTCGACTCCAAACTGATCACCGTATCGGGTGTCAACGCCGGTTGGTGCCGCCTGGGTCTGGACTGGGGGCCGCTGCCGAACACCGTTGTGGGCAAGACCGCCAATGGCAATTTGACGGTGGTCCAGTACGACTACGATGCCGGTACCGGTTCGCTGCTGTATTCTTACCCGCAAACCGTGACGCTGCCCAATATCACCCGGACCGTTCCCTCTTCCTTTACCGGGTTGAAATATGATCCGGCGACCAAACTGTTGGCCGGCCTCCGACATGGCAGTCCGCCCAGCCCGGTGAGTGTGTTGCTGTATGATCTGACGGATTTGAATGCCGGCCCCTTCCTGGCGGATCAGGAACTGTTCCCGACCTACAATGCGGATATCGAGTTCCAAGGCGTGGTGGACTTTGCCAATGGTTATCTCGTGGCGCTCGGAATCAACAACGGGCTGATGGCGTTCAAGGTGGATTCGGAATTCGACAAAATTCCCGTGATCCTGACACAACCCGCCAACGCCACGACGTATCGTGGCGCGGTGGCCAGTTTCAGCGTCGTGGCGGACAGTCCGACCGGCGGCCTGAACTACCAGTGGTATTTGGATGACCAGATCATTCCGGGGGCCACGGATGCCACGCTGAACCTGACGGATATACAAACCAGCCAGGCGGGTGTTTACACCGTGCGCGTCTCCACCGGTATGGGTGACGGCTACCGCGAAAGCCGTCCCGCCACGCTCACGGTGCTCGAACCGGTTCAGACGGGCGTGATCACCGATCTCTGGTCGCTCGCGCCGGGCAGCCGATCCTACCTGAACACTGGCTACAACGAATACGGCATGGCCTTTAACCCGGCCAACTCCAACCTGATCGTGGTCAGCGTGGTCGGCGGCTATCCCACTGTGGCCGTGCTGGATGCGTTGACCGGCGATGACCGGCACATTCTGGATGTGACCACCATCAGCGGCGCCGGCAAACTTCTGCACAAGGTTGACGTGGCCGATGACGGTGTGGTCTATGCCGGCAACCTGACCACTGCGGCGGGCACCAGCCCGTTCAAGCTCTATCGCTGGGCGAACGATGCCGCCGACACGGTGGCGTCCGTGGCCTTCGAAGGCGATCCCACGCCAACCGTTTCCCCTGGAAAAGGCTGCGGCTATACGCTTGACGTGCGCGGGGCCGGCGTGGACACAGAAGTCTTGGTCGGCATGGGAGCGTGGGGCGCGACAACCAACACCGTCTCGATCCTGACGACGACGGATGGCGTCAACTTCACCGCCAACGAGATCTGGGTGACCAACGCCCCGGCGGGCTTCTCCCGATTGGGATTGTGCTTCGGCGAGGGCAACACCTTCTGGGGCAAAGCGTGGCGCGATGAAGCCGTCGCGCTGGGCCGCCTCTACTTGGTGGAATACGACCTGGCCGCGCGCCGGGGGACGGTGATCCAAACCTACGAAACCACCCAGGTTTCCAGCACCATCACCAGTCTGGCGTACCAGGATGAGTTGAAACTCCTCGCCGGGATCGCCCGGGATGATCAAAAGAACGTCATGCTCTACGACGTGTCGAATCCCGGCGCCGGGCCGCAGTTGTTGGATCAGATCCTGTTCCCGACGTACAACCCCAGCGTGGAAGCCAACGGGGAACTCGACTTCGGCGGCAACACCTATCTGTTCGCCCTGAACGAAAACAACGGCATCATGGCGTTTGTCATTGATCCCGCCTACCAGCCGCCGGTCACCGCGTTCAAGATTCTGAACGTGGTCGCCGCCAACGGCGACATCACCCTCCAGTGGGAAGCCCGGGCGGGAACGAAATACCAGGTGCAGTATGCCACGGCGGTGACCGGCAACTGGACGAACCTCGGCGACGAAGTCACCGCCACCAGTTCCACCGCGTCCTACAAGGATACGGCGCCTGCGGATGGCGCCCGGTTCTACCGCATCTTGGTGAAGTAGTCTCCTTTGACTGAGCACCCGCCGTCAGCGTCCGTGCTGACGGCGGTTTTTTCTTTGGCGAACGCGGCGGCCGGGCAAGCCGCCACACGCGCCGGCTAGACGGGGTCACCCGTTCCCGGGCACGATCTTGCCCAGCACCACCGCGCGCCGCGCCCCGGTGCTGCCGATCACATTGGAGGGCTGGCCGTGCAAGGTCGCATGAGCGAGGACGGCGAACGCGAGCGCTTCTTTTGCGGAGTCGGGAATGCCAAAATCTTCGTGGGTTCGTAATTCCGCGTGCGGCACCCGCTCGGCCAGCAGCCGCCGCAAGGTGGGATTTTTTGCCCCGCCGCCGCCCAGGATGATTTGCACCCGGGCCAACTCTGCCGCCGTCAGCCGGGAAAACACAAAACGCCGGTACGCGTCGGCAATCGTCTCCGCGGTAAACGCCGTGGCGGTGGCCACGATGTCGTTTGGGCTCAGCTTCCGTTGGCGGGCCCGGGTTAGAAATCCGTTGACAAACGGCTCCCCAAACTCCTCGCGCCCGGTGGTCTTGGGCGGGCGGCGCCGGATGAAAGGATGTTTCAAACACTCGGCCAGCAACGCCGCCGATACCCGCCCCCGCGCCGCCAGCCGCCCCCCGCGATCATAGGTCAACTTGCCGCCGGTAAGCTGTGTCACCACCGCGTCCATGATCATGTTGCCCGGGCCGGTGTCGAACGCAAGCACGTCGGTGATCGCGGCGCGGGGCGGGAGGAACGTCAAATTCCCGATGCCGCCAATGTTCTGGACCACACGCGGACGGGTGGCATGCGTGAACAACGCCCAATCGGTGTACGGCACGAGCGGCGCCCCCTGCCCGCCGGCGGCCATGTCGCGCACCCGGAAATCCGCCACCGTCGTAATCCCGGTCCGCTCGGCGATGACGCACGGCTCGCCGATTTGCAGCGTGGAGGGATGCCGGGCGTGCGGCAGATGATGCAGCGTCTGGCCGTGGGAGCCGATGGCCGCCAGGTGCCCAGGACGCAAGCCCGCCCGACGAATGGCCGCCAGCGCCGCCGCCGCAAACCGTTCCCCCAGTGCGAAGTTTAATTCGCAAATCTCCGCCACGCCGCCGTGCAGACAAGCGCGCAACACTTGTTGCCGGAACTTCGCGGGAAAGGCCACGTGGACATGCGCCTGCAACCGGGCGCGCAAGCCCCGGCCTTGACCCTGCAGATGAACGACCACGGCATCAATGCCGTCCGCCGACGTGCCCGACATGAGGCCGACATAAAAACCGCCGCGCCGGGATGTTGCCTGGTGTCGCATGCCGCCAGACTACGGCAAGCCCGCGCGGGCTTGAAGTGGATTTTGCGGGGGCGCAACGTTGCGTTTCGGCGGGCATCCGCTATCTTGCGTCCGTTGCCCTCCCCGGACATTCCGTCCGGGCCGGCCACCAGATAATTGAACGCATGAGCACATTGACCAACGCCACCGCTATCACGGACAAAACCCGTGAGCTTTGCCAGATCATCCTGGATCATCCCATCTTCCAAACCGCCCAAGCGCGCATTCAGGCATTCGTCGCCAACGATCAGGCGCGGACGCAGTACGAAACCCTGGTGGACAAGGGGCAGGAACTCCGCCACCGCCAGCATCACGGCGAGACGCTGGGCGAAGCCGAAGTGCGGGCTTTTGAAACCGAACGCGAAGCCTTGTTGCGCAATCCGGTGGCGCGCGGATTCGTTGACGCGCAATCGGAATTGCACGAATTACAGCATGCCATCGAACAACAAGTCGCCCTGACCTTCAAACTCGGGCGTCTGCCCACGCCCGAGGATTTGGCGAATCAATCGTGCGGAGACGGCTGCAGTTGCCATCACCACTAAATCGCGAGGACAGAACAATCGAGGTCCGCGCTGTCGGCGCGTCCTGAACCATTCCAGGAAAAGACGGATGTCGGAAAAAGAAAAATGGTACCCCGGCCAGGACTCGAACCTGGGACCAATTGATTAAGAGTCAACTGCTCTACCAACTGAGCTACCGAGGCACCCCATTGCGGAGAGAAGATTGGGGTTCCGGTCTGGGTTGTCAAGCGCGCCATTCTGTTCATTCCTCGCGCCCCGTTGACCGCCCGCGCCGGGCATAAAAACCCGTTGGCGTTTGCGCTCGCCTCGGGGCGGATCATGCCGGACAATGCGCGCATGGGATTGCCCGCCGATTATCACATGCACACGCCGCTGTGCCGTCACGCCACCGGCGAGCCGGAGGATTATGCGCGACACGCCTTGCGCCTCGGCCTCACGGAAATCGGTTTTGCCGATCATGCTCCGATGGCGCGCGACGATTTTGATGACTGGCGGATGCGCCGCGACCAACTCGCGGTCTATGTGGAGAAGGTTCGCAAAGCCCAACGGGACTTCCCCGCCCTCACTATCCGGCTGGCCTTGGAAGTGGATTATCTGCCGGGACACGAGGATTGGATTCGCGACTTGGCGGCGCAGCACCCGTGGGATTACCTGATCGGGTCCGTGCATTATGTGACCGAAACGTGGTCGGTGGACCATCCCGGCCAGCTTCAGGAATGGGCGGCGCGCGAGGTTTTCGATGTCTGGGCCGAATACTTCCGGCGACTGACGTTGCTGGCGGAATCCAAACTCTGCGACATCATCGGACACGCTGATCTGCCGAAAAAGTTTGGACACCGGCCCGACCGCGATTGCACCCCGTTGTTCACGGCCATGCTCGACGCGGCGCGGCGATCGAATTGCGCCATTGAACTCAACACCGCCGGCCTGCGCAAAGATTGCCGGGAAATTTATCCCAGCTCCGAAATCCTCCGGCTGGCCCACGCGCGCGGAGTGCCGATCACGTTCGGGTCGGACGCTCATGCCCCGGAGGAAGTCGGCCTGAATTTTTCCGAAGCGGTGGCACTCGCCCGGCAGATGGGCTACACAACGACCTGCCGCTTTGTCCGCCGGCAACGCCAGTTCGTGCCGCTGCCCTGACGTTCCGGAATTCCTTCCGCCCGCTCATCGCGGATCCGGACGGAGACGCCGATGATGCCATTCCGGCCGGCCATATTTTTCCTGAATCAAGGCGTCCACCGCGGCCAGGGGCGGCGACCCAAACGCCTCGTCGGCCTGCCAAGCCTCCCGTAACGCGCGTTTCACCGTTTGCCGGTCCGCAGGCAGATTCCGGATAAACTCCCGATGCGGACGGTTTTGCCGGTAATCCGGCTGCCGGCTGGGCATGCGCAACACGGCCTCCACCAACGCCAGATCAAAGTCCAACAACACGGTCCCGTGAAA
>MWDV01000188.1 GCA_002070715.1 Verrucomicrobia bacterium ADurb.Bin118
GTCACAAAGACCCGCCGGTCGCGCCAGAAATCGTTCGGAGTTGGGTTCATGACCAAGTCTTCCACGGGGCGCGGCCGGTTTTCCAGACTTTGTTTAACAACTCAAATTCGTACGGCGTATCCATGTGATGCCAGTAACCTTCGTGCTTGTAGATCATCAGCTCGCCATCCTCCGCCATGCGTTGCAACGGTTCGCGTTCGAGAATCAAATCCTCGCGGTCGTTCAAATAGCGGTCAAAGATGGACGCGTTGAACACGAAAAAACCGCTGTTCAGATAGTGGCCGCTGAACTCGGGTTTCTCGTTGAACTTGACCACGCGATCACCCGCCAGGGACAGCTCGCCGAACCGGCCGGGCGGCCGCGCGCCAGTCAAGGTGCCCACCTTACCGTGCGCCTGGTGAAAGCGCACCAACGCCCCAACATCCACATTGGCCACGCCGTCGCCGTAGGCCGCGCAAAACATTCCGTCGGCTTCCAAGTATCGGCGCGCCCGCCACAGTCGCGCCCCGGTCATGGCGTCCTCCCCAGTATCCACACACGTCACCCGCCACGGCTCGGATGATTGTCCGTGCAAGGCCACCCGGCCGGCATCGGTGCGGCTCAAGTCAATGGTGATATCGTGGGTGAACGCGGCGAAATTCAGGAAGAAATCGCGGATGGAATTGCCCTTGTAACCGAGCAACAACACAAAATCGTTAAATCCGTGGGCGCTGTAGGTCTTCATGATGTGCCACAAAATCGGCCGGTCGCCGATGGGCGCCATCGGCTTGGGAATCACATCGCTGACCTCGCGGAACCGGGTGCCTTTCCCGCCGCATAGAATCGCCACTTTCATGGCCGCAGCATAAGCCGCCGCAAATCGGGGAAGCAACAACGCATTGCCCGGGCGGGGCCGGCTCGAACTACTCCGGCGAAACCCGCGGAGGACCGAACCGCCACAGGCGGACGACTTCGTCCCAGCGATTGAACCGGCCGCGGAGGAAACGCAGCATCCACAAATCACCGTGTTGACGTTGGGCGCGGATGAAACGCCGCTGTTCGCGGATGTGGGAACGCAGCCGCCAGCAGTCGCGAACTGCTTCCCCGTAGGCCGTCTTGATGAATGATCCGCGCCGCACCAAGGCCAGCACAAAGACCGCCTCCACCGCCAGCAGCAGTAGTTGCATGGGCAACAACAACAACAGCAGATGCTCGGCATTCTTCAGGAGAACCAGCAAATGATTGCGGTTGGCGTAATAACGTTTGCGATCGCTGGTGCGAAATTCAACGGTCTGGCCGCCACCTTGTGGATTGACCTGAGCCGCGCCGCGATGGTGCAGGCGCGCTTCCGGCACCACGCACGCCCGGCCGCCGGACAACCAAACCCGCCAGGAGAGATCGTATTCCTCCGCGTACATGAAGAATTCGGGATCGAATCCTCCCAACGCGGCAAACCGTTTCCGGTCAATCAAATAACCGCACCCCTCCGGCATCAACACCAGACGGCGGCGGACATAATCCCGCCGCGCCGTGGGCAAACCGAACAGGTCAAAACCACCGGCTCCGGCTGATTGAAAGGAATCGTCCGTGTAATTCAATACGCGCGGACAGGCGGCCACCACGTCGGTGGCTTGGACCGCCGCCCCCAGTTTTTCCAAGCAATCCGCTTCCAACCACGTGTCGTTATTGAGGAAGAATAAATATCGTCCCCGCGCCTCGCGCGCCGGACGGTTGTTCCCCTCCGCAAACCCCAGATTACGGTCGTGACGAATCACCCGCGCGTTGGGCCATCCCTCCATCAACCGCGTCGCGAGTTCCGCGGAGCCGTCCGGGGAGGCGTTGTCCGCCACGATGATTTCGAGCTGGGGAAAAATTGTCTGGTGGCGCAAAGAATCGAGACAGCGCGACAACCAAACGGCTCCGTTGTAGTTGAGCACGATCACACTGATCAAAAACTCCGGGGCCGTGCCGGCGCCCGAGTCAACGTCGGGAGCCGCAAGCGCGTTCGCAGGCTGGGGCGCGGGCACTGGATTGGTCATTGCGACGCGCCTTGGTAATCAATCCGGGCACGCGCCGCAATTCCAGAATGCGCCAACCGGCTGGTCCGCCGCGGAGCCCGCTTTACTCGGTCCCGGTTTCCCGCCACACTTTTCCCGTTCGGCGGCATGTCGGACCGGCGCGCGTCACTGCGGAATGCGCGATTGGCCCATGTCCAGAACAACGAATTCTTTATGCCAACGAACGCCCGGGCTGCCACGCTTTCCCGTCGCCGTTTTCTGCAACGGACGATGATCGCCGCCGTCGGCGTCGCGTCGGGGCCGGCCCTCATTCCCCTGTCAGCTTTGGGACGGGGCGGATTGCGCGCGCCCAGTGAACGGATTCAGATGGGCTTCATCGGCCTGGGCGGCCAAGGCACGGGCCACCTGCTTGGCGGATCATGGACTTATGTGCCCGGCGGCTACATCGCGCGTCCCGATGTCCAAGTGCTGGCCGTGTGCGACGTGCGCCGGGAACGCCGCGATCACGCCCGCCAACGCTGCCAGCAAATCTACGCTCAAAAAACTGGTCAGGCCGATTATGCCGGCGTCGAGGCGTATCGCGATTTTCGGGACGTGCTGGCCCGGCCGGAGATTGACGCGGTGTTGCTGGCGCTGCCTTACCACTGGGCGGCGCCGATGGCCATCCGCGCCCTGTGCGCGGGCAAGGATGTGTATTGTGAAAAGCCGGTGGCCATCACCGTGCGGGAAAGCGATCAGCTCGTGCAAACGGCCCAACGCTTCGGCCGCATCTATCAGGCCGGCACCCAGCAACGCTCCGAATACGCCGGCAAGTTTCGCCGGGCGTGTGAATTGATCCGGAATGGGCGCATCGGCCAACTCCGCGAGGTGTATGCCTACCGGCAGCCCGGCGCGTTTTGTCCGCAAGCCTGGACTTGGGACGCCCAGCAACCGGTGCCGCCGGGGTTCGACTGGGATTTGTGGCTCGGTCCGCTACCTTGGAGACCTTTCAACGGCGAGGCCGGCCACGCCCTGCCGGGCGACTTCGTGGGCGACGTGAATTGGTCGCCGCATCACTATGACGTGATCCAATGGGTGGTGAACCCCGATCCCGCCGCGCCGATTGAGGTTGAATACGAGCCGCCGACGGCGGGGCGCGAGGCGATCATCCATTACCACTATGCCAACGGCGTGGTGGTCCATTCCAACGCTTATCCCGGCGAAGCCGTGGGGCGCGAGGGCGGCGGCTGTTTCGTGGGCACCGATGGACGCATCGCCGTCGAACGCGCCAATATCGTCTTCGATCCCGACCGAATCGGACGCGAACCGCTCCGGCCCACCGACCAGCGCGTTTACCGCGCCGACAGTCACTCCGGTAATTTCCTCGATTGCATCCGTACACGGCGGCCCACGATTTGCGACCCAAAAACGGCCGCCGCCACCATGAACACCATTCTGATCGGCGGCATCGCCTTGTTCTTGCGCCGCAATCTCAAGTGGGATCCGGGCCGGGCCGAGTTTGTTGGCGACGCGGAGGCCAACCGTCTCTTGTCTTACTCCCCGCGCCCGCCATGGCATCTCTGAGGCAACCGTGAACCCCTGTTTTCCACCCTTGCGAATCTCATGAAAACCGTTCCCGTTACTTGGACTTTCAATTCCCAGCGCATCCCGGCGGATCATCCAAACTGCCGCCCGCCGACAGTGAATGTTTGCCTCATCGCGGCCCACCCGGGGTGGCTTCGGTGGCCGCTCAGTTTCCTGTTGGTTTGCGGGCTGGGGTTGGGCGCCTTCACCGCCCGCGCGCAAACCGAAGCGGAACTCATCCGGGTCCTGCAATCTGCCGCAACCGCGGTGCAAAAGGCGGACGCGTGCAAGCTGCTGCGGCAACGCGGCACGGCTGCCGCGGTGCCGGCGTTGGCCCCGTTGCTGCGCGATGAACGTGTATCGCAGGCCGCGCGCTTTGCGTTGGAAGGCATCGCAGCGCCCGAAGCCGCCGCCGCTTTGCGCGAGGCTTTGAACCTGACCTCCGGCCTGCTCCAAGCGGGTATTGTGGATTCCCTGGGTTGGAAACGGGACGCCGCCGCCGTCCCCACGCTGCAACCGCTGTTGGCCAGCGCGGAAACCAGCCTCGCCGGCCCCGCCGCGCTCGCGCTCGGACGCATCGGCGGCAGCGAGGCCCGCGCCGCTTTGCGGGCGGCGTGGGATCACGCAACGCCTCCGGTGCGTTCGTTTATGGCGGAGGGATTATTGCAGTGCGCGGAACAATTGCTCGCCCAGCAAAAGAACGC
>MWDV01000189.1 GCA_002070715.1 Verrucomicrobia bacterium ADurb.Bin118
GCTGGCGCGTTACCAAAAGCTGGTGACCAACGCGAGCCAAGGCGGCATCCTGACGGCCTGATTGTCGGCGTTCACTCTTCGCGAACGCCCCCCGCCTACGGGCGCGACGGGGGTGGCTGGATCATCACGGTTCGACATACACCGGCATGCCAACCCAGGCCAGCCGGAGCAAATGTTCGGCGTTCCAATTGGCCAACCGGAAACAACCGTGCGATTCCGTGCGCCCCACTTGTTCCGGACTGGGCGTGCCGTGAATGCCGTAGCCGGGCCGGTCCAAGCTGATCCACGCCGAACCCACCGGGTTGTTGGGCCCGGGCGGAAGGATTAATTTCCGTCCCAACGCGCGCGCCTCGGCAGATTCTGAAAAGATCGCCGGGTTAAAGGTGTAGTTAGGATTCTCGGCCAGGGCGACGACCCGCAATTCGCCCGCGGGCCGCTTCTCCACCCGGGCCGCAATACTGCACGGAAAATGCGCCATCAGGTTGGTGTCGCCGCTGTACACCTGCAGTTGTTTCGCCCCCAGCGTGATGACCGCAAACCCGGCTTTGCGGGGCGTGGGCACCGGCGGCACGTCGGGAATCATCACGGTCGAGCCGGCGCCCACATGCGTCCAATCCACTCCGGGATTGATCCGGCGGATCAAATTGGGCGAGGCCCGCCCCGTCTCCGCCACCAATTCAAGGAGCGTCTCATATTCCAAGGCGGTCTGCTGGGATTTGCCCAACCAAGTGCGGCTCAACGGTTGCAAACGTGCCACGTCGCCGGACGTTACCACGTAACGGTGCAGCGCCGGGCGGGCAAGCGTCAGGACCGCGCGCGTGCCCGCATCCAGCTCCCCGGATGCCGGTCGTTTCGTCATGCGTTGAAACGCCCGCAGCGCGGCGTGGGTTTGCGCACCCATCACGCCGTCAATCGAACCCGGAGAAAAACCCTGCCGCGCCAAGGCAATCTGCGCCTCCAAAACATCCCGGACCGGTCGCGGAAACCCTGTTTCCGTGGGCATCGGCACCTCTTCCGGAGGCGCTTCGACTGTCGGCAGCGGAACGGAAGTCACCGTTACCGGAGGCGGGGCCGGGATTTCCACGGGCGGGATGGGCACCCGCTCCACAGGCAAGGGAGGCGAAGGCAGATTGGTCACCGTCACCACCGGCGGCGACGGAAAAACCAGGGTGGGCACATTGGTCGGTTCAACTACCGCCGGTGGAATTCCCCGCTCACTCCGTTGTGTATGCCACCAAAAAACCACGCCCGCCGCCGCCACAAGCAGCAGGCCGATGGGCAACCACGGCTTCCGCCGCGGACGGCGTCGGCGCCGGCGTTTCCGGGGACGCACAGAGTGTAGCACACGGAAGGGCACGCGCCTGGATCAACTGGCCCGGACCGGGCGTTTCAGCGCCTCCGCAATGATGTCCACCGCTTCGTCCGTGCTCACCGCCCCGGTGTTGATCACGAGATGGTAAAGCAGGGGGTTGTTGATGTCGGCCTTGAAGTATTTTTTCAGGTAGCGCGCCCGGCCACGGTCCTCCTGTTGTACTACGGCGGCGGCGGCTTTGGCCGTCAGCTTGCGCGTTTTCTGGACCAAGGCAATCCGTTGTTCCAAGGGCGCCACCAGGCGGATGCGCACCACGTTCGGTAACCGCGCCGTTACCAACGTCGCTCCGCGGCCAATCAGGATCACCTTCCCCAGCCGGGCCAGGCGCAGGATGGTTTCAGCGGTTTGCTGCACCACCGCCCATGACGGCGGTCGCATGCCGAACAGGTCGTCCATGATGTCTTCCAGATCGGACGCCCGATCCTCGGGCAGGTGTTGCGCCAGCCGCGCCGGCAAACGCAAATCCTCCAGGACTTTTTCAATGAGATTGCGGTCAAACACCGTCCACGGCGCCGCCTGCGGGGAGGTTTCCGGCGACAACCGGTTGGCCAGTTGTTCGGCGATGGCATGGGCGCCCGAGCCCACCTGCCGCGAGATGGTCACCACATTCCGGCGGCCGCCCTGCTTCCCGTCCGGGCGCGACAATTCGCTGGTCCACTGGCGGTTGATAAAGGCCAGACAGTTCTCGAAACTGATGCGCGCACTCATAGGATTGGAAATCGGTTGCCGTTGTTCGTTTTCGACCGCAGTTTCCGGAGCATCTTACGCCACCCGGATGGTTTTTTCCACTGCCCCACCCGCCACTGCGGATCTCCGCTCCGGCTCGCAATGCCGCCGATGCTCACACGCGCGCCTGCAAGGCTTCGAGCGTGCGCTGGAAAATTTCCTCCGGCGATCCGGTGGCGGAAATTGGAATCAGCAGGTCCAGTTTTCGGTAGTATTCGGTCAGCGGCAGCGTGCTTTTCGCATACGCGTCCAAGCGCACCTGGATGGATTCGGGTCGGTCATCCTCGCGTTGATACAGCTGGCCGCCGCAATGGTCGCACACGCCCTCGCGTTTCGGCGGCAGGGTGACGACGTGGAAGACCGCCTTGCACCCGGCGCAGGTGCGCCGGCCGCTCAGGCGCTGGATGACCTCGGCGGTGGGCAACTCATAATCCAACACGCCGTCGAGCGTCAGTTGTTCCGCCTGCATCAACTGCCGCAGCGCCTCCGCCTGCACCACGGTGCGCGGGAATCCATCGAGCAAAAACCCGCCGGCATCCCGCAGACAGGCCACCCGTTCGCGCACGAGATCAATCACCGTTTCATCCGGCACCAGCTCGCCCCGTTGCATGTAGCCCAAGGCGCGTTCGATGGCGGGCGTGCGTTCGCTGGCGGGGGCGCTCTTCGCCGCCCGAAAAACATCACCTGTGGAAAGATGCAAGGGCCCCAAACGCTCGCACAGCAGGTCCGCCTGCGTGCCTTTGCCCACGCCGGGGGCGCCCAGCAGAATCAACCGCCACGCCCGGCCTCCGCTGGGGGGCGCCCCGCCACCGGATATCGCCCCGCCTTTAATCCATGCCGAATTGTCCCGTTTTTGTGCCATAAAAAAGATCCCATTTTGCCGGACCGGCTTCATTGCCAGACCGCCCTTAGTGCAATCCGTAACCCGCCGACAGTCAAGCCACTTCCGCGGACATCTCCAATTTCCCGGTTCGCCAAAAATCGGGAATCCTCAGACAACCGCGACCGTAAGAAATGGCGCACACCCCGGACAACGGCGCCACGGCACCCAATCGCCAACCTCGGCGCGATGCGTTTTTGGCAGGGCCGGCCGGCCTTCACGGCGCCGGACGGTTAATTAGATTTTTTGATGGTTAGCATACGCGCAAATGGTTTGCGTGCGAGAGCAGTTGCGAAGGCCCGCCCGATTGCCCTATAAAGGACGGATACAGGGCGCCCCGACGGTAACCGGAGCGCGGATCGCACCATGGCAACAACACAAACCAAACTTGGAGGCAACTCGATGAAGGCAAAACCATGTACCGTATTCCTGATCACCTTGGCCCTGGCGGGCGCCTGGCTGGCAACCCTGACCGGCTGCAAACCCCAAGGCGAAGCGGAAACCATCCACCTGTCCTACAGCATCTTTTTCCCGCCCACCCACGTGCAGTGCATCGCGGCGACGAATTGGGCGCATGAAATTGAAAAGCGCACGGACGGGCGCGTCAAAATCACCATTTACCCCGCCGGCTCCCTCAGCAAGGCGGACGTATGCTACGAAGGCGTAGTCAAAGGCATCTCGGACATTGGCATGAGTTGCTTCGCCTACACGCGCGGTCGTTTTCCGTTGTTGGAGGGCTTGGATCTGCCGCTCGGGTACCCGGACGGCATGACGGCCACCCGCGCCGCCAACGCCGTACTCGCCAAGCATCCGCCCGCCGAGTTGGACGATGTTCATCTGCTGTACGTCCACGCCCACGGCCCAGGCATCCTCGCCAGCAAGAAACCGGTTCGGTCGCTGGCCGACCTCAAGGGGCTCAAAGTGCGCGCCACGGGACTGTCCGCCAAAATTGTTGAGTCGCTGGGCGCCACGCCGGTGGCCATGAACCAGCCGGAAACCTACGAAGCGCTGGCCAAGGGCGTGGTGGAAGCCACCCTCTGTCCCATCGAAACGCTCAAGGGATGGAAACAGGGAGAAACGATTCAATATGTCATTGACGCGTCGGCCATCGGGTACACCACCGCGATGTTTGTGGTGATGAACAAGGACAAATGGGCCAAGCTGCCGGCCAACATCCAAAAGATCTTCACCGACGTCAGCCAGGAATGGATCGCAAAACACGGCGCCGCCTGGGATCAAGCCGACCAAGACGGGCGAGCCTTCGTCACGGAACTGAAACGGGAATTCATCCGGCTGCCCGAGGCCGAACAGCAGAAGTGGAAAGACGCCGTGAAACCCATCCTGGATGACTACGTGAAAGCGGCGGCCGACAAAAACCTCCCCGGCGCCCAAATGCTGGCTGACTTGCAAGCAGAGATTGAGAAAGCCGCCAAGTAAGCCCCGGCTGACACGCGACCAACCGCGGGGGTGTTCCCGTCCTTGGACACCCCCGCAAATCATGCCGGAGGCGACCGGCCAAAAAGTTTTGATCGTTTTTCACCCCCCTCCATGACTGCCTCTCCTTCTCCGGCCGGCGGACGCCGCGGGCTGGATCTCTACCACCATCTCCTGCGCCAGGTTGTGCGCGGATTGGCGTGGGTGGCCGGCGCCGGCTTGCTGGTGATGGTGCTCGTCACCACTGTGGACGTGCTCCTGCGCGTCTTCCGCCTCTCAATGACCGGCGCCTACGACATCGTCAAAATCGCCGCTGCGGTGACCATGGCCGCGGCACTGCCCTACACCACCGCCATCAAAGGCCACGTCGCCATTGAGTATTTCTTTCACAAACTGGGCCGGCGCGGACGGGTGGGCGTGGACGCGGTCATGCGGCTGCTGGCGATGGCGTTGTTCAGTCTGCTGGCGTGGGGATGCGTGGATTACGGGAATTCCCTGCGGCTGAAGGGCGAAGTCAGCATGACGCTGCAACTGCCCATTTTCTGGGTGCCGTACATGCTGGCCGGCTCGTGCGCGCTGGTGGTGCTCATCAAACTTTATCACCTCACCCATCCGGGCAAAGCCATGCTCCAGCCATGACCCCGACCGACGCCGCCTATCTTGGGTTCGCCCTGTTGTTCCTGTTGCTGGCCGCCTCCATGCCGGTGGGGTTTGTCATGGCCGTGGTCGGGTTGATCGGCTTTGCGTTGGTGGTGTCGCCCCCCGCCGCGTTCAGCATGGCGACGATCGAGCTTTATTCGACGTTTGCGGATTACAACCTGACCACGATTCCGTTGTTTGTGTTGATGGGCCAGGTGGCGTTTCACACGGGGATCAGCCGCGGCCTTTTCCACGCTGCCTACCATTGGTTGGGCTGGTTGCCCGGCGGGATGGCCATGTCCACCGTGGGTGCCTGCACGGCGTTCGGCGCCATCTGCGGCAGCGGCCCGGCCACCTCGGCAACCATCGCCTCCGTGGCGTTGCCCGAGATGCGGCGTTACCGCTACGACATGCAACTGGCGACGGGGTGCGTGGCGGCGGGCGGCGGCATTGGGATGCTCATCCCGCCCAGCATCGTGTTCATTGTCTATGCGATTCTCACCGAGCAAAGCATCGGCAAACTCTTCATCGCCGGCATCGGCCCGGGCATTCTGGTGGCGCTGCTCTTTTGCCTCGTGATTTACGTGCAATGCCGGATGCAACCCCATTACGGACCAGCCGGCCCCGGGTTCACCTGGCGGGAACGGTTTGTTTCCCTGCGGGGGGTGTGGGAAACGCTGTTGTTGTTCGCGCTGGTCATGGGCGGGATGTTCGCCGGCTATTTCACCGCTACTGAAGCCGCCGCCATCGGGGCTGCGGGCACGCTGTTGATCGCCTTGGGCAAACGCGATTTGACCTGGAAAAAACTGGGTCAATGCCTGAATGAAACCATCCGCACCTCCTGCATGGTGATGACGATTGTCGCGGGCGCGATCATCTTCGGAAAATTCCTGGCGGTCACCCAGGTGCCGGCCAACCTGGCGCTCTGGCTCTCCGGCCTGATCCTGCCCGGATGGGCCATCATGACTTTGATCATTTTGTTTTACCTCGTGGGCGGCTGTTTCCTGGACGCGCTGGCACTGGACATTTTGACCATTCCGATTTTCTATCCCGTGGTGCTGGCGCTGGGTTACGATCTGATCTGGTTCGGGGTGATGATTGTGGTGGTCACCATGATGGGCGTCATCACGCCGCCCGTGGGCGTGTGCGCCTACGTGGTGAGCGGCATGGCGCGCGATGTGCCCCTGGAAAAGATCTTCCGCGGTAGCCTGCCGTTCCTGGGGGCGTTGGTGCTCGCCGCCGTGCTCATCACCGTGTTTCCGCAAATCGTCACCTTCCTGCCCAGCCTCAGCAAATAAGGAGTCCGCGATGAACACCCCGTCCCCCGCCCCGTTGCCGTCCCGCTTCCAACGCATCCTGTTTTGCACGGATTTTTCGGAGAGCGCCGACGCGGCGTTTGCCTTCGCGCTGGACGCCGTGATCCGCCGGCCCGGGGCGATCTTGTATCTGCTCCACGTCATCCAGGAACCGGACGCCCAATTCTGGAAATCTTACATCTACGAGGTGGACAACGTGGACGCGGAGGCAAAAAAAGCCATTGATGCCAAAGTGGCGGCGAGCTACCTCGCGCGCGTGCCCGCCGGCGTGAAGCTGCAGGTGGAATTCCGCATCGGCCCGGACGCCGCCACGATTCTTGAATTTGCGCGCGCGAAACAGATTGACCTGATCGTGCTGGGCCGGCACGGCCACGGTCGGGTGGGCAAAACCTTGTTTGGCAGCGTGGCGGAAAAAGTGGCGCGCAAAGCCGCCTGCGCGGTTCTGGTCGTACCCCTGGAATACGCGCAAGCGGCCGAGGGCCCACCGCCCGCGTAACGATGGGCATGCGCGGCCTCACCGGATTGCTCGCGGGGGCCTTGCTGGGCGGCGCCATCCTCCGCGCCAGCGCCGCCTCCACCCCCGGCGATTGGGTGGTGGACGCCTGGCCAACCGACGCGGGGCTTCCCCACCAGACCATCACCGCCATCCGGCAAACGCAGGACGGCTATCTCTGGGTGGGCACGCTGAATGGCTTGGCGCGGTTCGATGGCGTGCGTTTCACCACCTTCCGGGTGGCGGACAGCGTCGGCTTGCGCAGCAACCGAATTCTTTGCCTCTGGGAGGATGCCGCGGGCGGGTTGTGGGTCGGCACGGACGGCGGCGATTTGGTCGTTTACCAAAATGGCTGGTTCAACGCGTTGTTGAGTGAGGAGGGGCTTTCTGCGGACACGGTGTTGTGTCTTGGCGAAGGGCCGGCGGGTGAACTCTGGGCGGGCACGGATTCGGGACTGAACCGCTGGCACACCGGACAGCTCACCACGTTTTACAAAACGGACGGCCTGCCCGACGACCGCGTGGACGCCATCAGTTTTTCCCGCAGTTCACGCTCGCTGTTCTCCACGCCCAAGGGATTGGGCAAATTCAGTCAGGAAACCCTGACGCCCTTTGAGGTTCCGTTGCCGCCGTTTGCCCGCACGAATCTCCACTGCCTGCACGAAGACCGCGCCGGCTGGCTCTGGCTCGGCGGCGAGGCGGGATTATATGGTCTGCCGGACGCGGCATCGGCTCCACCGTTTCAGGTATCCACCGAACCCGTGCGCTGCCTGATTGAGCGCCGGGATGGGTCGCTCTGGTTCGGCACCCGGACGGGCAATCTTTACCGGCTCGCCCGGGCGCGGGAAACGCCGCCGGAGTTGATCTGGCAAACCACGAATGCCCTGACGGCGCTATGTGAGGATGTCGAGGGCAATGTTTGGCTGGGCACAGCCCACGACGGTCTGCGCCGCCTGAAACGGCGTCAGTTGCGGTTGGTGCCGCCGCCGGAAATCGCCGGCGGCCTCGGGGTGCCCTGTTACATCGAGACACCCGAAGGCACCTTGCGGCTCGTCGCCGGGAATCATCGGGTTTACCAAGTCGAAGGAGGCGTCTTTGTCCCGTTGATCACGCTGCCTCTGCCGGAAGGGGTCACCATCCAAACCGCCTGCCTGACCGCTGCGGGCGATTACTGGATCGGCACGTTGCGCGACGGCTTGTTCCACTACGACGGCCAGACGCTGCGGCAATACAGCGAACGCAACGGGCTTTCCGACAGCGCCATTGAGGTGCTTTACGCCGAAGACGACGGCGGCTTGTGGCTCGGCACCCGCAACGGCGGTTTGAATCATTTCAAAGACGGGAACGTCGAGCGCTTCAACACGCCGTGGGGATTTTATGGCAGCCACGCGGTCGCGCTGGCGCGGGACAGCCAGGGCAATCTCTGGATCGGCACGACGGGCGACGGATTGTTCCAGCTCCGCGACGGCCGGTTCACGGCGTTCACCGAACAGGAGGGGTTGCCCGCTAATCTGGTGCGCGTGGTGCATGTCGCCTTGGACGGTTCGGTTTGGGTGGGCACAGCCAAGGGATTGTGCCGGATCAAGGACGGGCAGCTCACAGTTTTTGTCAGCGGCAGCGAACTGGCCAACGAAGCGATCCTGCAACTGCAAACCGATCTCGAAGCCAACCTGTGGATTGGCACAGGCCACAGCATCCTGCGGGTCTCCCGGGAACAACTGGAGGCGCAAGCCACGGGGCACTCGCCGTTTCTGGATGTGGTCCCCTATGGCAAGGAGGACGGGTTGCCGGGCGTTCAATGCGTGCCGTTGATTCCGTCCCGCCGCTGGCCACCCGGGCGCGACACGGTTTGGTTTGCCACCACCAAGGGATTGGTCATCGCGGAACGCGGCGCGCGGCCTTGGAACCGGCAACCGCCGCGCGTGGAACTGGAAGCCGTATGGGTGGACAATGTGGCGGTGCCCTTCCACGACGGCGTGCGCGTGCCGCCCGGGCGGGGGGGTCTGCGGTTCGATTACACCGCGCTTAGTTTGACGGCGCCGGGCAAGGTGCATTTCCGCTGTCAGTTGGCCGGTTACGACCGGGCCTGGAGCGAGCCCAGCACCGCCCGGCACACCCGCTATCCCAAAGTGCCGCCCGGTCGTTATCTGTTTCGCGTGAAGGCGAGCAACAACGACGGCATCTGGAACGAAACGGGCGCCACGGTGGCCGTCACCGTGGCGGCGTTCTGGTGGGAAACCCTCTGGTTTCGAATGGCGGCCGGGCTCGCAGTCGTGGGAATCCTAATCGGCTTGTATCGGTTACGACAGGCGCGGCGGCAGGAGATCGAGCGGCTGCGCGTGCGCATCGCCGGCGATTTACATGACGACATTGGCTCCAGCCTCTGGAGCATCACGTTGTTGAGCCGTCTGCTGGCCAAACACGGGCGCCTCCCGCCGGAAGAACGGCAGGATGTCGAGGAAATTCATCGCATTGCCACGCAGACTGCCAATTCCATCCGCGACATCATCTGGCTCATCAACCCGGCGTTCGACACCGTGCAGGACTGGTTGCTGCGGACCAAGGATTTCGCCGCAACCGTCCTGCGCGGGGTGGACTATCGCCTGCAATACGAGGGCGTCAATCTCTCCCGGAAACTGCCGTTCGATTTCCGGCATCACCTGTTCCTGCTCGTCAAAGAGGCGCTCACCAACATCGCCCGGCACGCGCGGGCCCGGGTCGTGGAAGTGCATCTGGAGGAAGACGCCGGGCATTGGCAGTTGACCATCCGCGATGACGGCGCCGGTTTTGATCCGGCGGCGGCAACCGGAGGGAGCGGCTTGCGCAATATGCGGACCCGCGCCGCTAGGATCGGCGCGCAACTGGATATTCAGAGCCAGCCTGGGCAGGGCACCACGCTTCGCTTGCGGGTTTCTCCACCATAAAGGTGGATCGTCCGCCGGCGCGCCCGGAGAGCCGAGGCTTGCTCCGCAAGGAAAGACCAGAAAGACTCCATTCCATGCGCACTGGGGCTGCAGGCAAAAAAGCCGTCGTCTGGCTGATCGAAGATCATGCCGATTCGCGGCGCGTGCTGGCGCGGGTACTGAACCGCGCGCCGACCATGCAGTGCCCCTGCGCCTTTGCCTCGTGCGAAGACGCGTTGGCCGCCTTGGACACCCAACCCGCGCCCGATGTCATCCTGCTGGACGTGGGGCTGCCCGGCATGAGCGGCATCGAAGGCATCCGCCATCTCAAGGCGCGGTCGCCCGCCACGCACGTCATCATGCTCACCGTGTTCGATGACCAGGAAAAAGTGTTCAACGCGATCTGCGCCGGCGCCTCCGGTTACCTGCTGAAAACGGCGGATGAGGACGCCATCGCCAACGCCGTGCATGAGGTGTTGCAGGGCGGATCGCCCATCAACCCGCGCGTCGCGCGGCTGGTGTTGAACATGTTTGCCTCCTCCCGGGCCACGCCGCCCGAGCATGACTATGGGCTTTCCGGACGCGAACGGGAGGTCCTCGAACTCATGGTCCAAGGGTTGGTCAAAAAGGAAATCGCCGATCGTCTGGCGCTCAGTTATCACACCGTGGACAATCATCTGCGGAGCATTTACGCGAAGCTCCAGGTGCATACCCGGGGCGGCGCCGTGGCCAAGGCGCTCTCCGAACATCTTGTTCCCCCCCGCCATGCGCCCTAGGCGACATCTTTGGTTTCTTCTGCTGCCGCTCTGCGGCGCTGTCCTGCTGCTGGCAGGGTGCCGCCCCCAAACGGCCCCGCCGCGGCGTCAACTCACCGGCATTTACATGACCGGATTATACGCCGAAGCCGCGCGGTCGCTGGCAGAGGAGTTCACACGGCAGACGGGCATCCAGGTCAACATTGTGGAAGCCAATCTTTTCAGCCTGCGGGAAAAGGAATTGACCGATCTGCTCACCGGCGGCGGGCATTACGATGTGCTGCAGGTGGCTTACCAATGGGAGGGGGAAATCCTGCCCCGTTTGCGGCCGTTGGACGACGTGCTCGCGCAGATCGCCCCGGACATCGAAGATTTCATTCCCACCGTGCTGACCAATTGCGGTCAATGGGAAGGCCGGTTCCATGCCCTGCCCATGGCGTGCGACGTCATCACGCTGCTTTATCGGACCGATGTGTTTGCCGCTCGATCCGCCGAATTTGCCGAACGCACGGGCCGGCCTTTGCAGCCGCCCCGGACGTGGCCGGAATATGTGGAGATTGCGAAATTCCTGAACTCCGAAACGCTCTATGGCAACATTTTGATGGGCAAGGAACAGACCTACACGTTGTGGTCCGGCATCCTGTACGGGATGGGCGGCCGCCCGGTGGATGAGCATTGGCGTCCGCAACTGCACGCCGCCAGCGGCGTGGCCAGCCTCGAATTGTTCACCGAAATGTTCCGTTACGCGCCGCCGCGTTCCGAAGACCGGACGTTGCCGGACGCGGACCTGTTGTTCCTGCAAGGCCGGGGGGCCATGTATCTGGCGTGGCCCAGCCTGATCTGGCGCCAATTGGCCGACACCAACCGCTGCAAGATCACCGGTAAAATCGGGGCGGCGGTCATTCCCGGCGAGCAACCCCAACTCAGCGCTTGGTCGCTCGGCATCAATCCGGCCTGTGCCGACCTCGACGCCGCCTGTCAATGGCTGCGGTTTTTCGTCAACCCGACCAACTCCCAGCGGCTGTTGTTGCGCTATGGCAAAGGCTCGCCGCGCCTTTCCACCTACCACGATCCCGAGTGTCAACGGCAGGTCTTCTACCTCTCCGCCGTCCGGGAGGGATTGGCCGTGCATCAACCGCGGTTCCGGATTCCCCCCTCGCAGGAACTGTCCGACTATCTGGACCATGAGTTGATCAAGGCGATTCGCGGCCAAAGCTCGCCGCGCGCCGCCTTGGACCGCACCGCCGCCCGCTGGCGCGAAATCCTCGTGCAAAGCGGCCAGTTGCGCGAATAACCGGTTGACGCGAATACGTCATTGCGTCCGCGCCCTTGCGGGGATAAGGTGACTTCAGATTTAAGTAATTCCCATGAGAGACACCGTTCATTCCGCCTCGTATTCGCGCCGCCATTTCCTCCGCCAAACCGCGCTCGGCACGGCGGCCCTGGCCAGCCTGTCCGGTCCGGCGATCCGCGCCACGCGCGCCGCGGCTAACGACCAGATCCGCGTGGGCCTCATCGGGTCCGGCAGCATGGGCTGCGGCGACTTGGATTGTTTTTTGCTCAACCCCGGAGTCGAATGCGTGGTGGTCTGCGACGTGGACGACGCCCACCTGAAAGACGCCCTGGCCGTCTGCCAAAAACGCGAGCGAAAACAACCCGACACGGTGAAGGATTTCCGCCGCGTGGTGGATCGGCAGGACGTGGACGCCGTCATCATCGCCACCCCGGATCATTGGCATGCCCTGCCCACGGTGCTGGCCTGCCAGGCGGGCAAGGATGTTTACGTGGAAAAACCGCTGGCCACCACGATTGACGAAGGCCGCGCCATGGTCACCGCCGCGCAAAAACACAATCGCATCGTGCAGATGGGGTCTCAGTGGAAAAGTTGCCAGCACATCATTGACGCCGCCGCGTTTGTGAAATCCGGCAAGCTGGGGCCGGTGAGCATGGTGCGCGCTTGGGCGTGGCTCGATTGGCAACCGGAAATGGCGGCCCTGCCGGATGAAGCGCCGCCGCCGGGTTTGGATTATGATCTCTGGCTCGGGCCCGCGCCCAAACGGCCGTACAACAAAAACCGGTGCCACTACAATTTCCGCTGGTTCTGGGATTACGCGGGCGGCTTGATGACCGATTGGGGGGTGCATCTCATTAACATGGCGCTGATGGGCATGGATTCCGCCCCGCCGCGAACGGTGTGCGCCACGGGCGGCACCTTTGTGCAACGCGACTCGCGCGAGACCCCGGATTCACAAATCGCGACCTACGAATTCCCGGATTACCTGCTGCAATGGGAACACAAGAGCGGCGTGGGTGTCGGCTTGAATGGCCGGTCCTGGGGGGTCTCGTGGTCGGGCACGGAGGGCACCATTCTACTCAACGACGCCGGCTGGGAACTGCTCATCGAGAAACGCAAGGCCAGTTTGGAACCGGAACAACACAAGAGCAGCGGCGACCCGCGCCCCGCGCATATCCGAAATTTTCTTGATTGTATGAAATCCCGGCAGCAACCCGTGCTCAATCTGGAAGCCGGGCATCACGTTTCCACGGTGGCGCACCTGGGGAACATTGCCTTCCGCAGCGGCCACACCCTGCACTGGGACGCCGTCAACGAGCGGATTCCCAACCACCCGGACGCCGACGCCCTCGTGGGGGTCAAATACCGCAGTCCGTGGCAACTCCCCTACGCCAAGCGGGCATAATCCCGTGAACCGCATCCTGCTTGTTTATGCGACAACCTGAGAGACCGCATCTGAAACCGCCGGTCGCCGCCACCGGGGAGCGCCTCCGGCCGCGCGCCTTCACCCTCATCGAACTGTTGGTCGTCATCGCTATCATTGCCATTCTCGCCGGCATGTTGCTGCCGGCTTTGGCCCGTGCCAAAGACAAGGGGCGCGCCACCTTTTGCGCCAACAACGAACGGCAGATGATCTTCGCCGCCCTGATGTACGAGGAAGACCACCAGGTCCTGCCCCTCGGCTACACCGGTTTGAATTACACTTACCCGTTCGAAATGATCTGGTACCGGGTGCTCCCGCCCTACCTGGGCCGCAAGGTCGCCCCCGGCGTCACGCAGACCAACCAGATCTTGGTGTGCCCGGGCAGCCCCAGCGGCGGTTACTGGGGCTGGCTCTGTTACGCGCAAAGTTACCAGATCAACAACACGCGCCTGGACATGGGACTGCGGCATATCCCGCAGCCCGCTATGACCATCATGTACGGAGAAACCCAAGGCTACGACGCGTTGCTTTACCCCGACGACCATGCCATTGCCAACGTTTGTTACCGGCACAGCGGCGGGAACGATCGCAGTGCGTTCTACGACATGTACACCGGCATCAAGTCCATGAACCGGAAGATGGGACGGGCCAACGGCGTCTTCCTGGATGGCCACGTTGAATCCCTGAAAAACGCTCTGACCAACATCTTCAACGTGAACAAGGTCTATTAGTCCCGGCCCGGGAAGCCCGCGTATGACGTATTTTCTGTTGGTGGCGGTGGCCTTGGCAATCGGCGGCATCGGATTTCTCCTCCGCCGCCGTTCCACTGCTTTGGGCCAGGGACTGATCCTCGTGAGTTGCCTCGGGCTGGTGGGCATCCTCGGCTGGCAGGTTCGCGGTAGTTTTTCCGCCGGCGATGCCAAACCGCCGAACCGCGCGCACGCAGTCGTCAGTTTTTACCTGGCCAATCAGACCCAAACAGCGATCGCGGGACACCGCGGCGTTGTGGTCATGGTCCTGCCCCCCGCCGGCGCGCTGGACGCGGAAACAGCGGAGTCCTACGCGAACGCGCTCCGCGCCCCGCTGCTGCGCGGGCATCCGGAATGGGAACTGGAAATCGCCCGCTTGGACGCACCGACGAAAGCGGCGCGAGCGGGGAAGATTCCTTTGGCCGCGTTCCAGCAACTCACCGCGCGGTATCCCGCAGCCCTGGCGTTTGTGTGCCTCGCTCCAGTGCCGCCCGACATTGAATCCTTGTTCCCGTCGGAGTCGAAAACCACCAAGCCCTGGTTTCTCTTCGATCCGCAGGGCAGCACCAACTGGGTCAAAGCGCTCAAAGAAAAACGGATTCGATCGGTCATTGTGCCGCGACCCGATGTGAACCCGCGCGCGGCGGCGGGGCTTGCGGGAATGCCCGGCGAGATTTTTGATCGCCTTTACCTGCTGGCCACCCCGGAAACGGTGGAGCGCGTCGCTGCGCAATTGAGCTCCGCCAACTCCAAATAATCCGCCGTAACCATTCTTGGCATCCACCCGATTGCGGTGAATGGAATAAAACCCATGCTCATTCAGCTGGTCTTGCATTGCGGCAACGGGCACGGGAACCCACTCCAATGGCGGCACTCATGAAAACGTCGTTCGGCAAAGCGCTGGTGCCGTTCCTTGGAGTCTGACCTTTTTGCGATCAAAACACCGGGCATCAGACATCCAGCCGCCCGTAACGCCGTAATTCCGGCCATAACCAGGCGACGGCCAATACCGCCAGGATTGTCCCCACGCCCCCCGACACCACCGAAACAACGGCGCCGAACGCGATGGAATTGCCCAGGGCCGGACCAAACCAGTGCGCCACTGTGCCCGCCCGGAAGCCGCCGAGTTCATTGGACGTGCCGATGAACAGGCTGTTCACCGCGGTGACGCGCCCGCGTTTGTCATCCGGCGTGAGCAGTTGCACCAACGTGTGCCGCACCACCACGCTGATGTTGTCCAATACGCCGCAGAACACGAGCAGGGCAAACGAGACATAAAACCAGCGCGAACAACCAAAGCCAATCGTCGCCAGGCCGAACCCCGTCACTGCCCACAACATGGCGCGCCCGGCTTTTTCCAACGGCGGCCGATGGGCCAGAAACAGCGCGCACATCATCGCGCCCGCCGGCATGGCCGCCTGCAGCAGACCCAGCCCGCGCGGGCTCACGCCCAGAATATCTTTGGCGTAAAGCGGCAGCAGCGCCGTCGCACCGCCCAGCAACACCGCAAACAAATCGAGGGTGATCGTGGCAAAAAGGACCGGGCTGGCAAAAACGAATTGGAACCCGGCTCCCAGACTGGTCAGCGTCATCGGCTCCCGCATGGCCACCGCGTGTTTGCGGCGAATGGCCAAAATCATCGTCAGATAGGTCAGGGCCGCGAGAATGTTAAACGCGTACGCGGGCACCGCGCTCTCCGTCGCCGCGATGATCGCCCCGCCGACTGCGGGCCCCGCCACCGACGACAACTGAAAGGTGCTGCTGTTCCACGTCACGGCGCGGGAGAACAGATGCCGCGGGACCAAGTGGGGCACAAACGAGGAACTGGCCGGCCACAAAAATGTCCGCGCCATGCCCATGACAAACAGGCAGACGTAAATCCAGAAGACCGGCGCCTGGAACGCGCTGATCAACGTCAACCCCAAGCTGGCCAGCGCCAGGATGCCGGTGGTCACGGCGATGATCTGTTTGCGGGGATAATTATCGGCCACATGGCCGGCGGGCAACGTGCCGAGGATCATGGGCAGCATTTGCGTCAAACCCACCAACCCCAGCGCCATGGCAGAATGGGTGCGTTCGTACAATTCCCACCCGACCGCCACCACCACCATCTGCTGGCCCAGCACCGCCACCAACCGCCCGATCAGGTACAGCAGATAATCCCGGTTGCGCAGCACCGCATAGGGATCATGCGGCGGGGCAACCGGCGGTGATGATGGCGTGTCCGGCGGCGGCATACCCGTGGGGTCTCAGGCTAACGGATTCATCACAAACGTCGAGCATCACCGCAGTCGCCGCCCGGGGTTGCGCCAAGCGGACGCACCGGCGTTTCGTACAAAGCGGACGGCCAAGGCAGCCGTCTGCCAACCGGGGCTACCACCCCGTCGCCTGGCCTCCGCTCCGGGGATCCGCCGCGCCGACAAAGCTGCGGCCATCCGCACTGCGGGCCACCAGATGCGAGACCGACCCCGAGGAGAGCGGTCGCAGCCGGTGACCGCGTTCAATCAGCGCCGCTTGCAACGGTTCGGGCAGTTGCCGTTCGAACATCAACTCGGCGGGCGACCACTGATGATGAAACCGCGGCGCGGCCAACGCGGCTTCCGGACTGAACCCCAGATCGAGGAGACAGACCAGTTCCAGCAACACCGCCGTGATGATCTTGGGTCCGCCCGCCGCGCCCAGGCTGAGGATGGGTTGGCCATCCCGCAACACCAGTGTGGGCGACATGCTGGAGAGTGGACGTTTGCCGGGGGCGATGGCGTTGGCTTCCGCTCCCACCAAGCCGAAGTAATTCGCCACGCCGGGTTGGGCGGAGAAATCATCCATCTCGTTGTTCAGCACCACACCCGTGCCTGGAATCACCACCTTGGACCCGAAGCTGGTATTAACGGTGGCGGTGCAGGCGACCCAGTTGTTGTCCGCGTCGGCGACCGAGAAATGCGTGGTGTGTTTTTTGAACACGTCCCGACGCCAGTTGGGCGGCAGACCGTGCGTCGGCACTTCCGTGGCACGGTCCAACCGGATCCGGCCCGCCAGCGTCGCCGCGTAGCTTTTGGAAACCAATCCCCGCGGCACGCGGGCAAAGGCGGGGTCGCCCAGCCAGTGCGCACGATCGGCGAAGGCCAGTTTCATCGCCTCGGTCAGGACATGCACACGCGTGGCTTCGTCGAGCGCTTTAAGATCAAAGTGTTCAAGGATGTTGAGCATTTGCGCGACGTGAACCCCGCCGGAACTGGGCGGCGGAAAACTGATGATGGTATAGCCGCGATAGGTGGTGATGATCGGCTCCCGGATTCGACAACGATACTTGGCGAAGTCCGCCGCGGTTAACAGGCCTCCGTTGTCCCGCATCCATTGCTCGGCGGCGCGCGCAAAGGGACCGCGATAAAACCAGCGGCTGCCCTGCTCCGCAATAGCGCGATAGGTGGCGGCGAGATCGGGCTGCCGCAATATCTCCCCCCCCCGCAACGGACGGCCTTCGCGAAAGAACACAGCCCGCGAGGCTTCAAACTGCGCCAGGTCGGCCGCCTCGGCTTGGAGACGCGCGGCATATCCGCGTTGGAGAGCGAAACCCTGCTCCGCCAGGTCGGCCGCGGGCTGCACCAGTTCGCGCCACTGCTTTTTGCCGAACCGTTTCGCGGCGTATTCAAACGCGGCGAGTTCGCCCGGCACTCCGCTGGCCAACGCTCCAGTCTGACTGAGTGCCGGCACCGCCCGGCCGTCGCGGATAAACATATCGCGCGTGGCCGCGGCGGGCGCGGTTTCGCGACCGTCAATGGCGACGAGCTTTCCGTTGGCCAGATGGATCAACATCAGACAGCCGCCGCCGATGCCGGAGTTGCACACATCCACAACGCCCAACGTCAGCCCAACCGCAACCGCCGCGTCTATGGCGTTGCCTCCGGACTTCAACACGTCGAGCCCCGCCGCCGTGGCCAGTGGATGCCCGGAGGAAACCATGCCGCGCGTGTCGGCGGCGGAAACTCCCCCCACCCATCCAAACGAGACGACGAGAAGTGCCACCACAATCCAGCGCCAGACACTTGGGCAAGGCGTGAGCGTCCAACGGAAAAATTTCGTGCGTGGGTGGACAACCATTTTGATGCGCGACCAAAGCATGATGTATTTTTGTTCGCGGCGGCGGCGGCGGCGAGTTCAAAATCCCCGCAGCGCGGACGCGTGGCGATGACCAAAGGCTTTGATCGTCTCTGCTGGATTCGAATCGGTCCCGAAATCAAGCGGTCAATTTCCCAGTCTTTCTGTATTGGACTGGACGCTGGAAGAGGCAGTGGTTAGCGTTCCCCGCACGCGGAAGATGAGAACCTGGATTCTGCATGGATATGGGATGGAAGACCGATAAATCACGAATCGCTCACGCTGCACGGGATGGCAAAGCGGAGATTTGCAACCTTCTCCGGCGACACTGCGAATTCGGTACATCCGCGCCCATCCGGGCTTGTCGGCGCTTGAACCGGCGTTTTCAGAATGAAGTGGCCGCCTGAAATTATTCTGATCACCGGCGCCGCCGGCTGGCTCGGTTCGCGGCTGTTGGAAGCCGTGGCGCAGGGCTTGCCGGAAACCGTCTCTCTCCTGCCGCCCACGGCGAATCCCCGGGTGCGTTGCCTGGTGTTACCCGGGCAGGACCCGGTAGCGTTGCGGACCGAGGCCGACCGGGTCACGTTCTACGAAGGCGACTTGCGTAACCCAACGGATTGCGCGCGCTTTTGCGACGGGGCGAGGGGCGGGGTGTTGTTGCACACCGCCGGCGTGATTCATCCACGGCGCGTGGCGGATTTCTACGCGATCAACCAGCACGGCACCACCCACTTGCTGGACGCCGCCATCAACGCGGGCGTGGCCCGGGCGGTGATCATGTCCTCAAATTCCCCCTGCGGTTGCAATCCGCATCCCGATCATCTGTTCGACGAATGGTCACCGTATCGGCCTTACCTAAATTACGGTCGCTCCAAGATGCTCATGGAACAGGCGGCCCTCCAGCGCGCCGACCGCTTGGAAACGGTCATCCTCCGCGCGCCCTGGTTTTACGGTCCCAATCAACCGCCGCGGCAAACCTTGTTTTTCCGCATGATCCGCGACGGCAAAGCACCCATTGTCGGCGGCGGGCGCAACCTCCGTTCCATGGCGTATATGGACAACCTGTGCCAGGGACTGCTGCGGGCGGCAGCAGTTGAACGCGCCGCGGGACAGACCTATTGGATTGCGGACCGGCGGCCTTATTCCATGAACGAAATCGTGGATACCGTCGAGCGGCTGTTGGAAAATGAATTCGGTCAGCCGTGCGCGCACCGGCGACTGCGCCTGCCGGGTCTGGTCAGCAAAATGGCGTTTCTCGCCGACACCCTGCTGCAAGCCGCCGGCTGGTATCATCAGAAAATCCATGTGCTGTCGGAAATGAACAAGACCATCGCATGCTCCATCGCCCGGGCGGAGCGCGAATTGGGTTACGCCCCCACCGTGGCCCTTGAGGAGGGGATGCGGCGCTCGTTGCGTTGGTGCGCCGAACGCGGCATTACTTTTTGAACCGTGGCAACGCCGCTTTCCCTCATCACCGGCGGATCGGGTTATTTCGGTTCGCGTTTACGGGATCACCTGCGCGCGGCGGGCCAGGCGGTGCGGGTGTTTGATCTGGTGGACGCGGACGACCGCCCGGCGGACGTGGAATTTGTCCCGGGCGACATCCGCGACGCCGGCCCGGTCGCCCGGGCAGTGGCCCATTGCGACACGATTTATCATTGCGTGGCGCAAGTGCCACTGGCGAAGGATCAACCGCTTTTCCACTCGGTCAATGTGGGCGGCACCGAAACCCTGCTGCGCGCGGCGGCGATGGCAAAAGTGCGCAAGGTCATTTATATCTCCTCCAGCGCAGTCTTCGGCGCGCCGAAAACCAATCCCGTCACTGAAACCACGCCGCCAACGCCGGGCGAAGCGTATGGTCGGGCGAAACGGGAGGGCGAACAGCTTTGTCAGGCGTTCGCGGAACGCGGATTGGATGTCACCATCATCCGACCGCGCACAATCATGGGCCACGGCCGGCTGGGGATTTTTCAGATTTTGTTTGAATGGATTCGCGAAGGGCACAACGTGCCGGTGCTCGGGCGCGGTGATAATGTTTATCAGTTTGTCCACGCGGACGATCTGGCCGACGCCTGTCTCCGGGCGGCGGCGCAACCGGGCCCGACACTTTACCATTGCGGCGCGGCGCGATTCGGCACCATGCGCGAGACGCTTGAATCCCTGTGCGCGCACGCCCGCACCGGCGCGCGGGTCCGCAGCGTGCCGACGCGGGCCGCCGTGGCGCTCATGAAACTCACCAGTGCGCTCGGCTGGTCGCCGCTGGGCCCGTATCACGCGCTGATGTATGGCCGGTCGCTCTGGTTTGACATCACAAAAGCCCAACGCCAACTGGACTGGCAGCCGCGCTTTTCCAACGTGGAGATGTTCATTCAAACCTACGACTGGTATCTGGCGAACCGCGAACAGGTCCTCCGCGCCCACGGCGCGTCGCACCACCGGTCGGCGGTCAAACAAGGCGTGTTAGCGCTGGCCAAATACCTCTGGTGAAATGTTCGCACGCTTGCCTTGCCGGGCGTTCGCGGCAACCCTCGCGGCGTTGAAGGCAGCACGACTCACGACCGGGGGACGTTATGGTGCGGCGATAATCGCCGGCCTGGGCTGGGCGCTGGCGTTCCCCCGCGTTTCCATCATGGGACTGGCGTGGCTCGCGCCCGCCTTGCTGCTGCTGGCGGCCGTTGGCGCGCGGACCAGAGAAAGTCTGCGGATCGGCTATCTCGCCGGGCTGACGCACTTCCTGGTTTCGCTTTCGTGGTTGCTGCAGATCCCGGTGCGGGGTTATCCGGTGTTGGGCTGGGTGGCTTTAAGCGCGTTTCTCGCGCTGTTCCCGGCGGTCTGGGTAATGTCCATGACCATCGCCGCACGAACCGCGACCCATTGGACGTCACGCGCGCGGTGGGCGCTGCTCGGGGCCGCGTTGTGGGTGGCGTTGGAGATGGTGCAGGCGCGCATCTGGGATGGCTTTCCGTGGAACTTTTTAGGCGCTTCGCAATACCGCCTGTTGCCGCTCATCCAAGGCGCTTCCGTGACCGGCGTGTATGGGGTGTCCTTTCTGGTGGTCTGGTTTTCTCTCGCGCTGTTCTGCGCCGGACGGGAGATCCTCCTTCATCCCACCCGCCGCTATGCGTGGTTGGGGGAAATCATTCTGCCGGCGACGGTGCTGGCGCTCGTCGCCGGCTTGGGGCTGCGCGCCCTGCGGGAACCGACCGACGGCGCGGAATCCTGGCGGGTCCTGTTTGTGCAACCGAGCATCCCGCAAACCTTGATTTGGTCGCCCGACGAAAATCAAAACCGGTTCCGCCAGTTGCTCGAACTAACGGAAACCGGTCTGGCCGACGCCCCGGATCTTGTGCTGTGGCCGGAAGCCGCCGTGCCCAACATGATCCGGTATGACGAATCCCTTTACCGAGCCGTGACCCGCCTGGCGCGCGAACACCGGGTCTGGATGATTCTCGGCTGTGACGACGCAGAACCGCGCGCCAACCACACGGACCCCGACGCGGCGGATTATTTCAACGCCGCGTTTCTCGTCACACCCGACGGGGAACTGGCGGCGGACTACCGCAAGAATCATCTGGTGATGTTCGGCGAATACCTGCCACTGGCGCGGTGGCTGCCGTTCATGCGCTGGTTGACGCCCATCACCGGCGGCTTCACGCCCGGCACACGCCCGGCGTCCTTTACCTTGGAACGCGAGCCGCCCCCGGCATCAGGCGAAACCACGTCGCCGAACGCCGCCGACGCCGTAGCAGAACCAGTCCGGCTCAAGGTGGCCCCGTTGATTTGTTTTGAGGACGTTTTCCCGCACGGCGTGCGCCGGCACGTGGAAGCCGACACCGATTTCCTCGTCAACCTGACCAACGATGGTTGGTTCGGTGAAAGCGCGGCCCAATGGCAACACGCGGCCAGTGCCACCTTCCGGGCGATTGAAAATGGAGTACCGCTTTTGCGCTGCTGCAACAACGGGCTCACTTGCTGGCTGGACGCCCGCGGCCGGTGGCGCGCGCTTTTCCACGACGAAACCGACAGTGTTTATGGGCCGGGCGTTTTCACGACCACCGTACCCCGTCCGGCCGCCGCGCCGGCGACCTTCTACCGACGCTTCGGCGACGTGTTTGGTTGGAGCTGTTGCGCGGTGGCGGCCCTGGTCTGGAGACGGCAAATCTGGGCGGCAATCCGCCGCCGGCGGCACCCGGGGCTGGCGGCGACGGGTTGAGCAGCATTCACGATTTTTCAAAAAAGATTGGCTTTAGCGGGGCAAACTTGGCAAACCGTAGCCCGTCGCACCGTTAAAACTGACGGGAACGGTATTCCCGGACGGCGCGATTCGCGGAGAATCAGCAACCGCATGAAGAACAAGCCCGTATTAAAATTTGGCCTGCCGAAAGGCAGCCTGCAGGAAGCCACCATCCAAAAGATGGCCAAGGCCGGATTCAACATCCAGCTCAGCAGCCGGTCCTACGTGCCGTATGTGGACGACGACGAATTCGTCATCCGCCTCATCCGGGCGCAGGAAATCAGCCGCTACGTGGAGCATGGTTACTTGGATTGCGGCATTACCGGCCACGATTGGATCGTCGAAAACGGGTCCAAAGTCCGCGAAGTGGGCGAGTTTATCTTCAGCAAGGTGTCGCGCAAACCCGCGCGCTGGGTTTTGTGCGTGCCGGAGCATTCGCCGGTCAAAACGGTGAAGGATCTCCAAGGCAAACGCATCGCCACCGAGGTCGTGAATCTCACGAAGAAATACCTCAAAAAACACGGCGTCAAAGCCGAGGTGGAGTTCTCCTGGGGCGCCACGGAAGTGAAAGCGCACGAACTGGTGGATGCCATTGTGGAGGTCACGGAAACCGGTTCGTCGCTCCGGGCCAACAAACTGCGGATTGTGGATGAGTTGCTCAGTTCCACCCCGCGTTTGATTGCCAACCACGACGCCTGGAAAGACCCGTGGAAACGCCGCAAAATTGAGACGCTGGCGATGCTGTTGAAGGGCGCGCTGGATGCCGAAACGATGGTGGGACTCAAGATGAACATCGCCGAAAAGCGCCTCCCCCACCTGCTTCAATCATTGCCCGCGTTGCGCAATCCGACCATCGCCAATCTCAGCCAGCAGGGCTGGGTCGCCGTGGAAACGATCGTCGAGGAACGCATCGTGCGGGACCTCATCCCGCAGCTCAAGCAAGCCGGGGCCGAAGGAATCATTGAATATCCGCTGAATAAAATCGTA
>MWDV01000190.1 GCA_002070715.1 Verrucomicrobia bacterium ADurb.Bin118
CCGTTGCGGCATCCCGATGCGCTGCGGCAAATCCCTGAAAGCCTTCCTGTCGGCGCCGGCAATCTGATGACGATTCATCTGTTCAGCTCTTGTCCGATGGGGGAAGACCGTAAACGCTGCGCCACTGATTCTTTCGGGCGCCTGCACGGTTTTACCAACCTGCGGATTAATGACGCCAGCCTGCTCTGCACCGCCCCCGGCGTGAATCCCCAAGGCACCATCATGGCCCTGGCCCGGCGAAACGTTCTTCAATTCCTGGGACACCTTTAACGCGGAAAAAACTCGCGGGGAACTGAATTCGCATCGGCGGTTTAGCTTCAACGTCGGGTAGTGGCGCAGAAATTTTGGGCGATGCAAAAAACTCTTCTTCCGAAAACCTCACGCCATGCGCCCGAACGGAGAACTCATACTTCGTCAACCGTGTCGAATTATTTCAATTTTATTCCCCGGCGGGGTTGCCTTGATGGGGAAAGCCGATATAGTGAGAGGCGTGAATGGCCGGACCAACAAAACGAATCAGACCGCGACGGACGCCGATCCGCGGACGCGCGGGCTGGCGTGTGGCCGGAACACGCACCGCCTGATCGCCTCCCGGGCTTGAGGGGGCTGGGCGCATCGGGAATCCCACGCAACAGCCTCCGGAATCTTGTTTTATTACCTATTCACTTGGCGCGGCATGCGCCCCACGGCGGTTTCTTAACGCCGCCATCACCCGGCTCAAATGACTATGACATTGCCCATTTACATCACGGAAAACGACGCCCGCCGACTGCGGCCGTTGCTGGAATCGGTCCCCCTGCAAAAGGGATTGGACGCCGACAATTTGCAGCGGCTCCGCACCGAGCTGGAGCGCGCCCACATCGTCTCCGAAACCGAACTGCCGGCGGACGTGATTACGATGAACTCGACCGTCGAATTGGAAGACCTGGAGGATGGCGATCGGTTCACCTACACATTGGTTTTTCCGGAACATGCGGACGTGGATCAGGGGCGGATCTCCATTCTCGCCCCGCTGGGCATGGCCATGCTGGGCTACCGGGTGGGCGACACCTTTGAATGGCCCGTACCCCAGGGCCGCATTCGGGTGCGTGTCCTGCGGCTGATCGAGCGGAAGTCCCCCGCCACTGCGACCAGTATTTTGACCGGCAACGCCGTTCCGTAATTCCGCATCGTGCCGGCGCCAGGTTCATCGTCCACCGGCAACCACACCCCGGATGCGGCTGTGGACTACGTCGCGTGGGCGCGGCGGGTCAACGCGCGTTGGATCGTGCATCAAGGATTGGACCGCAACGCCACCGCCTACTTGGAACATCTGGAACAAACTGATCCGGACCGCCTGCGCTGCTCCTGTTTTCACGCGCATCGGTTGGTCCATGAGCGTCCCGCCCAGGAAGATCCGAAACCTTGGTTTTACGCGGGCTTGTTCAGCTTGGCCGACGCCTCGGAAAAACAAAAATTCCTGGCCGACCACTGGTTCGTTGCCACCGCGATTAACAACGCGGAAATGCCGGATTCCGTCGCGTCCGCCCCGGAAACGGTCAGCGCGGCGACGTGGGAAAAGATCACTCGCATCCGCGAGGCGCTCGCCCGGATTCGCTCCGCGTAAACGCCGCTCCACCCCGCCCCGGCGGCGACTGCTCACCCAAACAAATCCATCTGCGGCGCGGGCGCCAGGTGCTTGAGTTTTTCACGGTCTTGCTGGCGGCGCGTCCGGCGCACGTTACCTTCGGGGGTCAGTTCCGATTCCTCCAAGTTGGCAAGAATCACTTTGGCGCGCTCCACCACGGTCGGCGGAACGCCCGCCAGCCGGGCCACTTGCAGCCCATAACTCTTGTCGCTGCCGCCTTCGACAATTTTGCGCAGAAACACGATCTGATCGTGCCATTCACGCACGGCCACGTTGAAGTTTCGCAAGCGCGGAAGGCGCAGCGCCAGCTCGGCCAGCTCGTGATAGTGCGTGGCGAACAGCGTTTTGGCCCCCACTTGATTATGCAAATGTTCGACGATGCTCCATGCCAGACTCAACCCGTCAAACGTGCTCGTTCCGCGCCCGATTTCATCGAGGATGATGAGACTGCGCGGGGTGGCGTTATGGAGAATGTTCGCCGCCTCGCTCATCTCCACCATGAACGTGCTCTGGCCGCGCGCCAGATCGTCGCTCGCGCCAATTCGCGTGAAAATCCGATCCACCAGATCCACGCGCGCTTCCCGGGCGGGAATAAAACTCCCCGTGTGCGCCAGCAAGGTCAACAACGCCACCTGCCGGATATAGGTGGATTTGCCGGCCATGTTCGGTCCGGTAATCAACGCGATTTGCGGCAGGGCTGGACGGGGGCCCGCGGCATCCGCAGTGGTGTGAACAACGGTCTCTTCGTCAGATGCCGCCGTAACCGGCAAATCCCCGGCCCGGCTTTCCAACCCCGTGTCATTGGGCACGAAACGTTCTTCGGTCAATTGCTGTTCGAGCACCGGATGGCGGCCTTCGACGATGTGCAGTACGCCGGCGTCGCCGACGTGGGGACGGCAATAGTCATGCAATCGCGCCACCTCGCCAAACGTCGCCATCACGTCCAGTTGCGCCAGGGCCGCGGCGGTTTGGAGCAGAACAGGCAACTGGCCCAGCACGGCCTCGCGCAGGTGTTGGAACAGTTCGTATTCCAACCGTTCCGCGCGTTCTTCCGCGCCCAAGATTTTTCCCTCCATCTCCTTCAACTCGGGCGTGATGAACCGTTCGCCGTTGGCCACGGTTTGTTTGCGGACATAATGCGGCGGCACCTTGTCGAGGTTGGCCTTGGTCACCTCGAGGTAATAGCCAAACACGGAATTGAAGCGCACCTTGAGCGAGGGAATGCCGGTGCGCGCGATTTCGTCCGCTTGGAGCTTCGCGATCCACGCCTTGCCCTGGCGTTGCGCGGCGCGTAGCTCATCCAGTTCGGGGCTGAACCCGTCGCGAATCAGCCCGCCCTCCTTCACCCCGGGCGGCGGTTCATCCACCACGGCCCGGGTAAGCAATTCCACCAAGTCCGGGGCTTCGCAGAGTTGATCGGTGAGATCGGTCAACAAGGACGCCCCCGGCGGCGCCGCATCCTGTAACAAAACCGCGGCCTGTGCCGCGCGGGAATGATCCCCCGCCAGGGATTGCAACGTCTGCCGCAGCGTGGGAAGCTGCGCCAGCGCGGTCCGGAGCGCTGCCAGATCGCGCGCGTTGCCGCTGCCGGAACTCAGCCGGCCAATCGTGCGTTCCAAATCCCGGACTTCGCGCAGTTGCTCGCGGAAAGTCTCCAATCCGGCGCCCTCCTGCACAAACACCTGCACCACGGCCTGCCGCGCCTGGATGGCGTCCACGCGGGCCAGCGGTTGCGTCAGCCAATCCCGCAACCGTCGCGCTCCCATCGGCGT
>MWDV01000191.1 GCA_002070715.1 Verrucomicrobia bacterium ADurb.Bin118
CGCCCGCGCCCACGGCATCAAGGCCGCTGCCCGCGAGTTTGGCTGCTCCCGCAACACCGTCCGCAAATGGCTGCGCCGTTATCAACCCGGCAAACCGTCTGCTTTGGTCGAACACAGTCGCCGGCCCAAACGGTCGCCCAACCAGATCTCTAGGGGGCTGGAAGGCCAGATCGTCAAGCTGCGCCACCAAACCGGCTTCGGCGCCGAACGTCTCCAGCGGGAATTTCGATTGCCTTGCAGTCACAACGCCATTGCCCGCGTCTTTCGAACGCATCATCTGGTGCGGTCTCGGAAAAAGAAACCCGTCACCAAACGGCAACTCCGCGCGGTCAAACGCCACTGGAAACTCTTTGGCCAGCTCTCCGTTGACACTAAATATCTCCAGGATATTCCCCATTTTTGGCCGCAAATGACCCACCTCAACCTGCCCCGTTTCCAATACACGGTTCGCGAACCCGTCTCCGGCGCCTGCTTCACCGGTTACGCCGATGAACTCTCCAAAAGCTATGCCACCCTCTTGGCCGAACAACTCTCGGTGCACCTGGCCGGTCACGGCGTGGACCTCTCCGGGGTGGTCTGGCAAACTGACAACGGCGGTGAGTTCCTGGAAAATCAGCAGGAACGAGGACTCCCCGCCACCGTCCGGGCCTTGGGCGCCGAGCATCGTTACATCCCGCCCAAACGCTACACTTGGCAGAGTGATGTCGAAACGGTCCATCGCCTCGTCGAAGATGGGTTCTTCGATCGGGAAACCTTCCGCAGCCCAACGGACTTCTGGGCCAAAACCACCACCTACTGGGATTACTTCAATTTGGTGCGGCCCAATCGGGGAAAGAATGGCAGAGCCCACTGCAAATCCTCCAACGCCAAGCGCCAGCCTTGGTCGGCGCGGTCTTAAACTGGCGACCGCTTGACCTCGCCAAACGTCACTACTTGCCCACCCCCCTCCATCAGGGTCACGATGTCCCCAGTCTTTCCCAATCCCCAAATGAATTGGTTTTGACATCCTCACCCGGATCCCCACAAAAATATAATCCGGTATAATTCGGGCCTTGTTTGGGTAAGGTGCGAATAATTGTTCAGAGTAAATGGCCACAACACAACAGGCTTATGAAATACGCGGGGCATCATTAAGGTTGGTCGGTATTCATGCGAAGAATCCGATGGCTCGTCATCGGGATGGTGAGTAGCGGGCTGGGTTGGATTTCCCTGGCCGTCGCCGGGCCCGGCGTCTTTCAACACATTGCCGCCGGGGCCGGTCACACGGTGGCGGTGAAGGCCGATGGCACCCTTTGGGCGTGGGGCGATAACAGTCATGGTCAGTTGGGCGATGGCACGGGGGAAGAGAAGACCATTCCGGTGCCGGTGGGCGACGGCCACAACTGGCTGGCCGTGGCGGCCGGGGTTGCCCACACGGTGGCGGTGAAGGCTGATGGCACACTTTGGGCGTGGGGCAATAACGACTACGGCCAGTTGGGTGTTGGTTCAATGCAGCCGACGAACCGCCCGATGCAAGTGGGCGCGGCCCATGACTGGCGCGCGGTGGTGGCCGGGGAGAATCACACGATGGCGTTGAAAGCCGATGGCACGCTCTGGGCGTGGGGGCGGAATAATTATGGCCAGTTAGGCCTTGGCGCCGGGGGCGATCAGACCAGTCCGGTGCAAGTGGGTACGGCGCAGGACTGGCGGATGATGGCGGCGGGGAACGTTCACACGCTGGCGGTGAAGACTGATGGCACGCTTTGGGCATGGGGAAGGAACTCCGATGGCCAGTTGGGTGACGGCACCACTGTGGACGAAACCAGTCCGGTGCAAGTGGGCTCGGCGCAGGATTGGCAGACGGTGGCCGCCGGGGATTACCACACGGTGGCGTTGCAAACCGACGGCAGTCTCTGGGTCTGGGGGCGGAACAATCATGGTCAGTTGGGTCTGGGCACAATACCGTCCACCAACCGCCCGGCGCCTGTGGGCACGACGCGGGACTGGCGGGCGGTGACGGCCGGAGGGAGTCACACAATGGCGTTGAAGACCAATGACACGCTCTGGGCGTGGGGTTGGAATAACCACGGCCAGTTGGGCGTGGGCACAACCCAGTCCACCAACCGCCCGGTGCCGGTGGGCATGGCGCAAGAGTGGCAGGCGGTAGCCGCCGGTTCCGGACACACGGTGGCGTTGAAAACGGATGGCACCCTTTGGGCGTGGGGAAAGAACGACTCGGGCCAACTGGGTGACGGCACCACCAAGAAAAAAATCAATCCAGTGCCGGCAGGTCCGGCCGATGACTGGCTGGCACTAACGGCCGGGACATTTCATACGATGGCGCTAAAGACCAATGGCACGCTTTGGGTATGGGGACAGAACCGGTATGGCCAGTTGGGCTTGGACACTTGGGATACCCAAACCAGCCCGGTGCCGATGGGCCCCGACGCCGACTGGCAGGTAGTGGCAACCGACTACGGGCATGCGGTGGCTTTGAAGACCGATGGCACCCTCTGGGCGTGGGGGTGGAACGCCACAGGCCAGTTAGGCCTGGGGACCACGGAGTCCACGAATCACCCAGTGCAAGTGGGCGCGGCGCAGGATTGGCAGGCGGTGGCCGCCGGGGCTTACCACTCGGTGGCCTTGCGGAACGACGGCACTCTCTGGGCGTGGGGGCAAAATAATTATGGCCAGTTAGGCTTGGGCAACTGGAATACCACGACCAGCCCGGCGCCGGTGGGCGACGATAACGACTGGCTGGTCGTGGTGACCGGCGATTACCACACGATGGCCTTAAAGACCGATGGCACGCTCTGGGCGTGGGGGTTAAATACTTTTGGCGAGTTGGGCTTGGGCAACAAGCAGTCCACGAACCGCCCGGTGCAAGTGGACTCGGCGCAGGACTGGCGGACGATGGCGGCGGGGAACGCTCACTCGGTGGCAGTGAAGACTGATGGCACCCTTTGGGCGTGGGGAAGGAACGCCGATGGCCAGTTGGGTAACGGCACCGCTGTGGATGAAACCAGTCCGGTGCAAGTGGGCGCGGCACAAGACTGGCAGGCGGTGGCCGCCGGGGATTACCACACGGTGGCGTTGAAGACCAATGGCACCCTTTGGGCGTGGGGAAAGAACGTCGAGGGCCAGTTGGGAGATGGCACCGCCAAGAAAAAAACCAGCCCGGTGCCGATCGGGGGGATCATCCCGTCGCCGAGATTTTGGAGTATTGCACGTCTGATGAACGGGCGGGTGCAATTGAATGTGGGAGGGCTAACCTATGATACCTATCGAGTGCTGGGGTCTGCCGATTTCCTGAGTTGGGAGGAAGTTGGCGTGGTCACCAATCAGGCGGGAAGCGCTTCGTTGATTGATGCGGCGGCTGGAATCAACCGGCGGTTTTATCGGTTGGTGTGGCCGTGAGATTCCGAGGCAGGTCGGCGGCGGGGGGTGAATGACCGGACTCTGCTGAGGCACGGGCGATTGTGATTTCGGGTTTCTGCAAGGGAATCCCAGTTAATCGTGTCGTAATCCACTGTCGAAGTCGTCGTTGAGCTCTTGTCCTTGCGTCTGGTATCAGACGCGGATTTGAGCTAGCTCGAATATTTCATCAGAGCTGGGCGAGGCGGAGGTTGCCCGGCGGGAAGGTGGCGGAGGCAGGTTGGCGTGATGCCGGATTCCTCCGTGGGATGGGCGCCAAACCGTTGTTGTTTTGCAAGTCTGCATTGAACCTTGGCGGGCGGGTGCTTAAACTGCGCGGTGTTCGGCCCGAAATCGTTCGGGTAAATTGACATGACCCTCTCTGCTTGGTGGCCCGTCGCGCTGGCGATTCCGGTGTTGTTGTTGGGGGAGTGGTGCGTCCGCCGTGGGCGATGGCTCTCCCGCTTCAACATTCCGTCGCCGGTGGTGGGCGGATTGCTGGTTTCCCTGGTGCTGTGGGGCGGGAATCTGTCCGGTCTGTGGCCCGCGCAGTTTCAAACCACAGTCAGCGCACCGGGGTGGACCTGGCTGGTGACCACGGAGCCGGAATGGTTGCGGTCGCCCGGCCGCGGCGTGAATTTGCCGTTTCTGGTCGCGTTCTTCACTTGCATTGGATTGAACGCCAGTTGGGCGCTGGTCAAACGCGGGAGCGGACAAGTCTTGTTGTTCCTCGGGTTGGCGGGGGTGCTGGCGGTGCTGCAAAACGGGGTGGGCGTGGCGCTGGCAAAAGGGCTGGGGCTGTCGCCGTTGCTCGGATTGGTTTGCGGCAGTGTCACGATGACGGGCGGCCACGGCACCGCGATGGGGTTTGCGGCGGATATTGAACGGGCGGGGTTGGCCCAGGCGCCGGAGGTGGGCATGGCGGCCGCCACGTTTGGTTTGGTGGCCGGAGGCTTGTTGGGAGGACCGATCGGCGGGGCGTTGATTCGCCGGCGACGTCTGCAATCGCAGGATGCGGTGCCGCGCGCCGTCGCGGATTCCGCCGCCGCAGGGCAGGGCATTGTGGGTGATTTTCAGTTCCTGGCGCGGCGGCGAAGGGATTTTCTTCTCCATTTTCTGCTTTTGCTGGCCTGCGTGAAGCTCGGCGCCTGGGTCAGTTATTTTATTCAACAAACGAAGATCACGTTCCCGGTGTACATCGGGGCGATGTTGCTGGGGGTGGTGGTGCGGAACACGTTGGATCTGGCCGGCGCGCGTTGGGTGAAAACCGAAGTCCTGAACACGCTGGCGTCGGTGATGCTGGGCATGTTTTTGACCATTGCGATGATGAGTCTGAATTTGATCGAACTGGCCGACACGGCGCTGCCCATGTTGATGATTCTGACGGTGCAGGTGGGGCTGGTGGCGCTGTTTGCCCGATGGGTCACTTTCCCGGTGATGGGACGGGATTTCGAGGCAGCGGTGATGGCCGGTGGACATTGCGGTTTTGGATTGGGCGCCACCCCCAATGCGGTGGCCAACATGAAGGCGCTGGTTGAACGGTTCGGGCCGGCGCCGCGCGCGTTTCTGGTGGTGCCGCTGGTGGGCGCGTTCCTCATTGATTTCGTCAACGCCCTGAACATCACCTTCTTCCTGAATTGGCTGCAGCCGTAAGAGGCGGGCCATCTTTCTTCCGGCAGAAACGGTCTCGGCCCCTTGCGGGCGCTGCCGCCGGATTCAAGCAGGAGAAACGAGCACCACGAATTCGCCTTTGAGCGGGCGTTGGCGCAGTGTGGCCAGCAATTCCTCTGGTGTGCCCTGCCGTCGTTCCTCGAATTTTTTGGTCAGCTCCCGCGCCAGGACCACCTGGCGTTCGGGGAACACCTCGCGCAACTCCGTCAACAAACGTTCGATGCGAAAGGGCGATTCGTAGAAAACCAACGTGCCAGGCACCGTTTGCAGACGGTCCAGGCGCCGCTGGCGTTGGCCGGCTTTGTGGGGCAGAAAACCGACGAAATGAAATTCGTCCGTCGGCAAACCGCTGATCGTGAGTCCGGCGATCAAGGCGCAGGGCCCGGGCACGGCTTCGACGCGCAACCCCGCCGCCAACGCCCGCTGGACCACGCGCACGCCGGGGTCGCTGATGCCCGGGCTGCCGGCATCGGTGACCAGGGCTACCGTGTCGCCGCGGCGCAGGCGGTCCAGGAGTTCATCGCCCCGTCGGGCTTCGTTGAAATGAAAGCAACTCACGAGCGGTTTATGGAGGTCGAAGTGCTTCAGCAACTGCCCGGTGCGGCGGGTATCCTCGGCGGCGATGACGGTACACTCGCGCAACACACGCAGCGCACGGAGGGTGATGTCCTCCAGATTCCCGATCGGCGTGGCAACCAGATACAACGTGCCGGGCGTGAGCGGGGGGCGTGAGTCCGCCGGGGGCATGGGCGGGTTACTTGCTGATGCCGCGTTCGCTGGCGCGGACAAATTGCACGAGGTGTTGCAGTTCGGGCAGCGGCGGCAGTTCTTGTTCGATGCGGACGAGGGCGTTGGAAATGGTCAAGCCTTCGCGGAACAACAGTTTGTACGCGGCGCGCAGCGCGTTGATGGTGTCATCGGACAACCCGGCGCGTTCGAGGCCGACCTTGTTGATGGTCACCGTTTCCGCCGGACTGCCATCCGCCAGCATGAACGGGGGCACGTCCTGGCGGACCTTGGAATAGCCGCCGATCATGGCGAGTTTGCCAATGCGACAGAATTGATGCACCGCCGCGTAACCGGCGATGACGGCGTGGTCATCCACGATCACATGCCCCGCCAGGCCGGCGTAGCTGGACATGATGATGCGGTTGCCGAGGCGGCAATCGTGCGCAATGTGGCAGTAAGCCAGAATATGATTGTGATCGCCCACCACGGTGGCGTCGCCATCGTGGGTCGCGCTATGCACCGTGACACATTCGCGGAAGGTGTTGCCGGCGCCGATTTCCACGCGGGTGACGCCGCCCTTCCACTTCAGGTCCTGCGTTTGTTTGCCGAGGATGGCAAACGGAAAAATCTCGTTGTCCCGGCCCAGCCGGGTGTGGCCGTCCAGCACCACGTGGGAATGCAGCCGGCAGCCGTCCCCGAGTTCCACGTGCGGACCGATGACGCAATAAGGGCCGATCTCGCAGTCCGCGCCGATGCGGGCGCCGGGATGAATAACGGCGCTGGGATGAATGGAGCTCATGGGGCACCGCGCGCCTTCAGGCGTCGCTCAACATGAAGGTGACCATCGCCTCGCTGACGACTTCCCCCCGCACTTTGCAGACGCCCCGGGCTTTGCCAATTTTCCCGCGCGCCTTCGTCAGTTGCACCTCAATGGCCAGCGTGTCGCCGGGCAGGACCGGTTTGCGCCACTTCACTTCTTCGGCGGACATGAAATAGGCCAGTTGCGGTTTTTCCTGCGACCGCGTGAGCATGAGCACGCCCGCCACCTGGGCCATGGCCTCCAATTGCAGCACCCCGGGCATGATTGGACGCCCGGGGAAGTGCCCTTGGAAGAACGGCTCGTTCACCGTGACGTTCTTGATGCCGATAATGGCGTCGCCCTCCAATTTCGCGATCCGGTCCACCAAGAGAAACGGATAGCGGTGCGGCAGCAATTTCATGATTTGAACCACGTCCAACACGCAGGCGTCCAGACTGGGGTCCGGCGGTTTCGGCGGTGCGGCGGCGGGTTGCGCTGGTGGTGGCGGGGGGCCGAAAGCCTGGCTTACCGGCGGCTTGCGCCGTTGCGCGTCAATCAACCGCACCAACTCGCAGTTGGCCGTGTGACTGGGGCGGACGGCGACCAAATGCCCTTGCACCGGACGCCCCAGCAAGGCCAGATCGCCCACCATATCCAGTATTTTGTGCCGGACAAATTCATCCGGATACCGCAACGGCTCGGTCGTGAGCACGGCGTCGTCGCGGATGACAATCGCGTTTTCCAGGCTGCCGCCTTTGATCAATCCGTTCCGGATGAGATATTCGATCTCTTCGAAGAAACAAAACGTGCGGGCGTGCGACAGTTCCTTCTCCCAGTTGTCCGG
>MWDV01000192.1 GCA_002070715.1 Verrucomicrobia bacterium ADurb.Bin118
CAGCGCGTGAAGAAATTGAAGCTGCGGTTGAAGTACGAAGGCAAGCGCAGCGTGATCGAAGGCCTGCGCCGCGTCAGCAAGCCCGGCTTGCGCCACTACGTCGGGGCGACGGAGATCCCCCGCGTGCGGGCCGGATTGGGTGTGGTGATTATGTCCACCTCCGAAGGCGTCATGACGGGCGCCCAAGCCCGCCAGAAAAACTTGGGAGGCGAAGTGCTTTGTTTCGTCTGGTAAGGACCTGAAGATATGTCACGCATTGGAAAACAGCCGATTGCCCTGCCGCCGAAAGTCAAGGTGGACCTGAAGGGCCGTACCGTGTTGGTGGAAGGCCCGAAAGGCAAGCTCACCCTGGAATTGCCCGCCCGCACGGCGCTCAAGGTGGAGGGCAACGAAGTGGTGCTCTCGCGGAACGGGGACGACGCCGAAGCCCGGGCGCTCCACGGCTTGAGCCGGGCTTTGGTGAACAACATGGTCAAAGGAGTCTCCGAAGGGTTTGTCAAGAAACTGGAGATTCACGGCGTCGGGTTCCGGGCCGCGGTCGAGGGCGCCACTGTCACCATGAATCTGGGTTACGCCCATCCCGTGGTGTACGAAGTGCCGGAGTCGGTCAAGGTCACCGTGGAGGACAACACCAAACTGACCATCGAGGGACCGGACAAACAAAAAGTGGGCTTGGTGGCCTCCGAGCTGCGCAGTTTTTATCCGCCCGAACCGTACAAGGGCAAGGGCGTCCGTTATGCCGGCGAACGCATCATTCGCAAGGAAGGCAAGAAGGTTCAGTAATTCGAAACGACAGTGTTCACGGCCCAATCCGTGACCCGATACCATGAGAGTCGAAAAGAAACAACAACTGGCCCGGCGCCGGCACTGGCGGGTGCGCCGGAAGGTCCGCGGCACCGCCGAGCGTCCGCGGATGGCGGTGCGGTTCACCAATCAAAATATCCACGTGCAGTTCATTGACGACACCCGGGGCGTGACGCTCGCGGCGGTGTCCACAACCAGCAAGTCGGTGCCGAACCGCGACCAGTTGACGGCCAACGTGAAAAGCGCCGGGGTGGTGGGGCAACTGGCGGCGCAAGCCGCCTTGGCGAAAGGCATTCAAAGCGTGGTCTTCGACCGCGGAGGCGCCCGCTATCACTGGTCGCCCGCCAAAGGCAAGGAAGGCCAACCCGTGTACGGCAAGGTTGCGGCGCTGGCCATGGCCGCGCGGGAAGCCGGGCTGAAATTTTAACCAACGGAGAAATCACTGTGGCTGACAACGAGAATATCGCGGTGGAAGAAAAACAGCAGACGGCGCGTCCCGAAGGCCGGGGGCCGGGATCGGGCCGCGGCCGCCGGGCCCGCACGCTGGCGGAGGCGCCGGAGATGTCGTTCACGGGGGAAGGACAGGAAGAACTCGTCGAGAAGGTGGTTTTCATTAACCGATCCTCCAAGGTGGTCAAGGGAGGCCGGCGGTTCTCGTTCAGCGCCCTCGTGGTGGTGGGCGACCGCAAAGGCCGCGTGGGCGTGGGCCTGGGCAAGGCGGGCGAAGTCGCGGACGCCATCCGGCGCGGCGGGGAAGACGCGCGGGTCAACATGGTCCCGGTGGCCCTCAAAGACGCCACTATTCCGCATGAGGTTTTTGCCCGGTACAGCGGCGCCCGGGTTTTATTGCGTCCGGCCTCTCCCGGCACCGGAGTGATCGCGGGCAAGACGGTCCGGGCGGTTCTGGAATCGGTGGGCATCCGCGATATCCTGAGCAAATCGCTCGGGTCCAAGAATGCCGCCAACGTGGTCAAAGCCACCCTGCAGGCGCTGTTATCCCTGCGGCTGCGGGAGGATATTTACAAGAGCCGCGGTTTGGAATTGAAGAAGCCGGAGACGCCGGCGGCCCCAGAACCTGCGGCCTCCGAACCGGTGGCCACAACTGCTTGAGTTTATGCGTTTACATAATTTGAAACCCCGTCCGGGCGCCAAGCACCGCCGCAAGCGGCTGGGCCAGGGCGAAGCCAGTGGTCGCGGCAAAACCGCCGGGCGCGGTCACAAGGGCCAGGCCTCCCGGGCCGGCAGTTCCGTCCGTCCGACGTTTGAAGGCGGTCAGATGCCGTTGTATCGGCGTCTGCCCAAACGCGGCTTCAACAACAAGCGGTTCGCCACCCGGTACGCCGGGGTCAATGTGGCCGCGCTCAATCAATTTGAAGAAGGGGCGACGGTGGACGAGGCGGCGCTGCGTCAGGCGGGGCTGGCCAAGGGCCGTTTTGACGGCATCAAGATTCTCGGGGACGGCGAGTTGACCCGGAAGCTCACGGTGAGCGCGCACGCTTTCAGTGCCGCCGCCCGGACCAAGATCGAAGCCAAGGGCGGTCGGTGCCAGTTGGTGGGTGACGCCGCCGCGGTCGCCGCCAGCTAAATCGCTCTCCCCATGCTTGCCGCCATCGTCAACACGTTCAAAAACTGCTTCCGCATTCCGGAACTCAAGTCGCGCATCCTGTTCACGCTGCTGCTCCTGGCGGTTTGCCGTCTCACCGCGTATATTCATTGCCCCGGATTGGATGGCAACGAATTGGCCGCTTTTTTCAAGCGGGCGGCGGCGCAGGATCCCAGCGGTGGCGTCATCGGGCTGTACAGCATGTTCACCGGCGGCGCCTTGGAGAATTGCGCCATCGGCGCCCTGGGCATCATGCCCTACATCAGCGCCACGATTATTCTGCAGTTGATGACGGCGGTGGTGCCGCATTTGAGCAAGCTGGCCCGGGAGGAAGGCGGGCGGACCAAGATCATTCAATACGGCCGTTATTTGACGGTGTTGTTGTGTCTCGGCCAGGGGTTTGTCATGGCGTTGGGCTGGGAGCATCCCAATAAAATTTTCGGCGAAGGCATCGGCCGGCTGGTGGCGTATTCGGATGCGTGGATTTGGTGGTATCGCATTCAAACCACCCTGGTTCTGACAACCGGCACCATGCTGTTGATGTGGTTGGGCGAACAGATCACGGATCGGGGCATCGGGAACGGCGTCTCCTTGGTCATTACCATTGGTATTTTGGCGCGGCTGCCCGCGGCGTTCATCGCCCTCAAAGATATGTTCTTTCCGGGGGACGGCGTGGAGAGGATTTTCAATTTGGGGCACGGGGTGGCCTTGTTATTGTTGCTCGCCGGGGTTATCGCCGGGGTCATCGCCGTGACCCAGGCCCAACGGAAGGTGCCGGTGCAATATGCCCAACGCGCGGTAGGACGGAAGGTTTATTCCGGCGGGACCTCCTTCATGCCGTTGCGGGTGAATTATTCGGGCGTCATGCCGATCATCTTCGCCCAGGCCATCCTCATGTTCCCCCAGCAGATCTTTTCGCGGCTCGGGAATTTGTTCGACTTGAAATTCTTCCGCGAGATTGCGGCGGCCCTGCAGGAAGGCGCGTTGCTCTACATGTTGGTGTACGCCGCCATGATCCTGTTCTTCTCCTATTTCTGGGTGGCGACGCAGTTCAACGAATTACAGATCGCGGATGATTTGAAGAAGAACGGCGGGTACATTCCCGGCGTGCGCCCCGGACGCGCGACCAGTGATTTTCTGCACGGCGCGATGCACCGGATCACCTTGGCGGGGGCGGTGTTTTTGACCGTTATTGCGGTGATTCCCATTTTGATGAACAAGGGGATGAAGATACCGTACGCGGTGGGTACGTTCTTCGGCGGCACCAGTATTCTGATCACCGTGGGGGTCATGCTGGACACGATGCGCCAGGTGGAGTCGCATCTGTTGATGCGCCATTACGACGGCTTTTTGAAGAAAGGGCGCTTGCGGGGCAAGTTTTGACCCCGCTTGAGGCCGGTCTCCGGCCCCGCCACGATGGGAGGGGCCGGGGAGGTGACAATGATCATTCTCAAGACGGAACGGGACCTGGCGGCCATGCGGCCAGCCTGCGCCATTGCCCGGGCGGTGCTCGAAGCGGTTGCGGCGTTTGTGCGCCCCGACCTCACCACCCAGGAGGTGGACGAATACGCGGCGGATTGCATCAAGCAACATGGCGCCCGCAGCGCGTTTCTCGGCTACCGGAAATATCCGTGTCACATTTGCATTTCGGTCAATGACGAAGTGGTGCACGGCCTGGCCGGACCGCGCCGGCTTCGCTTTGGCGATATCGTGAGCCTGGACGTGGGGGTCTATTACCGCGGTTTCGTGGGCGACAACGCCCTGACGGTGGCGGTGGGCGGTTGCAGTGTGGAGGCGCAACGTTTGATGGATGTGACTGAAAGCGCGCTGACCGAAGGCATCGCGCAAGCCCGGTCGGGCAACCGGGTGACCGATGTCTCGCGGGCGATCCAGACCTGCGTTGAGCGGAACGGGTACAGCGTGGTGCGCGAGTTCGTCGGACACGGGGTGGGCCGCGCGGTGCATGAACCGCCCGAAGTGCCGAATTTTGTGGACGCCCGGTCCTCCGCCCGACTGCGGGCGGGGATGACGCTGGCGATTGAGCCCATGGTTAACCTGGGCGGGGCCGCCATCAAGGTGCTCAGTGATGGCTGGACAGCCGTCACCCAAGATGGTTCACTATCGGCTCATTTTGAGCACACCGTCCTGGTAACCGACGGGGCGCCGGAGATTTTGACATGCTCAGACCGGGCTGCTTTGCGGTGGAAGGCCTGATTGTGATGGCGTACGGAAACGGCACCTATCGGGCACGCTTGGTCAATGGGTATGAATTGAAAGTGTACGTGCCCGGCCGGCGCAAGTTGACCGCGCCCACTTGGGCGCCGGGCGACCGGGTGCGCTTGGAAATCTCGGCCTACGATTTGTCGGAAGGCCGGATTATCGTGGATTAAATACAGATTTGGATATGAAAGTTCGTTCATCAGTGAAACGGCTGTGCGAGCACTGCAAAGTGGTGCGTCGCAAGGGTGTCATTCGCGTGATTTGCAGCAACCCCCGGCACAAGCAACGGCAGGGTTAACCCCGATTTTTAGACCCGATTATGGCACGCATCATTGGAGTAGAAATTCCCGATAACAAACGCATTGATATTGCCCTGCGTTACATTTACGGCCTCGGCCCGACCAATTCGACGGAGATTTGCCAGCGGGCAAATATTGATCCGAGCATCCGGGCCAAGGACCTGACCGAGCAGCAGCTCTCGCAGATTGTGCATGCGATTCAGGACGGCAAATACGTGATCGAAGGCGATCTGCGCCGCGAGATCGGCATGAACCTCAAACGGTTGCAAGGGGTCAAATGCTACCGCGGCATTCGTCATCTACGCGGCTTGCCCGTGCGCGGTCAGCGCACCCAGACCAATGCCCGCACCCGGAAGGGACCGCGCAAGACGGTCGGAGTCCAGCGCAATCCCAAAGCCAAGGCCGGCATCCACTAATTTTTGATTATGTCTGAAGAAACGCCATCCAAGCCCGCGCCGGAAACGGAAGCCAAACTGGACGCCAAGCCGGAAGCCACCGCACCAGTGGCAAAGGCGGCCAAACCCGCCAAGCCGGCCAAGGAACCGAAAGCCCCCAAGGCCGCCAAAGAATCCAAAGCCGCCCCGGCCGGAGAAGCGGACGCTGCGGCGCCAGCCCCCAAGACCGCCAAGTCGGAAGCGGGGGCGACGGCGGGAGCAACCGTCCCCGTCGCGGCGGCGGCGCCCACGGCGGCGGAATTGCTGGCGGACGATACCGTTGGCAAAAAGATCATCAAGGCCAAGGGTGCGAAGAACATCGTCAGCGGGATTGCGAACATCCTCGCCACCTTCAACAACACGCAGGTGACCATCACCGATATGCATGGGAACCTGATTGGGTGGTCCACGGCGGGCCGGGTCGGTTTCAAGGGCTCCCGCAAGAGCACCGCCTACGCCGCCCAGCAGGTGGCGCAGGATGCCGCCCGCCAAGCCATGGCCCACGGTATGAAAGAGGTTGAGGTGCGGGTCAAGGGGCCAGGGTCCGGCCGGGAATCGGCCATTCGCGCGTTGCAGGCCATTGGCTTGGAAATCTCGCTCATCAAAGACGTGACCCCCGTGCCGCACAACGGCTGTCGTTCCCGCAAAAAACGGCGTGTTTAATCTGCAATTTCAACTCTGAATTCTGAGATATGGCTCGTTATACTGGTCCCCGCGTTCGTATCAGCCGCCGTTTTGGGCTGCCGATTTTTGGTCCCTCCAAATACTTGGAGCGGCGCAATTACGGCCCGGGCGTGCATGGCCACAAAACGCGGCGCAAACACACCGAGTACGCCCTCGGCTTGATTGAAAAACAAAAGTTCCGCTATTACTACGGTCTGTTGGAGCGGCAGTTCCGGGGCGTCTATCAGAAAGCCATCCGACGCCGCGGCGTGACCGGCGAGCACATGTTGCAAATTTTGGAAACCCGCTTGGACAACGTGGTTTACCATCTCGGTTTTGCCAATACCCGGCCGGCGGCGCGGCAAATGGTGGCCCACGGGCACATCCAGGTGAACGGTCGCAAAGTCAGCATTCCCTCCTACGCGTTGCGCGTGAATGACGTGGTGGAGGTGAAGGATTCCAACGTGGCCCGGCAACTGGCCAGCAAGAATCTGGAATCCGCCACCAGCCGCGCGGTGCCGGATTGGTTGTCGCTGAACAAGGAAGCTTTGAAGGGCGTGGTCATGCGCATCCCGACCCGCGACGAAATCCAACCCATTGCCAACGAACAGGCGGTGGTCGAATTTTATTCCCGCTAACCCAAACCCGGCGCCGCGGGTGCGGGGCCGATATGCAGCGCAATTATACGGACCGTCGGGGGGCGGGAAGGAACACCAGACGGTCAGATTAAAATTGCCGGAAAGGACATATGCCAGTACGACTGGGACGCTTTGAAATGCCGAAACGGTTGGTCAAAGAAGACGCAACCGCCACGGCCACGTACGCCAAATTCACCGCCGAACCGTTTGAAACCGGTTACGGCCACACCATTGGCAACTCACTCCGCCGGGTCCTGCTTTCCTCCCTGGAGGGGGCGGCCATCACCGCGGTCAAGATCAACGACGACGTCACCATGCACGAATTCACGACCATTGACGGGGTGGTCGAAGACGTGACCGATCTCGTGCTGAACCTCAAACAGGTCAAGTTCAAGGCGCACAGCCGCGATCCCCAGATGTTGAAGCTCTCCGTCAACAAGGAGGGCGCCGTGACCGCGGCGGACATCCAAGTCAATCAGAACGTGGAATTGGTTAATCCCGACCAGCACCTCTGCACGCTCGATAAAAAGAAAAAATTCGAGATGGATCTGGAGGTGAAGGTGGGCCGGGGATTCTGTCCCGGCGACGAAAACAAAAAACCGGGGCAGAGCATCGGGATCATTGCCATTGATTCGCTCTTTTCCCCCGTCACCCGGGTGCGGTACGCGGTGGAAGCCGCGCGCGTGGGCCAGCGCACCGATTACGACCGGTTGATTCTGGAAATCTGGACCGACGGCCGCTTGTCCCCCGAGGACGCGTTGACCCAGGCCTCCGCCATCCTGCAGCATCACCTCGACGTGTTCGTCGGCTATGACAAGAACGCCGTCGAATTCGAGGAGGTCGCCGACAAGCAGGACGAGGAAAAGGTGCGCCTGAAGAAGCTCCTCAACATGAGCGTCAACGAAATCGAGTTGAGCGTGCGGGCCGCCAACTGTCTGAACAACGCGAACATCACCACCGTGGGGCAGCTCGCGATGAAGACCGAATCGGAAATGCTCAAGTACCGCAATTTCGGCAAGAAATCGCTGAACGAAATCAAGGAAAAACTCGCCGGGCTGGGCCTCACGCTCGGCATGACCTTCGAACCCGGCCTGTTGGAGGTCGCGAAGGAAGACGCCAAATCCATCTGATCCCCGGCTTATGCGACATCGTAAACACACCGCCAAACTGGGCCGCACGTTCCAGCATCGCAACCGCATGCTCGCCAGCTTGGTTTGCAGTCTCATCAAACACAAACGGGTGACCACCACCCTCGCCAAGGCCAAAGCCGCCCGGTCCGTGGCGGAAAAAATGGTGACGCTCGGCAAGCGCGGCACCCTGCACGATCGCCGCCTCGCCAGCGCCCGCCTTTTCCAGGACGAGGACGCCTGCCGCATTCTCTTCAAGGAGATTGCGCCCACCTTTCAAACCCGGCCCGGGGGATATACCCGGATCATTCATCTGGATCAGCGACGGGGCGATGCCGCGCGCCGTGCCATTCTGGAATGGGTGGAACTGCCAACCGGCGCGCCGGCGACGGAAACCAAACCGGCCGCTGAGAAAACTGAAAGCAAAGCCGAGTAATAATCCGGCAGTGCATCGCCTCTCCTCAACCCGCCGGCGCCGGCGGGGTTAACCGAAAGCAAAGCCGAGTAATAATCCGGCAGTGCATAGCCTCTCCTCAACCCGTCGGCGCCGGCGGGTTTTTTCATGCACTGAATCGGGGGGCAGTGGAAGCGTTTCGGTTCCCGGTGACAGGACGTGCGTCGCCGCGTCGCCTCGATGGTTTCGGAGAAAGATTTGGTTGGAAACCCGGGCAATCATTGGGAAAATTCCTGTATGACAGAGTCGGATAAAGCGGCGCCCACCTTGGCGGACCTCGAAGAAGTTCAAGCGGACTGGTCCCATTTGAAATTGCGGGTCAGTCAGCTCGAAATGGAACGCTGCGCGCTCGAACAGGAACTCAAGACCCTGCGCGCGCTGGTGGAGCGAGTGGTGGAGCACCGGCAGCAATCGCACAGCGAACTGGTGTTGCTGCTCACCAATCTGGTGAGCAAACTACCCCAGCACAATCTGAGCATCTTGGTGGCCCAATTGATGGAGCACAACACCCAGGTCAGCGAAATGTGCGCCGCGCTTATCAAGGGCAAAACCGGAGCGACTTTGCCGCAACCTTCGGTGCTCAAGGCGTTGGAGGAAACCAAACGCGAATTGGCGGCCGCCATTCCGCCCGCCGTGGAGGCGTTGCTCAATTTGAACCCGCCGCTCGAAGCCGGGCAGTTGCGGGCATTGTCGGCGGATCCGGAGCAGTTTTTCGCACCGGCGATTGTGCGGGCGCATCGCTGTTTTCTCAAGGGCCAGGTGCCGCGCGAACGCGTGGTGCGCGAGTTCGGCGAGGCGGCGTTACCGTTGTTCCAGGACCTGACCACCGATTCCAAGTTGAATCCCCGGCCCAAACCGGAGGAGATCGTGCTGGCTTTTCACCCGAATTTTGAAGCCCTTTTGCCCCGGCAACCGGGGTTGACGTCCGAGCAGCGCGCGGCGTTGCAGCAGCTTTTCCAGCGGGTGCAGGATAGCAAGGCCGACACCGAGGCCGCCCGCGCCCAGCGGTTGGCTTTCCACAAGCTCTCGTTCCTTTTGGAACTGCTCCACTACTACGAGCACCAGAATACCGAGGCGCCGGACGTTGTTTTTGCCCAACGTTTGCCGGCGCTGATTGAGCAACTGGTGCTGATCCCCGGGCGCGACGACTTGAACGAGGCGCTCCTCGTCGAGGCCGAGGCGTTGTTGGCGCGGGTGCTGGCGCCGGATCACCGGCTCATGATCATCAACAACATCGGGAAAAGTGGCGGGGTGGGGCGGACACTGAAGTTTGTGCTCCGGCTGCGCACCGATCAGGTGCCGGACCAGAGCGAATTGATCCCGGAATTTATCAAGCATCTCATCCCCGCCCGCCGGCCGCCGGCGCCGGGTCTGATTCCCGCCGTGTTGAAACGGATTCATCCCGAACAACGCCTGTGTGTGTTGCGGGCCATTCAATCCACCGACCGGATCAGCCGGGAACAGGCCGACAACCTCGCGCGCGCCGCCGCCCGGGAACTCGGGTTGTCGCTTCCCGAAATCGCCGCGCCCGCCGGTCCGGCGGTGTCGCCCGAAACCGAACGGAAACTGGCGTGGGAAGAAATCAAGGGACTCATCAACCGGCGGGCGAAAGCGGCGTCCGTGGCCGCCGCCATCCGCGATCGTTTGCACGCCCAATACGATGCCGACGAACTCCGGGAAAGCTGGCTGGTACTGGCCGAGGCGGATGCGATGGCGCTCATCCGTATTTTTTGTCAGTTGCCTTATTTAGCGGATGGCCGGACCGATCCGTTGGCGCAGACGATCATGACCACCTACATCAGCCGGCTCATGCACGAGAAATACGCCAACGTGTATCAAAAGATCGTCAACAGCCTCCGCAACATGATCAAAGCCAATCCGCAAAGCCCCACGTT
>MWDV01000193.1 GCA_002070715.1 Verrucomicrobia bacterium ADurb.Bin118
TTTCAAGGCTGCTCACTCTGTAGCCTAATAGAAAACTCCCGGCTAAATTACAAGCATAATCCCCTCCACCAGGGTCACGAGATCCCCAGCTTTCCCTACGGGTCTCTGCGGCGGGTTGACGGACACGATCCGGGACGCTACGCTTGGGCTCAAGATTCACTAAGGAACACAACAACGCATTGCAAAGCCATGCCACCGAAATCCACAGAAAAAGGCGCTGATAAATCCGCTGCGGAAGCCAAGTCCACCGAGGCCGCCCGCCAGGCCGCCGCCCGTCAGCGCGACCTTGACGCGGCCATCACCACCATCACCAAAGCCTACGGCGAAGGCAGCATCATGCGCCTGGGCGACGAGCGGGCCAAGGTGAAGATCGAAGTCATTCCCACCGGCGCGCTGGGGCTGGATCTGGCGCTGGGCGTGGGCGGCATTCCCCGCGGCCGGATCGTGGAAATTTTCGGCCCGGAATCGTCCGGCAAAACCACGCTCATGCTGCACGTCATTGCCAACGCGCAAAAAAGCAACGGCCTGGCGGCGTTCATTGACGCCGAACACGCGCTTGATCCGGCGTATGCCAAGAAACTCGGCGTGAATCTGGATGACCTGCTGGTGTCGCAACCCGATAGCGGGGAGGAAGCGTTGACCATCTGCGAAACCCTGGCGCGCTCGAACGCGTTGGACGTGATTGTGGTGGATTCCGTGGCCGCCCTGGTCCCGAAAGCCGAATTGGAAGGCGACATGGGCATGGCCACCATGGGCATGCAAGCCCGGTTGATGAGCCAGGCGTTGCGTAAGCTTACGGCGATCCTCGCCAAGTCTAAGACCACCTGCATCTTTACCAACCAGCTGCGCGAAAAGGTCGGCGTGATGTTTGGCAACCCCGAAACCACGCCCGGCGGCAAAGCCCTGAAGTTCTACGCCAGTGTGCGCATTGACATCCGCCGCCGCGACACCTTGAAAGACGCCAGCGGCAACGCCGTCGGCAACCGGGTCAAAACCAAGATCGTGAAAAACAAGGTCGCGCCGCCGTTTGCCGAGGCCGAGTTCGATATTTTTTATAATCAAGGCATCAACAAGGAAGGCAGCATCTTGGATGTGGGCCTTGACTGCGGCGTCATCGAGAAGAAGGGCGCCTGGATGCAATTCGAGGGCGAATTGGTCGGCCAGGGTAAGGAAGCCGCGCGTCGGGCATTGGCGGAGAAACCCGAGTTGGCGCAAAAGATCGTCGCGGCGATTCTGGCCAAGCGCGGTGGCGTGGAGGAAATCGCCCAGAAAAACTGACGGGCCGCGGCAGCTTTATCCTGAAGGCCGCGCCTGGATTGAATCGGGCGGAATCCCTACGGGTCCAGGCAGCCAACCCGGAAAGACTCCTTCTTGTTGGCGGGAGTTGAAACCGTTTTGAGTCCGCGCGAAGGGACGGCTACACTCGGCCCATGATATCGCGAGCCAAATCCGAGGCGCTCTTTGCCGAAGCGCTGCAATTCATTCCCGGAGGGGTCAACTCCCCCGTGCGCGCCTTTCGCGCCGTTGGCGGCCAACCCTTCTTCGTGAACCGCGCTGCGGGGTGCCGCGTCTGGGACGTGGATGGCAACGAATACATTGATTATGTCGGCACCTGGGGGCCCGCTATTCTGGGCCATGCCCACCCGAAAATCATCGCCGCCGTCCAAGCCGCTGCCGTTGGGGGCACCAGTTTCGGCATTCCCAATCCGCTCGAGGTTGCCCTGGCCAAGTTGATCTGCCAGAGAGTGCCCAGCGTGCAAAAGGTGCGCCTGACGAATTCCGGCACCGAAGCCTGCATGAGCGCCATTCGTCTCGCGCGTGGATTCACCCGACGCGATAAAATCATCAAGTTCGACGGCTGTTACCACGGCCACGCGGACGCGTTATTGGTCAAGGCGGGGAGCGGCGCGCTGACGTTCGGGCATCCGGACAGCGCGGGGGTGCCGGCGGATTTTGCGAAGCACACCCTGGTGCTGCCCTATAACGAAACGGAGCCGCTCCGCGCCGCGTTCGCCGCGTGGCCGGACGAAATTGCATGCCTTATTGTCGAGCCGGTCGCGGGCAATGCGGGGTTGTTCATCCCGAAGCCCGGCTGGCTGGAGTTTCTGCGCGAGATCACGGCGGCCCACAGCGCGCTGTTGATCTTTGACGAAGTGATGACGGGCTTCCGCCTGGCGCCCGGCGGGGCGCAAGAGCGGTTTGGCATCACGCCGGATCTTTCGACGTTTGGCAAAATCATCGGCGGCGGATTGCCGGTCGGCGCCGTGGGCGGGCGCGCGGACGTCATGGATTTTCTGGCGCCGCTCGGGCCGGTGTATCAGGCGGGGACGCTCAGCGGGAATCCGCTCGCGATGGCGGCGGGGATTGCGACGCTGGAGGCCCTCGCGCCGCAACCGGCGGCGCAGACGACCCCGCCGTCCGCAGACACGGAGGGTGGCGATCCCTACGCGCGACTGGAACAACTCGGCGCGCAACTGGAGGCAGGCGTGCGCGCGGCGGCACAGGT
>MWDV01000194.1 GCA_002070715.1 Verrucomicrobia bacterium ADurb.Bin118
CCGGGATACGACTGGGCTTTGCTGGCGAAGTTATTTGTCCAAGCCAGCTATCAGGGCTGGTGGTTGTTGGAAGCGGGCAGCCAACCGCCGGCGGATCGGGTGGCCGCCTTCATCCGACAACGCCGGTTGTTTGAGGAACTGATGGCCCGCACCCAAGCCTGAGGGTCGGTTGGCGGGCCCCGCCGAGGGTGAGCCAGTCGCCACGGTTGACAGCCTTCCGGTGGCGCTTACCCTGTCGGCATGACGCAACACGGTTTTGTACGCGGGTTGTTCGTGGTCTTGCTGATGGCGACGTTTCCCGGCGCCGCCTCCGCCGCCGATTGGCCGCGCTGGCGGGGACCAGAGTTGAATGGCATTTCCCGCGAAACCGGCTGGCTAACCTCGTGGCCGGACGGAGGGCCCAAGGTGCTCTGGAAAGCCAGGGTCGGCACCGGATTTTCCTCGTTCGCCATCGCGCAGGGCCGCGCCTATACCATGGGTAACGCCAACGACACCGATTCCGTATTCTGTTTTGACGCCGCAACCGGCCGGATCATTTGGCGGCATGATTATCCCGCGCCCCTGGACGCCAATTCCTACGAAGGCGGCACGAGCGCCACGCCCACAGTGGACGGCGACCGCGTTTACACCCTGAGCAAACGGGGCGTGATGTTTTGTCTGGATGCCGCCAAGGGTACCGTCATTTGGACGAAACCGCTCGCCGAGGAACTCGGCGCCGCCATGCCCACCTGGGGATTTGCCGGATCGGTGCTGGTCGAAGGCGACTTGCTGCTGGTCAACGTGGGGAGTACCGGCACGGCTTTGCAGAAGGACAATGGAACGGTGGTTTGGAGCCACGGCACCGGGGAAGCCGGCTATGCCACGCCCGTGCCGTTCACCAGCGCGGGGACCCGGGCCGCGGTGCTTTTTACCCGTGAACATGTCGTTGCGGTAACGGTGGCCGACGGCAAGGAGTTGTGGCGTTACCCGTGGAAAACCCGGTACGACGTCAACGCCGCCGATCCCATTCTGGCCGGCGACCAGGTGTTTGTCTCCTCCGGTTACAATCGTGGGGCGTCGGTGATCCAAATTACCGGGTCCACCGCCGAGAAGGTCTGGGAGAACCGCAACATGCGCAATCATTTCAACAGTTGCGTGCGGTGGGAGGGCCATCTCTACGGCGTGGACGAAACCGAACTGCGCTGCCTCGTTTGGGACACCGGCGAGGTCAAATGGAGCGACCGGAAATTCGGCAAGGGTTCCCTCATGCTGGCCGATGGCTACTTGATTGCCCTGAGCGAAAAGGGCGAACTCATGGTGGCCCCGGCCCGGCCCACGGAATTCAAGCCGCTCGCCCGCGCCCAGGTCATCGGCGGCAAATGCTGGACGACCCCGGTTTTGGCGAACGGGCGCATCTATTGCCGGAACGCGGCGGGCGACGTGGTCTGTGTGGACGTGCGCGGGCAATAAAACGAGACCGTCCGAAGGCGCGGTGGACGACGGATGGACGCTGACCGGCGGGGTCTGCTTCCGGAGAACAGCAAGGAAAGGAATGCGCTTTTGCCCAAAAGCGAATTCGGATTGAATTACCCAAAAGATGAAAGCTTACGCCACCATCACCGTCATTGGGCGCGACAAAACCGGCGTGGTCGCGCGCATCACCAGTTTTCTGTTTGAACAAAAGGCCAACATTGAAGCCCTGGAAGAACAGGTTACCCGCGGCCAGTTCAGCATGACCCTCCAGGCGTCCTGGCGGCCCGCGCAACTGGATGCCGCCGCCGTGCAGCAAGGCCTCGCACGGCTGGCGGCGGCGTTGCGGATGGAAATCAAACTCCGGTTTACCGAACCCAACCGCCGCCAGCGCATGGCGATCATGGTCACGCGCGAGCCGTTGTGCGCCGAGACGATTCTGGACACCGCCAAATCCGGACGGCTCCCGCGCGCGCAGCCGGTGGTGGTCCTCGGCAGCCGGCCGGACCTGGCCCCGCTGGTCGACAAACACGGGCTGCCGTTTGTGCATGTCCCGTGGGAGGACCGGCCCCGGGCGGAACAGACCGCGTTGCGGGTGCTGGAGGAACACGCCTGCGATTTCGTGGTGCTGGCGCGCTTCATGAAAATTCTCTCGCCCAACTTCGTGTGGCGCTACAAGAACAAGATCATCAACATCCATCCCTCCCTGCTGCCCAGTTTTCCCGGGCCCCAACCCTACCGGCAGGCCTACGAACAAGGGGTGAAAATCATCGGCGTCTCCGCGCACTTCGTCACCATGGATTTGGATAAGGGACCGATCATTGCGCAAAGTTGTTTCCCTGTGAAACCGGGCATGACTCTGGCCCAAATCGTGGCGACCGGTCAGCGGCACGAAGCGCGCACGCTGCTAAAAGCCGTGAAACTCTATCTCACCAAACGCCTGGACGTGTATTGGGGCGTAGTGAAAGAGGTGTGACCTCCTCGGCTCCCGCGCTGGCCACACGCCGGACGATCAGGCGCCAGAAAAAATCGGCACGGCGTGAACGGCTGGACACGCCAGGGCGCTTCTGAAACACTGCGCCGCGGTGAAACAAGCAATTGTCACGCTGGATATGGAGGGGGTGCTAACTCCCGAGATTTGGATCGCCGTCGCCGAAAAAACCCGGATTCCTGAACTGCGCCGGACGACGCGGGACGAACCGGATTATGACCGGTTGATGCGCGGCCGGATCGCGCTCCTGGATCAACACGGCTTGAAACTGTCCGACATCCAACACGTCATCAGCACGCTGGCGCCGTTGCCCGGGGCGCGCGAGTTTCTGGACGCACTGCGCGCGCAGGTGCAGGTGATCATTCTCTCCGATACTTTTGAACAATTCGCCACCCCCCTCCTGCGGCAACTCGGCTGGCCCACGCTGCTGTGCCACCGGCTGGTCGTGGAGCAGGACCGCATCGTCAACTACCAACTGCGCGTGGAGGAACAAAAACAGCGCGCCGTGGCGGCGTTCAAATTACTCAACTACCGCGTGATCGCGGCGGGCGATTCGTTCAACGACACCGCCATGCTCACTGAAGCGCACGTGGGCATTCTCTTCCGCGCGCCGGACAATGTGAAACAACAATTCCCGCAGTTTCAAGCGGTGGATACGTACGCGGATTTAATGCGCTTACTCCAGGAAGCGATGCGTTGAACCGCGTCAGGGGCGGCACCGGACGGAGACGCCATCAATGGGCCGGCAGCACCCGGCCCCGCTCGCGCGGCAGCCAGCCGATACGGCGGGGGTCCGCTTGCACCTGCAACCAATCGTTTTTCTGATCCAGCACGCGCAATTCCGCGCCGTCATGCACGGTGAAAGCTTCCGGCGACTCGTCAAAGGGACCATTCCGCACCGGGGTCTGGCTGATGACCACGGCCATCGGCTGAAAAAACCGTTCCCGCAACCGGAAAGCCCATCCGGCGGCGAGCAGCACCAGTAACCCCGTCGTAATCCAGAGCAACCCGCGCCCGGACCGGCGGGTGGCGGATTGGAGTTGCCGCCCGATTAACAGCCCGAACCAAACCCACCACACCGCGGCAACGGCGAGGGTCCACTCCCGCAGGCTTACCCGCCCCAACGCGCGCGCCACCCAGGCGTCGCGCCACGTCGGCCCGGTCACTTGCGCGCGGGCAAACCGCAGATTGGTTCGGAGATCTGGATCGCGCGGGGTGAGTTGTTCGGCCAAGCGATACGCGGCGATGGCCCCGCCCACCTGCCCGGCTTTGAATTGGGCATTGCCCCAGTTGAAATACAGTGCCGGTGACGAAATCCCGCTTTGCAACAGCCGGTCATAGGCGGCGGCGGCCTCGCTGAATTGTCCCGCTTCGTAGAGCCGGTTGGCGGCCTCGAAGTCCGGGGAAATATCCTCAGCCGCTGGCGCGCCCCACACTGCCAATCCTGTAAGGAGCGCGCACGCCAATCTGGCCTGCCACGGGCGTCGTCTGAAACGAATCCAGCCGAGGTTCATGGCTCAAACCTCCGCAATTGCAAAATCACCGCTTCCAGCCGCGGGATAAAAGCCGCCAAGGCCTGGCTGGAATGCACCGGGGCGTACCGAGCCAGATTGCACGATTGAAACAACTCATGCAGGGCGGCGCAGGCGGCGTCCGGCAACCCGGCCGGTTTCAAGCGTTCATCCACGACGACCTCGGTAATGGCTGAGGCCGGCAGGTTCAAGCGCTCGCCGATTTGCTCCTGCAACAGATGGAAGAGCCGCGCGAAAAATGCTTCGGCCTGATTCTGCGCCGCGAGCTGGCGCAATTCCTCCACTCCGTCATTGACGATTTGCGCCACCTGCCGGCGACGGCGCAGCCGGGGATTATTAGCCAACGCCTCGCGCCGGCGCCGCCAGACGCAGGCGAGGATCCATCCGAGCACAGGCAAGCTGTTCAAGCCCCAGAACCACGGTTGCCGCGCGAGGGGCGGTTGGATCGCAGCCACCGTGCCCAACCGTTGTTTGAGACCCACAATGTCCTGCGTCGGCGGCGGCGCCTCGGCCCCGCCCGATTGGGACGCGGCAATGACCGGCGTGGCCGCCGCCGTGGGCCGAACAACGAGCGGCGTCGCGGGATGCCGCAGCGTGCGATACTCACGCTGTTGCGGATCAAAAAAGCTGAACTCCAGTGCCGGCAATGCTTGAACCGCGGCCGATTGCGGCGCAACCACCTGTTCAAAATACTTCGTGCCTTGAATGCCCAAGGCGTCCGTGGTTTCCAGGCGCGCGGTGGCGGGATACACGGTGAAATCCTTCCACCCCGGCTGCTCGGGCAGGCTCAACCATTCCCACGCGCCCCGGCCCGAAATCTGCACCTTGACGGTGATGGGATCGCCCACGGCGACGTTGGTGGGACCCGCGCTGACCGTGAGTTCGAATTGGCCCACGGCCCCGTTGAAACTGGCGGGCACATTGTTGGTGGGCAGGGGCAACACCTGCAATTCATGGCGGGGGAGCTCCAGCGTCACCGATTGCGGCGCCGACCGTCGGAAGAACCAGTCAAACGGATCGCGCGGATTCAGCACCAGACTGCCGGACAACGGCCCGATGACCTGCCGCCCCGGACGATGCGGGGTGAGCACCACTTGGAGCGGATACACGCTGTAAGTGGTCCCGCCCACGCGGCGTTGGAAACGCTCGCCTTGGATGAGGTTGCCGGCGGTGATGCCGTCCACGTTGAACGGCGGGAATTGAAAATCACCAATCCGCGACACGCCGCCATGCACGTAAAGCCGTAATTCCAGTATGACCGTTTCGTTGACATACACCTCGCGCTGCGGCCACGCCGGCCACAGGAACGCGGCTTGATTAGCCATTTCCGCCGGCGGTGCGGACGGGTCCTCGCGCAACACGGTCAACGAAAGCGGCAGACTCGACAGGTGCTGGCCGTTGAGCTCGATTTCAAAAGCCGGAATCGTGAACTCGCCCGGTTCAGACGGCATGAGCGTGAACTTGAAAGTCTGCACAGTGCTCGCCTGGCCATCGGGCCCGACGCTTCGGTTGATTCCACTTTGCATCCCCGGCAGCACTTGAATCCCCGGAATGGCGGGCAACCGCGGGCTGCTGGAAAGGGTGACCCCGTCAAACGTCAGCGTGAGCCCCACCGGTTCCCCGGCCAGCACGGTCGGGCGGTCAAGGGACGCGGTAAAACTGGCCGCCCAAACCGACAGGCTGACCCCCAAAACCAACGCGCCGCCCGGAATCCATCCGGGCAACCGCCACGCGCGCCGGGGGAAGCGCCGGTTTCCGATCTGTTTATGGAACAGCCTGACCATGATTGACGGCTGATTTTGCCGGGCTCCCGCCGGGTTGCAAGTTTGTGTTCGCGGAGCGAGTGACGATAACGCCCTCCGCAGAATGACCTGAGCACCCCGCATCACCCGCCCGGCCTTTGACGCCAAACGCCGTTACAATTCGAGAGCCCCCCACCCGCACGCCAACAGCAAGGCGCCGGTCGCCATGTGTGGGTCCGCCAAACAATGCACGCGACACAACGGAAACTTTCCGCCACGGTCAGGAGGCTGCGGGTGCCGGGATGCGATTTCATGGGACACAATCCATTCAAGCCTTGGGACACTCCCCCCGCTGTTTCCGTTCAGACACCGATGATTTTCTATCAAAGTGTCAATTGAACGGTCCCCGTTGACGCCCACCGCTGCTGGAGATTACCGCCAGGTTTTGGAGCGCGGCAGTCCTCTGCCGCTCCCGACAGGCTGCCGACTCGAACGCGCAGTAAAAGCCTGGCAGCCAAAGGCGCGACCGCACTTGGCGAATCAGCGGGATAACCAAAAAAGGCAATTGACAGCCGACTTGGGCGGCGAGGGCGGGCCCTTGTGTTGAACGGTGGATTTCATACACTGCGACGGGAATTGGACGAACAACGACCAACACACAACCTGTCACTGATTATGCAAACGACTCTCTCACCGGTTCACGGATTTTTCCTGGCCGCCGTGCTGGCCACGATCACGCCCGGCCACGGCGGGGCGCAGCCGAATTTGACCCGCCCCTCGCATGACCGCACGCAACCATCGCCGCCGGTGGTCACCCCCGGCACGTCCAGCACCCCCACCCAGCCCGGGCGACCGCCGTCGGATGCCATTGTGCTCTTTGACGGCACCGATCTGTCGCAATGGGTAAGCCAGGACGGCAGTTCGGCACCGTGGAAGGTGCGCGATGGATACATGGAATGCGTGGGCGGCACCGGGTATCTCCGCACGTTGCGCAACTTCGGCGATTGCCAGTTGCATGTTGAATGGGCGGCGCCCGTGCCCGCCGAAGGCGTGGGGCAAGGCCGGGGCAACAGCGGCGTGTTCTTCGGCATGACGCGTTACGAAGTGCAAGTGCTGGATTCCTACCAAAACAACACCTACGCCGACGGCTCCGCCGGATCGCTCTACGGTCAGCATCCGCCGTTGGTGAATGCCTGCCGGCCACCTGGCGAATGGCAAACCTACGACATCCTCTACACCGCGCCCCGGTTCGCGGCGGATGGCGCGTTGCAATCGCCCGCCCGGTTCACCGTGTTCCACAACGGCGTATTGATCCAGCACAACGCCGAGTTGACCGGGCCTACCGATTGGATTGACCGCGCGCCGTATGCGCCGCATGCGGAGAAACAACCGCTCGCATTGCAGGACCATCGCAATCCCGTCCGCTTCCGCAACATCTGGGTGCGCGAGCTCGGGCCGGCGGGCAAACCCGAGTTCACTTTCGCCGACCGCCTGCTCGATAGTTACACCGGCACCTTCGGCAGCTTGGAAATTGCCCGTGAAGGTCATCAATTGACCGCCAAGGTCGGCGGCAAAAAACTGTGGCTCTTCGCCGAGTCGCCCACCCGGTTCTTCGCCAAAACGACGGATGTACAGATCGAGTTCAAACCCGACGCCGACGGCAAGGTGAATGAATTGGTCTGGTCCGTGGGCGAGGGAGCCAACGTGGCCAAGCGGACCCGATAAATCATCGCGCCAACAGCAACAGCGCAACTGAATCCGGACGTTGTTAAACCGCCGTGGAGGAATCGCCTTCAGTCACCGGCAGGCGGAGGGTGACGGCCAATCCGGTGGGTTGACGATTGCGGCAGGTCACCGTGCCGCCGCCGGCTTCGACGCACGTTTTCACAATCGCCAGTCCCAATCCCACGCCGCCGGTGGCGCGGTCGCGCGCGGGGTCCACGCGGTAAAAGGGATCAAAAATTTTGTCCAAATCCGCTGCCGGCACGCCGGGCCCGGAATCGGTCACCGTGAGCAAAATCGTTTTGCCCTCGCGGGTGGCGGTCACTTCGATGGGACTGGTTGGTCCCGCGTGGCGCCGGGCGTTGCGAATCAGATTCGCCACGGCGCGCCGGAGCAATCCCGCGTCGGCGCGGACCTGAAATTCGGCGGGCACCTCGATGCGCACTTGGTCCGCTGCCGCCGCCTCCCGCTTCACCGCATGCGTGACGATTTCGGCCAGGGAAACAGTTTCAAGCCGGGCATGGGGCGCGCCGAGCGAGGCTTTTGAGAAGCTCAACAATTCATTCACCAGTTGACCCATCTCCTCGACCTCCTCGCGCAAGTCCTCGAGATCGGCGGGCGCCGCCGTGCCGGCGCGTTGTTCCAAAATCCCCAGCGCCACCTGCAGCCGCGCGAGGGGCGCGCACAGTTCATGCGAGACATCGCCAAGAAACCGTTTTTGCCCCGCCACAAAACCGGCCAGCCGTTCGGCCATGCGATTGATGGCGGCTCCCAACTGTCCCAATTCATCGCGCCGCCGCTCCGGTGCCCGGGCGTCGAAACGGCCTTCCGCAATGCGCTCGGTCGCGTGGGTCATTCGCGAAACGGCGCGGGTGATGCCGCGCACAAACGGCAGCCACCATAACACGGAAAAAATCAGCACGCCCCCGCCCGCCCACAACCACGGGGTGTAATCGAAAAACAAACCGCCCGCGCTCAACGTTTCCGAAACGGCAATCAGGGAAAGCGGTTGTCGCCTTGGACCGCGCGCGGTGGCGGTTTCCGGCAGGGCGGTCGGAAAGACCACCCAATAACGGTGGGGATTGGTGGTATGCACAAAGAGCCGCCGATCGGTGCGAAAGCGGCCCGCGCGGGGCGGCGGAGGTTCGCGCAGCGCCGGACGGAAACCGGGCGGCGGCTCGATCAACCCGGGCCGGCCCGCCAACGGTCCGCGCCGCGGCAGGCGCCGGATTACTTCCGGCGGCAGCGTCAACCGTGGGCCGGCGATTTGCTCATCCGGCGGCGCGACCAGTGCCAGTCCGATTCCGTAGCTTTCCCCAAATCGTTGCAGCAGATCATCCCACTCGGCACGCGGCCGGACCCGCAATTCACCCAGCAACGCGTCGGCCATCTGTTGCACGCGCTCGCCGGCCCGACCCGCCATCAACGCGTCCACACGGAACTCCGTCCGCAGGAAGAAAAATAGCGCGCCCGCCAGCAACGCCAGGTTCAGGAAGAACCAGCCGAGGATACGGACCAGCAAGGGAACGCGCGCGCGCATGGGTCAACCAGGTTTCAGAAACAGATACCCCGCTGCGCGTACGGTTTGGATGTAGCGCGGCGCGGGCGCGGGGTCGCCGAGTTTTTTCCGCAGGGCCGCCACATGCACGTCAATCGAACGGTCAAACACCTCGTACTCGCGCGCGCGAATCTCGGCCATCAATTCGTCGCGGGTCTTCACCCGTCCCGCCGCGCGGACCAGCGCGTGCAGCAAATCAAACTCCACCGGCGTCAACACCAGCGGTTGTCCCGCGTGCGTGGCCGTGCGGGTGTTCGGGTCCACGCACACGTCGCCCACCACGACCGGCGTCCTTTCCGCCGTTCTTTCAGACGGCGCCGCGCGGCGCGTGACCGCGCGCAATCGCGCCAGCAGTTCGCGCGGAGAAAAGGTTTTGGGGAGGTAATCATCCGCGCCGCCTTCCAAGCCGGCGATGCGGTCGGATTCCCCGCCCCGCGCGGTGAGCATCAACACGGGCACGCGGGATTGAGCGCGGATTTGCCGCAACACCTCGAACCCGTCGCAGCCCGGCAGCATCACGTCGAGAATGACCGCGTGCCACGGTTCGCCCGTGGCCGCGGCGACGCCCTCCGGTCCCGTATGCGCGGCGGATACCGCGTAGCCAAGCGGCCCGAGGTAATCGCGGATGAGCCGGCACAGCTTCCGGTCATCATCAATCACCAACACCCGCGGAAGTGCGGCGTGCGGCGACATTGGAGCCAGGGTCGTCATGCGTGGCAATTAAGTGGTATCATGACCGAATTTCCGCCACGGCAACTTTTACACTTCCTTAACAATTTTGACCATGACAACCGCGCGGGGTGGGGCGTCT
>MWDV01000195.1 GCA_002070715.1 Verrucomicrobia bacterium ADurb.Bin118
TGTTTCAGCCGCACCACATCCGCCCGGGTGTGAATGCCGCTCTCGGCGACGAGCAGCGGCGGCGGGGTGGCCGGCGGCGAAACTTGGGCCGCCCTGGCCACCAGGCGTTCGGTTGTGGCCAGGTCCACTTGGAATGTTTTCAAGTTGCGATTGTTCACCCCGATCAAATCGGCGCCCGCGGCCCGGGCGCGGTCCCATTCCGCTTCGTCATGCACCTCCACCAGCACGGCCAATCCAGCCGCGCGGGCCAGGTCCTGAAAATGTTGCAAGCGCGCGTCGTCCAGGATCGCCGCAATGAGCAGGATGGCGTCCGCACCCCATTCGATGGCTTCCAGAATTTGGCGCGCTTCGATGATGAAATCCTTGCGCAACAACGGCAGCTTCACCGCAGCCCGAATCTGCCGCAGAAAATCCAGCGAACCTTGGAAGAACATCTCATCGGTGAGCACGGAAAGACAACTGGCCCCCGCCGCCTCGTATTCGCGGGCGATGCGGACCGGATCAAAATCGGAGCGGATGACGCCGGCCGAGGGGGATGCCTTTTTCACCTCGGCAATCAGGGCGATGTCCCCCGCGCACGGGTGGCGCAAGGCCGCGAGGAAATCGCGCGGCTCGGCGCGGGCCTGCATCCGGGCGCGTAAATCATCCGCGGTGAGGCGGCGCTCGGGTAGGCGCGCCACTTCGCGCCGTTTTTGTGCAACGATTCGATCCAGAATATTCATCAGCAATGCGGGTACGGCGGCGTCAGTGTCCTTGGTCAACAAGCGGAGGTGTGCCCCGCCTCATTCGTCCTCCTCCTTCACGCCGTGGATGCGCTTGGTGGGCGCGCCGGCGCGCAACCAGCCGTTCACGAAAGGATCCAAGTCGCCGTCCAACACGGCGTCGGTGTTGCTCGTTTCCACGCCGGTGCGCAGGTCTTTGACCAGGCGATACGGCTGGAGCACATAACTGCGAATCTGGTTGCCCCAGCCGATGCTGCCTTTCTCACTGTAAAACCGTTCCATCTCCGCGCGCTGCTGGTCTTCGCGCAAGGCGTGGAGTTTGGAGAGCAGCAGTTTCATGGCGGTGGCGCGGTTTTGATGCTGCGACCGCTGGCTTTGCGACGCGGCCACAATGCCGGTGGGGAGATGCGTGATGCGCACGGCCGTTTCCACCTTGTTCACGTTCTGGCCGCCCTTGCCGCCGGAGCGGTAGGTGTCCACTTTCAATTCCGCCGGCGTGATGACGAGATCGCCGCTGGCCTCGATTTCCGCGATGGCGTCCACGCTGGCGAAGCTGGTGTGCCGGCGTTTGTTTGAGTCGAACGGCGAGATGCGGACCAGGCGATGCACGCCGCGCTCGGCTTTGCAGAAGCCGTAGGCGTTTTCGCCCTGAATCAGCAGGGTGGTGCTTTTGATGCCGGCCCCCTCGCCGGGCAGCGCGTCCTCGATCTCCACCGTCCAGCCGCGTTCCTCCGCCCAACGCTGATACATGCGCATCAGCATGCCCGCCCAATCGCAGGCTTCCGTGCCGCCCGCGCCGGCGTTGATGCTGAGGATGCAATTGTTGCGGTCGTGCGGTCCGTTGAGGAACACCTTCAGCGAGAGGGCGTCGAGGCGCTGGAGGAATTGCGCCAGGTCCCGCTCCAATTCCACTTCGAGCGCGGCCTGGGCGGCGGGCGGTTCGGCCGCGGCCAACTCGAGCATCACCTTGAAATCGTCGAGCTGTTTCTCGGCCGCGATCAAGGGGTCCACCCGGTCGCGGAGGGTGTTGGCCTCGTCAATGAGTTTTTGTGCCTGTTCGCGGTGGTGCCAAAACGTCTCCGCCGCCATCAACGCGTCCAACTCGCCCAGGCGTTTTTGCGCGCTGGGGACGTCAAAGAAACCTCCGCAGGGAGGCAAGTTTTTCCGTCGCGGCGTCCAGATGGGTTTTTACCATGTCAAACATGGGCATAGGATAGGCGGAGACGCGGAGCGGATCAAAGCCGGAATTGGCCGGTTCGCGGAAAAGGAAAACCGCCGCCGCCCGGGCAAACAAGCTTTGACATTGACGGGAATCCGGCTAAAAGAACCGGCCATGCAAGCAACATCCGAGAGCGCGCCCCCCGGCGCGCCCCGCGGGCAATGGGGGTCACGAATCGGTTTTATTCTGGCGGCCTCGGGGTCGGCCGTCGGGCTGGGCAATATCTGGCGGTTTCCCTATCTGACCGGCGAGAACGGCGGCGCGGCGTTCGTGGTGGTCTATCTCTGTTGTGTGGTGTTGCTCGGGCTGCCGCTGTTGTTCAACGAACTGGCCCTCGGCCGGCGGAGCGGCCAGGATGTCATCGGCGCGTTCCGCGCCACGCGACCCGGCACCGCCTTTGTGGTCACGGGGTGGTTGTGTCTCGCCTGTTGTTTCTTCGTCTTGAGTTACTATTCGGTCATCGCCAGTTGGACCGTGGGTTACACGGTGGCGTCGCTGTTGCACGTCAAATTGGTCTTTGAGCACTTCGCCGCCAATCCGTGGTTTGTGCTGCCGTTGTTCGCCTTCTTCATGGCGCTGACGGTGCTCATCGTGGAAGGGGGCGTCGAGCGGGGCATTGAGCGCTGGTCCAAAATCTTGATGCCCGTGCTGATTCTCCTGTGCGGCGTCGTCATTCTGCGCAGTGTGACCCTGCCGGGGGCGGCTGCCGGCATCAAATACTATCTGCACCCGGATTTCAGCAAGATCACCGGGGACGTGGTGATGAAGGCGATGGGGCAGGCGTTTTTCTCGTTGAGTGTCGGCTGGGGGTTGATGATCACCTACGGCTCCTACATGGCCAAACGGCAGGATATTGTGTCGAGCGGCGCTTGGGTGGCGGGGGTGGATACGCTCGTGGCGATCATGGGGGGATTCATGGTGTTTCCGGCGGTGTTCGCGTTTGGGCTGACGCCGGACGCGGGCACGGCGCTGACTTTCAAGACGCTGCCGGCCGTCTTCGAACGGATGCCGGCGGGCATGGTGGTGGGGGCGGCTTTCTTCTTTCTGCTCGGGATTGCCGCGTTGACGTCCACGATTTCCATGCTCGAAGTACCGGTGGCCTGGCTGGTGGACGAGAAGAAATGGCCGCGGCGCCGGGCGGCCTGGGTGGTGGGCACGCTGGCGTTTGTGGCCGGAATTCCGTCGGCGTTGTCCGTAGGGGGAACGGCATGGCTCAGCCAATTATCTTTTGCCGGCAAGACCGGATTCCTCGACATCATTGATCAGATTTTCGGCACGACCATCATTCTGCTGATCTGCCTGCTATCCAGTATTTATGTCGGCTGGATTTGGGGGCCCCAACCCGCGGTGGAGGAAATCGCCGCGTCATCGGCCTGGTTCACGCGGCCGCTCTTGGGAAAACTGACCCCGGCGACCCTCTGGAAATTCTTCATCCGCTACCTCTGCCCGGGCATTGTCTTTGCCATGCTCTTGAACATGCTGGGCATTAAATTGTTCTGACGCCCGGCAAGCTGCTTGCCTCAAAGCCCCGGAGGGTGGAGCACAAAAAAGGGCCGGGTTGACGCCCCGGCCCGATGAGTTGCGGCTGTTGGCAGGGGAGGCCCGTTATTCGCTCAACACGCGGAAAAACGCCTTCGGATCGGCGCCCACGGGGAACGTGAACGAACCGCTGGGGGCGGTGTTGGTGCCCACCCGCGTCCAAGTGTGCATCGGCGCGGTCACGTCCGGCGATTGTACGAGCACGAACCGGGCGCCGCTGCCGCCCGAGTAATGGAGTGTGGCATTGCCGTCGGTTATCGGTCCGATGGTCAAATCGGTGACGGGCAGCGGGGCCGCGTTCGCCGTGTAAACCAAGGTGACACCTGTCGCATCCGCCGTGGTGGAGAAGGTGCCAACGGTGAAACCGTTCGTCCCGGTAATCGTGCTGAAGTTGCCGGAGACAGCGCCGCCGCCGCTCAACGTGATGATTTTCCATTGGTGTGATTGCCGCCAAAACGGCTCGGCTTGGTCCGGCGCCGTGGCCGTGCCGGTGAAGCCGATGTCCAGGACGGAACTGCCACCCAGGGTCAGGTTGCCGCTGGTCAAATCCACCAGATCATAATCCGCGCCCGGATTTGCCTCGCTCAACGCGCCCAGTTCCCACGCGTAGGTTCCGGTTAGGGAGAGATTCAAGCCCCCCATCGCGAGTTTGGCCACCGGCTTCGCCACCAAGGTGCCCGGCGCTTCGCCGGTATGGTAGGCGTATCCCGGCGCCACGATGCCGTAGGCCATCACCGGGCCGGTGATGGCACCTTCGCCGCCCAGCAAGGCCGTGTTGGTCACGGTGATTCCGGCCGGGCCGGTGCAGGAGAAAGTGAAATCGTTGATCACATACAACTCACCCGCTTCCACGAGGGTGCCCTTCGCGTAGGTGTTGTTGCCGCGGAGCACAACTTTACCCGTCTCCGCACCGTCCCCCACACCAGGGATGGCGAGCGGACCGCTGCCGGTGATGGGCCCGTAGATTTCCAAGGTGTCGGCCCCCTCGGCGCCGCTTGCGGACCGGATCGCCTTGCGATTGGTGCCATTCAGGTAAATGCCGCGATGGGGATGCAGGGCGATGTTCGCGCCGCCGGCTTTGCGGAGGGTGCTGCCATTGTTGATATAGATGGCATCGGGGGTTTCCACCTCGGGCACGGCGCCGAAGCTGGTGTCGTAGCCCGGGAATGATTCATGGCCGGCGGTGTAAAAGGCGCTGTTCTGCAATCGGAGTTTGGCGAAGGAATGTTCGACGCTGTCGGTGCGGAATTCCCCCGGCCCCTGCACGGCCAGCAGCCCCGGTCCGGAAATGACGGTCGCATCGTGAACGCGCGTCATGGAATCCTTTTCGTTCACCTTGATGAACGCCTCGCCGTAGCCGATCACCAGGGAGCGATTCTGGAAAAGAAATTCGCTGCCGAAGGTGGAGTTGTTGAGGCGAAGGGTGGCGCCGTTGCTAACGACGATCAGGCTGGGCGGATTGCCCTCGCCGCCGAATTGGACCGGTTGATTGAACATGATGCGGCCCTCGCGGATGACGAGGTCGTCGTTGATGATCCCGCCGTTCCGCATGGTGAGTGTCCCACTGCCTTCCTTGATCATCAGGCCGCCCCCGGATTTTTGCGTGTAAAATTCCGTGCTGGCCGGATCGATCCCGGGGGGCGGAGTGCCGAAGGCCAAGGTCTGATCGCTGCCGACGATCAACAGACCTCCCAGTTCGCCGGCCAGCGAAGCGACCCGCCCGCTGGCGGTGCTCATGTCCAGGACGCCGGCGCTGCCGATGGTCAGATCGGTGGTCTCCGGCAGGGCGCCCGTTTGCTTGAGGATGACGGTGCCGCTGTTGATCCGGGTCAGCCCGGCGTAGGTGTTGACGCCGCCCAAGCGCAGGTTGCCCGGACCGTCATAGACGAAACTGTCGCCGTCTAAAACAGAATTAATTTCCACAGTCAACCCGTCGGCAACCAAAGTGGGCGTGTTATAGAGCAACGTAATACTGCCGCCTTCCAGGGTGATATAGCCTTCCTCGAACCAGAGGTTGTTGACCTTCTGGTCGCCGACTACGTTGATCGTGAAGATGCCGGTGGCGTCGTATCCAGCGGAAAAGATGGCCAGTTCCCCGGGGATCCAGGCGCCCGGCGTGGCGTTGCCGTCGGGGTCAGTGCTCCAGAACGCGTCCACGCCCCAGGTGCCCGCGGCTTGGGCGTCCAACCCCGTGGCCGCGCCCGGGGCGGTGCCGTTGGCGTCCCAGTAAAGATCCGCCCGGGCGGCGGGAGACAGAAAGATCCAGCCCAAGGCGAGAGCCAGGCTGGCCGGAAGGAGTTGTTTCGCAGTGAGGTATTTTTTCATGGATGCTTTCTCCGTTCGATGATTGGGTTTCTTTCGATTGTTCCGCGGCACAACCTCCCAACGCAAACGGCAACCGTGCCGCTAACCCGCTGACAGCCTGGCTTTGGATTTGGTGTTCGGCCTAATTTTGCGCCATCCGTCTATGGACGCAAAAATTTTTTGAAAAAAAATGAGGGACGATCCAACCGGCGCGCCCGTGCCTCCCGAGGGCGCGCGCGGAAAAAATCCTTTCTTGGGGGGAATCGGCTTGCCAGACGGGGCATGAATCCGGTTCACTAACGGCGACAATTCAAATCCCGCGATGAAAGCAACATCTGCCTCCGCCCGCCGGGGTTTGCTGGCCGGCGGCAATTGGATCATTGACCAAGTCAAAATCATTGACGTGTATCCGCAACCCGAGCAACTGGCCAACATCCGCAGCCAGTCGCAAGGCACGGGCGGCGGCCCGTATAACGTGTTGATGGATCTCGCCCGCGCCGGTGCGCCGTTTCCGCTGCTGGCCGCCGGGATGGTGGGGCGGGACGCCTTGGGCGCGCAGATTCTCGCGGATTGCAAGGCGCACAAAATCAACACCCGATACCTGCGTACGACCCCCCAGGCGCCCACCTCCTACACGGATGTGATGACCGAAGCGAACGGGGGTCGGCGGACGTTCTTCCACGCCCGCGGCGCGAACGCGCTCTGGAACGGCGGGGACCTCGACTTCCCCAAAATCAAGGCCCGGATGTTTCACCTGGCTTACCTGTTGTTGTTGGATGCGTTGGATCAGCCAGACGCCAAATTCGGCACCAAAGCCGCCCGTCTCCTGGCGGCGGCCCAGGCCGCCGGGCTTAAGACCAGCGTGGATGTCGTGAGCGAGGACAGCGACCGGTTTGTGCGCCTCGTCACCCCGGCCTTGAAGCACGTGGACTATTGCATTCTCAATGAAATTGAAGCCGGCAAGACGACCGGGTTCCAAATCCGGCAGGCGAACGGGCAGATTGACGCAGTGGCGCTGCGGCACGCCGCCGGGGCGCTGTTGCAACGCGGCGTGCGCGACCTGGTGGTGGTCCATTATCCGGAGGGCGCGTTTGCCCGCACCCGCCGGGGGGATGACGTCTGGCAACCCGCGCTCAAGTTGCCGGCCAATTACATCGCCGGGACCGCCGGCGCTGGGGACGCCTTTTGTGCGGGGGTGCTCTGGGGATTGCACGAGGGATGGGAAGTGCAGCGTTTCCTGCTGGCCGGCGTCTGTCTGGCCGCCGCCTCGCTCTCCCATGAAACCTGCACCGCCGGGGTCAAATCGCTCAACCACGCGTTGGGACTGGCGAAACGGTTTGGGTTTCGGCCGCCGGTTGATCCAAACGAGTAGCCGCCGCGCACTCGGATGCGGAATCGCCAGCCTCTGAACCGCAGGGCCAGATGTGGAAGCCGCCGTGCGTGAAGAGGTTGATTTCCCACGTGCCCCAAATCCCCTTGCCCTCGCGAAACCCGCGATACGCCACGTCGTGACTGCCGGGATAGGTCTTGGTCCACCAACATTCCCGGGAAGCCGCGTCATAACGGCCCCGGATGGTGAACCGCCCGATATCGTCGGTGCCGGCCCCGGACATCCGGCTGTTCACGAACGAGAGCTGCAAATCCATGCCATGCCGCGCGCCTGGCTGGTAATTGTAGAAACCGGTCCACGGACCGGAGGGAAAGAGGACGTCGCTCATACCCATTCGACCTCCACGCTTTTGTGGTAGCCGCGCAGGATTTCGATGATTTGCTCGAGGAGATTGTGCCGGATCGAGATGTTCCGCGGCAGCAGCGGGTTGTGGTAAAAGGGGTTCATTTGTTCGCCGGCCAGAAAGAAAATCGAATCGGCGCGCAGCAATTCGCGCGTGAGCAGCGTCGCGCCATTGCGGTCCGGGCTGACCCGCGCGGCCTGCCCCTGGCTTTCCTTCAATAACCGGAGCGTTTTGGCCAGTGTCAGCACGCCCTCGGTCATCAGGTCAATCTCCGGCAGCGACCCGATGGGGGGTACGTCTTCGCGTTGCGTCGTCAGATCCAGGTCCACCCCCTGGCCCAGATATTCCGCCACCAAGTTTCCCGTCGTGCCGCCGCACACGACCTTGCGTCCGGCGAACCCCAGCAACCGCTCCACACACTCGACGTCGCGGGCGGGGTCCACCGGCGGCCCGGTGAAGACCATGAGCCGGTGCGGACTGCGCGCGAGGATGCCCACCCCGGTGGCGTCGTCGCCGGGCTGGCCGTCGTAAAGCGCGTTGGTCTTGTCCAGCAACTGTCGGACCGCCGCCTCGGCGGTCGCCGGATGACTGCGGGCCACCTGTTCCAAAAACGTCCCAACCTGTTCCCAGCCCCAATTGAAGTTCATGTTCACCCCCGGGCCGGCATACAGGACGCCGTCGCTGATTACCATCAGCAAATCCCCGTGCTGCAGCACGCCCGCCGAGAGTTTGAGGTCGCGCCCGAGGATCGTTTCGACGCGCGGTTCGAGGCGCAACAACCGTCCCGCCCGCACCAGGAACGGCGGTGGACAATCGAAATTGATCACACGAAACGCGCCGGTGGCGTCTTCGATTTCCACCACCACAAACGCTGCGTACGCAATCTGCCGCACCTTGCAGGTGGGCAGCGTGCCGACGACGGTTTCCAACACATCCTTCAGCGCCACCCGTTCCCGGAACATGGTAACGAGGATTTCCGTGGTGAGCCGTGCCAGGATGTTCGCTTTGACGCCGCTGCCCAGCCCATCGGAGAGCACCACCAGTGTTTTTCCCTCCGTGCGGACGATTTTGGTCTGATCGCCGCACAATTCCTCCCCTTGATGGTTGAGGCTGCGTTCGTGGGTGTCGAAGTAGATCACGACGGGGGATTCTCGCGGCCGAGCATGTCCAACAGGCGGAGCAGGCTGACCTTGGTTTCCGCGGTGGTTTCACCCAGCAACCCGGCGATTTCCTGGGCCACGCGCATCTGTTGATCCACCACCTGGCGCACCTCCGCAATGGCTTCCTGCTTGAGCCGGTGCAACTCCTGTTCGTGCCGCCACTCGGTCGTCAGGTCCACGAAGATGCCCGCGACGATCCGCTCGTCGGGAATCGGAAAAATGACTTTGCGCACGTAAAGATCATAACGCGGATACGCCCGTTCCACACCGACGATCTCCCGCCGCTCGGTCAACGCCTGGCGGAACTCCTCCACGCCGCCCAGGAGATCGGCGGCGCTCCGGCCCAACAGCGGATCGGCGTCGGTCTTGAACATGCGGCAGAGGGCTGGATTGACGAGGATGATCTTCATTTGCTCGTCGAGCACCAGCAGGCCGTTGGGATCAAATTCCCAGAGCCGTTTCCAAAGTGTCGTGGTGGCTTTCATGTTGGGCGGGGCCAGTTCGCGCTGCGGCCGACGGTGGTGGGCAGCCGCTCGTCAAGGCCAAGGAAATGATGACCGCGATACTCCGACGTGCGGCTCGGAAAGCCGACCTCCGGATGGAACGCGCCTTGGGTTGCCCGCACGGACCACAGGCCGTCGCCACCGGGTTGGTGGCACACTGATCCTCTGCCGGGATGGGGCGTTTGCCGGTCCGTCATCGCGCCGGCATCGTAATCCATCCCGTCCCCGGATAAA
>MWDV01000196.1 GCA_002070715.1 Verrucomicrobia bacterium ADurb.Bin118
TAGTGGGTGATGACGTAGCCCGCCACCGAGGCTTCGGTTTTCTTAATGCCCCGGATGTTGCCGGAAACCTCGTAGCTGTGTCCTTCGTCCCCGCGTTTCTTGGCGATGAACACCAAGTGGCGGGGAACCATGGTCAGATCCGGCTTGTACACCAGGTTGCTGGGATTGATGGTATGGCGTGCGCTAGGGCAGATGAAGCTGCGCACAGTGGACACGTAAGTCGGCCACAGCCAAGTCATATCGTCATCGGTGGAATCCCGATCCGTGGTGGTGCTGTTGACGGGCAAGCGCCAAGTGGGTGCGGTGTAATGGCCGCGGAAGTCGTGGGCGTACATTTGGCTGCCCAAACCCAGTTGCTTGAGATTATTCAAACAGGACGTGCGGTTCGCCCGCTCCTTGGCTTTGCCCAGTGCCGGTAAAAGCATGGCTGCCAGGATGGCAATAATGGCGATGACCACCAAGAGCTCGATCAGAGTGAACGCCAAATTCCGCCGCCAGCCGCCGCTGCGGCCAGGGCCTGTGTGTCGCTGCGCCATTGGGGAAAGCCGGATGAAAATGACCTGCTATTGGCTCCGTTGCCGCCGCCACCAGAGTAATCCGCCCAGCATCGAAAGCCCGAACAAGAAACCGGACGCCGGCTCGGGTACCGGAGCAACCGAGGCAAAGGAGGTGCCGATCCGGATTTCATCAAAATCGGTGGAGTACCGCCCCCTGACGCCCACTTGATCCCAGATCGAGTATTGCATCGTTCCTGAGAAGACCGGAGTGGACAGCGCGCTTTCATCGGTCAGATCGAGGGGATTCAGCCAGACGGAAACTCCGGTCTGCCCATCCACAGCGTCGGGAAACTCCAGTTTCATCACGAAAAAGGTCTGCAAATCCATCTTGGCGTCGTCGCCAAAATCCGCCGAAGTCACGGGCGCATTTTGCATTTGAATCCCCCAGTTGCCGGTGGTGTTCGGGGTTACTTTCCCCAGCCAAAGCGGGTTGCTGGTCCCGCTGTTTTCCAACTCAACAAAGGCGTACCGCGGGCTGGCCGTGGCAATTCCATCGGATTGAGCTAGGAAACTGACCCAAATGGTGCTGCCCAGTTCACCAATGGGCTCCGACAACAGCCGCTGGTCCCAGGAATTATTGCCGAACGCCGTCCGAATTTGACTGCCTGACGTTTGCAAGGTATGGCCAAATCCATCCGTGTACACCAGTGGCGCCACCCGACTACCCGCCGGATAATCGTCGGGATAAACCGGAATACCCGCGTTCTTGGACCCCCGTGAAGTCCACGCCCCGGCCCAACCGATGCCGCCCGCCAAACCGGCAATGCCTTCGCCCAGCACACTGTCGGAGGCGTACCATTGCACCCGGCCGTAATCGAACGGTTCATACGCGATCAACTCGGCCGCCGCGCGATCCACCGCCAAGGCCAGGCAGGGCAGGACGGCGAGTAAGAGGCGATACTTGCAGAAGTAATTTGTGTGGATTTTCATGAGTATCAACTGGGTAAATTCATTAAAACCTTGCCCACCCTAAGCGCATAATTTTTCGGCGTCAAGACAGTCAGTTTGAAAATTGAAAAATTTTTCCGAATTGTCACCTGCCCACCCTCGTCCCATCATTTGGTTGAAATGAGATGTGACCACTCGCCGCATGCCGGCTCTTTTGCTTTTCATCGTTGCCCCACTTCGGTTAACTGCTTGGAAATTTTGCGCGGGCGCATCGTCGGCAATCCGTGGCGCCGGGGGTACCGGAATCATTGAAGGCGGTCGGCAGTTTCAAAAGCGTTTTGCGGTTTAAGGAACTCAAGGATTGTATGAAGCATTACTCGAAAATTTTCCTAATGACCGGCACTGTCGTGCTGGTCTTGGCCGCGAATGCGGTGGCGGTCGCTGAAACCACGAAACCGTTCCAGGGCATTACCCTGCGGCATGAAAGACTGACCGAGCCCCGGCAGATTGATGTCCACGTGGTCCGGGTGGATCTCCGGGCGCCGGGAATCCGGTTCAAGGTCACAGAATCATCACGGCCCGGGGAGAGCCGGCTGACCACGGTGCGGGATTCGCTCGCCAAGGAAAAAGCGCGGGACGCCGCCGCCTGCCTGGCGGTCAACGGCGCCTTCTTCACCTTCAGCCCCAAGACCGGCATCTACCCGCCCCACTGTTACATTGAGGGGATTGCCGCCAGCGAAGGCGAACTCTATTCGGCCTGGGAAGACATCGCCATTCCGTTCCCGGCTTTCAACCTTTCCAAAGACAATGTTCCCTCCATCCTCGACAAGCAGGAGGTGATTCCCAATGACCGCTACCGCTCCGTGCTCACCGATATGGAGCATCGCCAGACGTGGGAGGTGGCCTTGGGGCTTCTGGGCCGGTATTTGAGCAATTATCCGGAACTCCCCGATGACGATATTTCCGGGCACTTTTACAATGCCATCAGTGGATCGCACCGCCTTGTGCGCTCCGGCACCAACACCATGGACATAACTTCCTATCCCAAGAACGACGAACCGCATCCCCGGACCGGGATCGGCTACGGCCCCGGGTTTCTCGTCATTGTGGTGGTGGACGGGCGTAATCCCGGCCACAGCCTCGGTGTCACCTGTCCCGAACTGGCTGATCTTCTGATCAAAGAGGGAGTGGTTGAAGCCGTGAATTGGGACGGGGGCGGCTCCACCACGCTGGCAATTGCCGATCCGATACCCCGGCTGCTCAATCGCCCCGTCGGCGTCAAAGGCCGGCCCGGCACCGAACGCCCGGTAGGCGCGAGTTTGATCATTTTTGCCAATCCGGGTAATTAAGTCGGACACGAGCCCACCATGACGCGTCAGCACGCATCGCCACCGGCCCGTAGTTTTCGTCGCCCCACCCGCTCTTTGATGGGGCCGTTCACGCGATGGGGACCGCGGTTTTGGATGGGTGACATAAAATCAATTTTCCGCGCCGCGTTTCTGCTCGGGGCGGCCCTCATTTTGTCCGGATGCGCATCCCCATCGGCCAAAGTCGGGCAGGTGCGGGTGTTGTGTTACAACATTCGTCACGGGCGCGGGATGGACGGCCGCATTGATCTGGAGCGCACCGCCCGGGTGATCAAGTCGGTGCAACCGGATTTGGTGGCCGTTTTGGAAATTGACCGGGCCACGCGCCGCTCCGCAGGTGTAGATCAAGTGGCGGAGCTCGCGCGGTTGACGGGGATGACATACTATTTCGGCAAGTGCCGGGATTATCAGGGCGGCGAGTTTGGGCAGGCGGTGCTTTCGAAATGGCCGTTGACCAATGAAGTGTTGCCCTTGCCGGGGAGCCCCGAATTCGGCGCCCGGATTTTGCAAATCAACCGTGTGCAGCCGCCTTCTGGAATTCCCGATTTGATGTTCCTGAGCACCCACCTCAGTCACGGCGTCAGTCCCGCCGATCGCCTCGCCCAAATTGAATTCATCAATCAATGGTTGCAAACCCAGAGTCCGGACGCCCTGGCCATCCTCACCGGCGACTTCAACGCAACCCCGGAATCGGAGGAATTGCAACGTCTGTTGCCTCACTGGCGGGATGTCGGGGCGGTGAACTCCGCCGCGACGTTCAAGGCTGATCAGCCGAGGATTCGCATTGATTACATCTTCGCCCGTCCCGCAAGCCGGTGGCGGATCATCCAGACGTACGTGCTGGACGATGCCGTAACTTCGGATCACCGGCCTGTCTTCGCGGTGCTGAAAGCGACGGCCCAATGAATCCCACTTTCAGGTCCGGTCCGATCATCAGGGCCCGGTTCATCTTGTTGTGTTTGGTGCTGGCCGCCATCCCGGGTCTGGCGCAGTTGCTGATTTATGAAGACTTCAATTACGAGCGCCGGCAGGGGTTTGTCAGCGCCGCCATTCCGGGCGAGGGCATAGATGGATTAAATGGCGGGGTGGGTTTCGCCGGTCCGTGGACCACCACCGGAAATTACTTTTCCGGCATCCCAGTTGGTCCCGGAGATTACGGTGCGGGGGTCACTTACGGAAATTCGCTTGGCGCGCGCCTGGCCCCGCTGGCCTACAGTGACGGATTCGGCAACCATCTGGTCACCCGGGGACACCAACTGCGCACGGCCTTCGGCAACCATTCGCGCGAAGTCCGGCGCCTGGCGTCCCCTGTGGGCGGATGCGGAAACACGCTGTGGATGAGTTTTCTGGCGCAAGCCCACGGGCTGGCCGGCACCTCACGCTACGCCTTCGTGGAACTCGCCAACGCCGACGGCAACGCCATCCGTCTCGGCAACGTCACCCCCGTCTCCTCCGGGCAATGGGGAGTGCAGGTGTTGAACAGTGGCGGTGGTGCGCCATCGGCCGACTTGGGATTGCCCATGGACGTCCCGACCTTGTTCCTGGCCCGGTTGGCATATCCGCCAACGCCTGGCGATCCCGCCCGGCTCGCGGTTTGGCTCAACCCGCACAATCTGGTTCATGAAAAGGCGCTGCCCGCGCCGATCATTGAATGGGATTTTGCACCGGTCGCCTTTGACCAGTTGAGCGTGGCTGGGCGTTACTCCACGGATTTCGATGAGTTGCGTCTCGGCACCCGCTTTGACGCAGTGACGCCAACGCAACCCGCGCCGGTCGGCGATGCCTGCCTGACCACCGAACGCGACGGTCAGAATCTCCGGCTCAGTTGGCCCGAAGCCTACACCGATGGGTTGGTGCCACAGGTCTCCCTCGATTTGCAGGAATGGCAGCCGCTGCCCTTGCCGCTAGAGCGCACCAACGGCCAATGGCGGCTGACCGTGCCCCTCGATGGCCAGCAGCGGTTTTTCCGATTGCATTATCCCGCGCCGGGACCGTCGCGACCGCGGCTCGCCACCCTCGAAGCCACCGGCTGGCAGCCGCAGGAGGTCCGCGCCGGACTCGTGTATTACGAACGGCAGTTGACCAATTTGTTGGGCAGTCCACAGGTGGTGAACGTGCTGGCGCTCGACCTCGACCACCCCGGCTTGCGTCTCGAACTGACCGCGATGGATGTCTGGGGGCTTTCCCGCGTTACCGTGCCGGTGCTGGCCGAACATGCCGGCGCGGTCGCGGCTATCAACGGCGGGTTCGGCACCGCCCGCACGTTTTCCGAAGTGGGTTACGGCATCATGATTTTTCGCGGGATTGTCTGGCCTTTCGTCAACGATCCCGATTTCCACGAACTCTACGAAGCGCATGGGCGCAATGCCGTGGGAATTGACGCCGCCGGGGAGTGGCACTTTGCCTCGCGCGGCGCGGAAGGTTGGGAAGTGGGCGCGCGTTGGCCGACGAACTGGCCGGGCATGGTGCAGGCCATGGCGGGCGGCAGCCAATTGGTGCGGGCCGGTGCGGTCCATCCGTTGGTGGTGCCGGCCACGACGCGCGGGGCGTACCTCTCGCACAGTGGTTTGCATGACTTGACCTTCAATCGAAATCCGCGTACCGCCATCGGCATCACCAATCATCGGATCGCGGTGCTGGTGACGGTGGCCGGCCGTTTTCCGGGCATTGCGGAGGGCATGACCTTGCAGGAGATGGCGGAATTGATGTTGTTCATGGGCTGCCGCGACGCCCTCGAACTCGACGGTGGGGGATCCTCCACCATGTGGATCGGCCAGCCGCCTTTCGACGGAGTGGTGAATTACCCGACTGACAACGGCCAGTTTGATCACGATGGCCTGCGTTCCCTGCGCTTGGCCGTCTTAATCATGGAGACGGATTAAGGCTCTTCTTCCCGGCGGAATTTTCGCGGACGAAAACTCGAAGGGTTCCTATCGTTCAACGAATTTGGATTGGCGGCGAGGATGGACGTT
>MWDV01000197.1 GCA_002070715.1 Verrucomicrobia bacterium ADurb.Bin118
CCCGCAAGGACCTTCTGCAAACGCCGCACGAACGGATACGGCAACAAAACCCCATGCGTATCCGGCGCTTTCGAACTGACTGCCGGAAAGGCGCCCGCGCTATCGTGTTCTCCCCAATCTATCAGCGGCAAATCGCACAAGATATGCGTATCCGTTGCGATCAGCGAACAGGGACCCTCCTCCGGAACGGAAAAGAAAACTCCCATCAAAGCGCGCCGAAGCTCGTCGCTGCTCGTGAAGCTCATAGCCTTATCCAGGACCGCCCGGAACCCCGAAACATCGGAACCCCGATACAGAAGCGCCGCTGTTGCAGCCTCTTCGCCCGTGAAGGGAGCAACCCGTTCGAATGGCGCGTCAACACATGGGAACGTAGAGGCTATGGAACCCTGCGATACCCGAATCCCTCCCCGATCGGAATCTTCAATGATTGTATCCGCGCTCTTGTCAAGCGCACGAAGCGCACTCGACAATGCCCGCGCGTTCACGAATACGGAACCCGAATCTACAGAGTACGCGCCAGGAAGTGTTTCGCTTGTGCGGAACCTCGAACACGCTTCCGTTCCAAATCCGGAAACAGTGCAATCAATCCCCGCCCGCAACTCAAGCACCGAATCTTTGTTCGGGAAAGTGCGATTCACCGCGGCAAGCAGATTCTTCGGGCTAACAACTATCTTCATTCCAATCTCCAATCTCCGGATAACCGGATTAGATATCCCCGCCAGGTTCCTTATTGACTCTTACTCGCAATCTCCCTGCGGGGTATGTTGTGATTACATAGTATCAGTAACCTTGGTTAGTGTCAATAGAATAGCCGAAAATAGTGCGCACTATTTTCGGCGGGTTTCCTCTAATTGCGAGAAAGAGTCAATATGGATAAACCCGAAAATACAGCCCCGTTGCTGCCAAAGCCAGGGCCGAACGGAAGAAGGCGCCTTCCCCTGTCTGTGCGGGAGCGCGAAAAAAAGCGAGCGGGTGCAGGCGGTACCGCGACTCTGACGCAGGAGGTGCACGCCGCGATTATTGCCTGCATGTTGAGTTCGGGCGTCCACGCGGCAACCGCAGCGAAGGTCTGTGGGGTCCCTGATGCAACCTTTCGCGATTGGATAGCAAAAGCATTAGATCCCGATTGTACTTCACCGTATGCGCCACGCTATCGGGCACTACTGCACGCAATCGAAAATGCAGAGGCGGAAGTAGAGGCGAAGCAGGCAAAGCGGGTCGTAGATGCTGGCGAACAAAACTGGCAAGCGGCCGCTTGGTTCCTCGAACGGAAACACAAGGACCGCTGGGCCCGGGCCGATCAAGTGGACGTCACTTCGCGCGGGCAGGGGTTGTTTGACGCTTTACTCCGTGTTGACGCGGCCCGGGGCGATATGATTGAAGGAGAAGTTCTCGGCGAGCTGCCGGAAGCAGTCACTTCTACAGATACGCAGGAAGGGCCATAGCAGGCGATTCTGGCGCGCCCGGCGCAATTCTGGGATAAGTAGTCGTTTACGGGGTGTGTGCGCTGTACGGGGTTCCTGGCGCGTTATTCGGGCATTACCCTTTCGCCCCGTACACAAGACTGCCTGATGCTTGTGACACTAGCCGCAAGACTCCCACCCCGCTTGCTACCCCACCCCCACCTTCCCCCTTCGCGATGCGTCTGCGTAAATCACCTCATTCCCTACATGGCCGGGTTATTTGGAAGCGGGCGGCTGTGTATTGATTTGTGTTCGGATTGGTGTTGGGTTATTGTGTGTGGGGTAAAAAACGCGCGTATGGGGGTTTTTGGGTATGGGTAAGACAGGGTTAGACCGTCGTGGTCGTCCTTCGAGTGTTGACCGTGCGGCGGCGCGGTTATTGGAGTTTCGTGAGGATCCGATTGGTTTTTGCGAGGTCTTGCTTGGGGTCCGTCCTGATGCGTGGCAGTGTTTGGCGTTGCGTGCGTTGGCGTCTGGTTCGAACGTGAGCATACGGAGTGGTCATGGTGTTGGTAAGAGTGCGTTATTGAGTTGGTGTATGTTGTGGGCGTTGAGTTGTTGGCCTCATGCGAAGGTTCCTTGCACGGCTCCGACTGAGCATCAGTTGTGGGATGTGTTGTGGGCGGAGGCTGGTCGTTGGTTGAAGCGGAGTGAGTTAGCGCCGCATATGTTGTTCACTCAGACGAAGATAGCGATACGTGGTCATGAGGAGAGTTGGTTTGCTGTGGCTCGGACGGCTCGGACTCCTGAGAACCTTGCTGGGTTTCATGCGCCTCGGTTGTTGTATGTGGTTGACGAGGCTAGTGGGATACGGGATGAGATCATGATGACGGTAGATGGTGCGTTGACGACGGAGGGCAGTCAGTGCATTATGGCTGGGAACCCGACTCGTGGGGAGGGATATTTCTTTGACAGTCACACTCGGAGTCGTGGTCGTTGGGAGTGTTTTGCTGTATCGAGCATGGACAGTCCTCGTGTGAGTCAGTCGTATGCTGTGGAGATGGCTGAGAAGTGGGGTTTGGACAGTGACGTGTATCGGGTGCGTGTATTGGGAGAGTTTCCCAAGGAGTTGAGTGAGAGTTTTCTTCGGTTGTCTGAGATTGAGTTAGCGGTTCAGCGTTGGCATGAGTTGCCTGCTGGCGAGCCTGTTGAGTTGGGTGTTGACGTTGCTCGTTTTGGTGCTGATGAGACGGTGTTTGTGTTGCGTTGTGGGGACAAGGTGACGTTGATAGAGCGTCAGAGTGGTTGGGATTTGATGCAGACGGCGGGGCGTGTGATTCAGTTATGTGATGAGCGCGGTGTTCGGACGGTGCGGGTTGACGACACTGGGTTGGGTGGTGGTGTAGTTGACCGATTGCGTGAGCAGTTGAGTGGAGTTCAGGTTGTACCTGTGAACTTTGGTGGTTCTGGGGACGGTCATTACCTGAACCAGGCGGGTGTTTTGTGGGGCGCGTTGCGTGAGCGGCTGCGTTCTGGTGAGATAGGTTTACCTGACAATGGTGAACTGGTTGCGCAGTTGAGTGCTCGTCGTCACAGCATAACGAGCACGGGGAAGATAGCGTTGGAGCGGAAGTCTGACATGAAGCGTCGGAAGTTGCCTTCTCCGGACATAGCTGATGCGTTGGTGTTGGCGTTTGGTGGTGTTGGTTTGGTTCCTGCGGGTGTGTTTGTGCGTCCGGTTCAGTATTCTGTTGTGTAGATGTTGCATCGGCCCTTCGGGGCCGGTGAGGATTGAAACTTTGATTTTCTCCCACGCACGGCGACGGCAGGTGCGGGGGCGGGTTTTCTCCTTTCGGCCCGCCCCCGCATTGTTTTAGGGAATTTGGGATATGGCAAACTTCAGGGATTCGTTAACGGGGGTGATGCCTCTTGACTTGTACAGCAAATCGGGGAGGATTGAGGTCAACGTCGGCGCGGTAGACGGGCAGGTCCCTGGCGGGGACGTTGACAACAACAGGCTGCTGACCTGTGAGGTCTGGAACTACGGCGAGGACAACATCGGGCCGGCCTCTGCGGCGGTGAAGGCGGCGCCGGGCGTGCTCGGCGTGGCGCAGGTGCTGACGGCGGACAGCGGCAAATACGTGACGTTCTACGACGCGGCGGCGGCGCTCGAGGGCGGCGAG
>MWDV01000198.1 GCA_002070715.1 Verrucomicrobia bacterium ADurb.Bin118
CCGTTTCACGTGGAAGCGCGCTTGACGCATTCCCAGCTCGTCCGCCGTCAGAATTACGATCCGGGCTTGCACGCCGCGCAATACATCATCTACCTGACCGTCGCGAATCGGAACCGCGCCTCACCCGGGTTCGGCCAGTATTACTGGTTTGGCATTCCGCTGTATGACAGCCGCGAGCGCATCGTACCCATGTATCGGGCGCAGGATTTTGGCGACACCAAGATGTTCATCAACACCGTCAGCTCGGAAGTGTTCACCAAGGAAAGCACGCACGACGGTCAATGGGTGACTTACGATCGCGACCTGTTGCCGTTGCTGCGCGAGGGTCTCAAAGCGGGCTGGGAACGCGGTTACATGGCCGGGTCGCGCGATGAAGCGGATTATCGGCTCACCGTCATCGTCGTCGGCTGGGAAGTGCCGGGAATTTTTGATGTGGAACTGCAAATACGCCGGTTGAGTCTGCGCGCGGTCGCGACGGAATCTGCGACGTCCACAAAATAGCACTCGCGCTGGCCCAACCTTACCCCGCCAACTTCATCGCTAATCCGTGGCTTTAGCCGATTCAGCCAACACCAGATCCTGCAACTGTGCCACGTTGGCGGTGCCGGTCGTTCCGAGCTGATGAATGACAATGGAACTGGCGGCATTGGCCAACGTCAGCGCTTCGCGAAGGGTCGCGCCACTCAACAAGGCGGCCAGCAGATTTGCGGAAACGGAATCCCCGGCGCCCACAATATCAATCTCTCCGCGCAACGGTAGCGCTGGCAAATGCTCGATTTGCCCATCGGGCGTTGCGCCTAAAATTCCGCGTTCGGACAAAGTGACGAACACCGGACGCTGATTTTGTTGCGCGAGCCGCACTGCCGCGGCGCCGATGGCTTTGAGTGAAATATTGGTTGCCATGCCCGTTAGGGCGGATAGTTCCGCGGCGTTCATCTTGAAGATGGACCGAGGGAAATTGCGCAGGCTGCGACGGCTGTCAGCCAAAATCATTTGTTGCGGTTTCGCTTTGACGACCTTTCCCAGTGTCTCCAGCAACGCGGGCGTGACCACTCCGGTGGCTTGATCATCTTCCTGCCCCAGCACCACCATTCCGTCCACTCGATCAGCCACCCTCTGCAGATGCGCGCTCAGTTGCGTCACGACTTCCGACGGGGTGGGCGTCCAGTTTTTTTGATCGAGCCGATTCAACTCGCGCGGCGGTTGGTTGGCTTGAACGATCAGCGGTTTACAATAGGTGAACGTCCGCCGCGCGGAAGTTTGCAGCAGGTAATCCAACCGCACTCCCGGCAGCGCGGCCAACGCCCGACGCAGTTCGTAGCCTTCGCCGTCATCGCCGATAAATCCCACGGGAAAAATCTCACCGACACCGAGGGCGACCAGGTTGTTCAGCACCGTCCCTGCGCCACCGGGTTGCGCGCGGACGTTGACGACGTTATACACCGGCAAGCCGGTCTCGATGGAAGTTTCCGCCTTGGCCGGATCAATCTCGAGATAACGGTCCAGGCAAAAATCGCCCACCACGGCGATCCGCAATTTCGGATACTGCCCGGTGATGGTGGCGAAGCGCTCGGCGTTCATCAGCGTCCGCTGTCCAGAATGCGCGACAGGAGCGCCCGCGCATCGCGAAAATCCGGGATGACCACATCCGCGCCCACGCCCAGCAGGCGTTGACGCTTCCATTCGTCAAACCGCCCCGAGCCGTTGTGCGCTTCGTCGCTCGCCACGGCGACCGCCAGCCCGCCGACTTCCTTGGTGTTCTGAATCTCCACGTAGCCGTCGCCAAAAGAAAGCAATTGCGCGCCCGCGATCTGGTTCTCGCGCAGGATGCGCTCGATCACCATTTTTTTTGAAAACTGTTTGTAATTATCCAGCGCGCCGTAAATGTGCGGTTCGAAGTAGCGGGTCAAATCCAACAACTCCGCCTCCTGTTTGACAAACTGCTCATCCGTGCCGCTGGCGAGATAAAGAGGCAAACCGCGTCGCCGCAATTCCTCCAACAACCCGCGCGCGCCATGCACCAGCAAATCGTCAGGCTTGGTCGTTCCTTGACGTAGAGCATCCGTTCGATGCCGAATCCGCTCGTCCAGTCGGCGCAAGTATTCGTGTTTGTACCACAAGGGATCCCGCGGCGTGCCGCCCCGCTCCTTGATGCGCTCGGCCAGCTGCATCATCTGATAAATCGTCTGCTTGCCGTTCAGCCGCATTATGTCCTCGAAGCAAAGCTGACGTCGTGCGGCTTCGGTTTCGTTGGGTCGCGCCGGCAGCATCTCGACAAACATCGGCACCATGACCTCAGGCCAGCCTTCGCGAATGAGCGACAACGTCCCGTCGAAGTCAAACAACACGTGACTGATTTGCGGGCGCGGCTGAAAACCCGCGGTGAACTCCACCCGTCCGGTAAAATCACTCATGGCCGTGGTGTTCATTTGGCCTAATCGGGATGTTCCATGAAAGCGTAGTAAAGCAGATGGCAAATACCCATTTGCACGTCTTCCACCCGGCCATAATGCGTGTCGTTAATGACGATCGCCTGCTCCGCCAGCTCGGCCATGCGCCCGCGTTGCGCGCCGTTTGCATCCGTTGTCTCATGGCCTCGGGCGCAATCGAATCGAGTGCGGCTTGTTGGCGTTCGAAGACAATCGGAATTCATGAGGTGTTTCCGCGATGCGGGTCTCATTCAACGCACTTTGCCGAGCTGTTCGATCATTCGCGCCACGCGTTCACGGTGTTGGAGCATGAGGCGCGGGTCGGTGGTGAAGTGCGTGAGGTCTTGTGACACTTCCGACGGCACTTTCAGCAACGCGCGGGCCTCCTGCACCAGCGGCGACTCCCCTTTGACCGTCGCCACGCGTTCGACTTCGCGTTGCAGCAGCCAGAAGTATTCATAGTCTTCCATGCCGTCGCGCAAATTTTCCCAGCGCAGCGAATTGATCGGGCCGTCCAGATTCGGCGACGTGTCGCTCAACGGTCGCCGCGGCGGATAAAGAAAACGTCCGTCGCCGTTGCCCCAGGGCGATTTTTTCCCGCGCTCCAGTCCGTAGCCCACCTGCCAGCTCATCGGGTCCTGCCACGGATCCTGCAATTCCGGATCGGGATACGCCGTCGCACTGGTCCAATAAACCGTTTCCCAAATCAAAATTCCCTGCACGCCGTATTGCCAGGATTGCCACGGCCACAAGCGCAATTCCGTCCCCGCATGATCAATGAATTCCGTGACGTAAGGCGCTTTCGGTCCGGTGCAGATGTACCACCAAACCTCCTCGCCGGCGGCGCGGCGCGCGGCGACCTTTTCCGGCGTCCACTCCGGCGTCAGCGCGCACCAGATGTCCACGTTGCCCATGAGTGCCGGTTCGGGTTGCTCGGTCAACATGCGTCGGATGCCGGGCGCGGCGGTTTTGATGCGGCGCATGCCGTCAGTGACGAACTCGTAATCCTTCGGGTCTGGTTCATCGAACCAGTAGGTGTAAGCCCGGTCCAACCAGCCGCGTTCGCGCAAGTGCCGTTCGATCTGACTCAGGTAGTCGTGAAACAACCGCGCGTGTTCGGGCGTGCCTTCTTTGAATCCTTCCAACTCACCCAGATGCCGGCTGTGAAACGTCCCACCGCCCATGCCGCGCAACGGTAACCGGAACGAGTTGAAGTGATACTCGTCCAGCCACTTGGCCGCCGCGCGATCAAACCGCGTGAAATCCACCTGCGCCCGTTTGTCCGCGCCCTCGCCGTGGAAGCGAATGTCCATCGGCGCATACGCGAAAAAGGAATACGGACTGATCCGGTGGGCGGCAAAATTTTGCAGATACTTGTCATAGACCAGTTCCTTGTCCGCCTGCTCGGTGAGCCGGTGATACCGATTGATGACGCTGCTGCCCATGCCCAGCGCGCTGCGCAGATGCGATTCCTCCGGCAGCGTGAAGTCAAACACCTGCACTGTGACGGGAACAGATGATTCACCATTGCTGGTCCGCAGTTTCAACTTGGCCGAGTAATCGCCGGCCTTCACCTCGCGTCCGACGTGAAACGTCAGCCACAGCGGTTGATTTTGTCCGGCGCGCAATGCCAATGGCGTTCGCAGCGGCGGCAACGGGTCCGGATACCAACCCGTCACGCAGGTTTTATCCGTCGGCTTCGTGACCTCCACGTAAGCCACTTCATCAATCGTGCAGGTGATTGCCGCGGGACGCCCCCAGCGCCGCTTCAGCAGACTCAGTTCCGCCGCCAACAACTCCCCGTCGCGTTCCGGGTGCAATACCACCTGCACCGCTTCGTATTCGCCGCGCGCCGCCGCGACCTTGACGGGCGATGGTTTCCCCTTCGTCGGCGCCGGCACCGGGCGGTCGCGCCCGACTTTCCATCCGCTTTCACACCACCAAACCCCGACATCAGCCGTTTGCGCGAGCCAATACCCGGAACGCGGATCGTTGAGAACGGTATCATCCGCG
>MWDV01000199.1 GCA_002070715.1 Verrucomicrobia bacterium ADurb.Bin118
GGCAGATCTGACCGGCAAAATTGACTGGGTCAAGGCTATCAGTGCCCGCTGTAATGATGACCCCATCAACACCCAGGCCACCAGTAAAAGAAGCAATCCGTTCTTCAATCTCTGCGGCATCCCGCGCGAGCGCTAAATCCGCACCGTGTTGCCCGGCAATAGCCACAACTTGACCATCAACATCTATACCAACAACGCGAATTCCACCTGCTTTTAAAAGCAATGCTGTCAATTGACCGATAAGGCCCAGTCCAATCACCGCGCAGGATTCGCCCAGACGTAAATCCACCTGACGCGCGCCCTGCATCGCTATTGCCCCAAGGGTATTGTAAGCCGCCGCCTTCAAATGTTCATCGATATTTTTTAACCTTTCACACTTCACATTTATCTTTTCACGTATCTTTAGTTTCACACAGAGATTAACCGGCACAGCAACAACTTCCGCATGTGCTGCGGTCAGTCCGCCACAAGCAACATAATCACCGATTGAAAGTTCCGATACATCCGGTGCCACACCTATCACTTCACCGGCACAGCTATACCCCAGTGGCGACCAAGCATCGAGTTTCTTCATTACTGCCCGATAAGTTTGTACAGGCCCCTGCTGAAGCAAAACATCAATGGCCTGTTTCACCTGTTGAGGACGTTCTTTAGCTTTTCCAATCAGGCTTTTCCGGGCGGCGGTTACTGTACTGCTTTCGGTGCCGGCGCTTATTAAAGAAAAATAATTGCGGACAAGAATCATACCCCGCCCCAACACCGGCGTGGGTACTTCTATCACTTGCATGTTTCCGTCTTTCAATTTCTGAGTAAGTTGTTGCATAGCGCTATATCCCCTTATAAGGATGATCGATAAATGTACGGAACCACATTTCACGCGTAAGCATTGACCAGATAAGCAAAGCGTTATCTTCTTTTCCCTCTCTGTCTGACTTAATCAACTTGCTAACTGAAGCAGAATTATATAAGCCACGATTTTTTAATGCAGAAGGGCTGAGTACGTCATCAACCATTTCCTTCAAGTCTCTTCTAATCCATGCGCGCAAAGGAGCGCCAAAAGGCGCTTTGGGTCGATTAATGATTTGCTTTGGTAGTAATCCTTCTGCGCTTTTCTTTAGAAGATATTTTTGCTTCCAGTATCTTATTCTCTGGTTTGGTGGAAGTGAAAACATAAATTCGACAATGCGATGATCAATAAGCGGTGGTCTTCCTTCGACACTCGCTGCCATAGTCGCTTTATCAGAATAATTTAGGTTGTGATCCGTAAGAAAATGTTTCGTATCATCAAGGCACATTCGAGTGAGATAAGATAAACCACTCTGATTCATGATTGATGCTTTTGATGTCACACTTGGTAAATCTGCATAAGACATTCCAACTTTATGATTTTTAAAAATATTATTGTACATTTCCGGTGGAACAGAGGCCATATCGGCGAACATAAAACGCAGGGTCGCATCTCTGTCAGCCATGCCGATAAAATGACGAAGCCATCTAAGATATTTAAATCCTCTTTCTGCATCGGCTACGTGGATGTGCCGAACCGCTTGTATAATCATTTGGGAAAAGCCGGCGTATGGTTGCGGGTTCCGCGGCAATGCCACGTCAAAAACGACCCCGCCGCCGCACCACGATTTCATGAAACGCTACCCGTCCAACTGGCTGCGTTGGTGCTGCCCAAGGATCGTCCGGTGCGGTTGTGGGTGCAGGACGAGATGCACTACGGCCGGCACGGCTTCGCCCGCCAGGGAGGGGGCTTGTCGGGCCGCCACCCAGCAGGGGCATCCATGGGGTTACCGCTACGAAGCGGTGGGTCTGAGCCTGACCTGCGTGCCGTTTCTGCTGGCTGAAAAATAAACTGTTAAGTTTCCAAGGCGCGTATGGCAGTAGCCAAATTGTTGAGATATTGTTCTAAGCTATAGTGCTCCAAGAAATGAGTGCGCAAGGTATCGGTGGAAGGGGTAGTTGCCAAATCTACGAGTGCGGTCGCTACCGCAGCAGGATTGCACGGGGGGACGAGCCCCGGAAAATCGGGCGGCAATAATTCCGGGATTGAGCGCCAGCGGCTGGCTACAATGGGCAAGCCATAGGCCATGGCTTCCAAGATGACCAAACCAAAGCTCTCGGCATAGTAATAAGTCGGAAAACAGAAACAGTCACTCTGAGTGAAGGTCCGGTGTTTTTCCGAGCCCGTTACGAATCCGACATAACAGACGCAGCTTTGCGATGGCGAGGAGGAGGTGACTACTCCAGTCCCCGGCGAGAGTTGCAGGTCGGATTGTGTTATACGCTGCTCGAATTCTAATTGTTCTAAGGGGCTCAGAAAGCTGCCAGCCACAGTCAAGTGGACCCGCACCGGAGAGCGAATGGCTGCCAGTCGAGCATTAGCCAAGGCCACGGCTTCTAGAGTATCGAACAGCCCTTTTTCCCGAGTGCAATGTGCTAAGAATAAGACGCGTAGTAGTTGCGGATCTTCTCCCGTCTGTTGTCGGTCTGCGGCCGTGAGCTGTTTCCCAGCTAGTAATTTGCTTCGTGCAGCAGCTCGTGCTTGTCGACGGGGCCATATTTCCTGCTCGTACCCAGGACAGGGGTCCGGGATGCCGTTCCCAATCACCCGGACTTGTCGGGCCAGTAGTTTCTCGGCATCCAGCAAGTTATAGCGGGACAGGACGATGCTCAAATCTACTGACTTCATCAGCCGGTAGGTGAGTGCGCGCACGCTGATCCGCTGTTCGGTTTCCAACCATTTAGCCAGACCGGCGGCGTGCCAGTGCAAAATGATTCGCGTAAAAAAAGGCCGGCAGAGGGCCATCACCAGCCAATCGCGCCAAAGAGCTGATTTTTTACCCGGTGCGGGCACATAGTAGAAATTTCGGACGCCGTGACGGAAGCGAACAAAGATTGCCGCCAGGCAGTATTCCAGCAGCAGGATCAGCTTTGTCAGCCGAAAATTGCCAATGTCTTCGAGATGTTTGGAGAAGCGGGCGTTGACGTGGTAACACTCGATCCCATGCGGGGACGGGCGTCCGCCCCGACGGCAGTCGCCGCCAAAACCATCCAGCAGCAGTTGCACCATGTAGCTCTGCCCATGATGGGGCGGTGGTGTGTGCGCAAAAACCAGCAACTTCATACCGTCATCCGTCATCCAGACGCCGAACCGGGGCGTCCGGTCCTGCGCTGTGTCGTCACCGTAATCGGTCTCTCCCGCATGGAAAAGCGAATTTCGGGTTTATTGCCGGCCTCGAAGCATGGGCCACTCCGCGTGCAGGGCAGGGGTGGGCCTCCTTTGTTGTGCGGACCGCCCGTGCCAAGCTGGCGGGAAAAAGTCACCGAGGCCGTTGATTATTCATGAAATACATCGCCAGCGCAAATAAAGCGGACACCAGCAATCCCACGACGACGGCGATGATGCGAATGCGGCGCTGCTTGCGGTAATAAGCGCGCCCCCCCATGCCCGGCAGCAGATAAAAACGGCGGGTTTCCTTTTTCTCCTTGGACCAAAACTTCTTGAGCATGTCTTGAAACAGCAGGAGGGCGATATACTAAGCACAGCGCGGCCCAGAAAAAAATTCTGCTTCGAACCGATCCGGACAGGAAACCGCCGGAGCGGACGCGACCTCAAGATCCAAGTCTTCCTCGGCCTCCTCCTCCCGATTTTGGGTTGGTGCTGAACAACGGATGCGGCAGTTCATGTTGCCCGCAGCATAAAGCCCGGGCTTAAAAAGGCGAGCCGGAATTTTGTCTGACTCCCCATCGGCACTCGCCGCAAGAGGGCGGGGCAGTCTCTCGTTTTGCCTGCGGGCTCGCCGTCGTAAAAAGTCCGTTTGACCTCGCGTCGCCTTTCGCCAAGCATCCCCGCATGAACGCCGTTTTGGATTATCTCCAGGCCAACCAAAAACGCTTTGTCCAGGAGCTTTGTGATTACGTCCGGTTCGCCAGTATTTCCGCGCAACCGGATCACCAAGCCGATATGCGCGCCTGCGCGCAATGGGTTGCCGACCACTGTCGCCGGATCGGTTTGGACGCGCGGGTGTGCCCGACGGAGCGTCACCCCATCGTGCTGGCCCGGACGCCGCGCCGCAAAGGCCGTCGTCATTTCCTAGTGTATGGCCATTACGATGTTCAGCCGCCGGAGCCCTTTGAATTATGGAAAACCCCACCGTTCGAGCCGACCCTTCGCGGTCACTCCCTGTTTGGCCGCGGCGCCAGTGACAACAAGGGGCAGAACTTTGCGCATTTGAAAGCCATCGAGGCCTATCTCCAAACGGGCACCGAATTGCCCGTGGATCTTACGTTCGTCATCGAAGGTGAGGAGGAAGTGGGCAGCCCGAGTCTCGCGGGCTTTCTCCAGGCGCACCGCGCCGATTTGCGTTGCGATGCCGTGGTGGTTTCGGACACCGGCATCCCCGGCGCAAAACTCCCGGCGCTGACCTATGCCTTGCGCGGCATCACTTCGTTTCAAGTCACCCTGCGTGGCCCCGCGCGCGACCTGCATTCGGGGATCTTTGGCGGGTCGGTGGAAAATCCGGCCATGGCGTTGTGCCGGTTGCTGGCCCGGGTGCATGATTCCCGCGGGCGCGTCACCATCCCCGGCTTTTATGAGGGAGTGGTTCCGCTCACGGCGCATGAACGGAAACAAATGGCGCGGGTGCCGTTTAATCGGGAGCAATACCGTAAATTCTTGGGCGTGCCGCAACTCTTCGGGGAATACGGGTTCACCCCCAATGAACAGCGCACCGCGCGGCCAACCTTTGAAATCAACGGCCTCACCAGTGGCTATCAGGGCGAGGGTAGCAAAACCATCGTGCCGGCCTGGGCCCGCGCCAAAGTCACCCTCCGGCTGGTGCCGCATCAGTCTCCCGTCCGGGTGCGGAAAGCCGTCGTCGCGTTTCTGAAACGGCATTGTCCGCCCACGATGAAATTAGAGATCCAGGGCGGTCACGGAGCGGAAGCCTACATGGTTTCCTCGCAAAGTGCGGATGCGCAGGCGGCGCTGGCGGCGTTGCGTCAGGCGTTCGGCGCGGAACCGGTGCTGCTGCGGGAAGGCGGCTCGATTCCCATCGTCAATCAGTTCCGCGCCATCCTAAAGGCGGACACCCTGCTGCTGGGGCTGGCCCTGCCGGATGACAACGCGCATTCGCCCAACGAAAAATTTGACCTGAATCTATTCGCCAAAGGCCAGCGGATGAGCGCTTTGCTCTGGCGCGAACTGGCGCGATAAACGAGCGTTCGAGGGCGGTGGCCTCAACCGCCTCGCCGATCTACCAATTCCATTCGGGAACACTTGGCGAATCATGCGCGGCGAACCAGTGCCCGCCAGCCGGTCTGTTTCACAGCGTGCGCCTGTCCTCCATCGGACGCCGTCAGCCACCCAAGATTTACGACTTCGTTGCGGGGACATTCCCGGCGGTCGCCGCCTGGGCCATCAACTCCAGAAATGACGCCGGGGGGCGGCGGGGACGGCCCGTCCGATCCACGAAGGCGTGCAGCGTGTATCCTTGGACAACTGCCCGGTTTGTCTCGGCGTGTGTGATCCGGACCCGAAACCGCAACTGCGCGCGTCCCGACCATGACACCGTGGATTCGATGCGCAGCAAATCGTCATATCGGGCCGGGCCTTGGAATTCCAGATGCGCCTCGACCAACGGCAGAAACACGCCGGCCGCTTCCAAAGTGGCGTACGACCGGCCCAGCCGCCGCCGCATCAACTCGGTGCGCCCGCATTCAAACCATTCCAGCGCCCGCGAATTGTAGAACGTGCCCATCTGATCGGTTTCGCTGTAACGCACGCGCAAGAGCAATACATCGGTCAATTCCTGGTGGGGGTCGTGACGCTGCCCCGTTCCCTCGGTCTGCATGGCGCAAGGCTACGCTACTGGGATAATGCCTGACAAGGTTTCCGCCGGGCGCGAAGAAGCGGTGTCTTGACCCGGGGGCGTCATTGTTTTAGGCTAGCCCCGAACGTTTGGGTATCACTATTCACTAACGACATGAAAGCCATGAAACCTGTTTTTTCCTCTTCTGTTTCCCGCCGCGAATTTCTCGGTCAAGCGGCGTTGAGTGTCTCGGCCCTGGCTCTGGCGGCCGGTTGCGCGGACTCGGGTGGCCGCGCCGGGCGCAAGATTCCCGTCGGGGTTCAGCTTTATTCCGTGCGCGAGCAGTGCAAACAAGATTTGCCGGGCACGCTGGCGGCCATTGCGCAGATCGGTTATCACGGCGTGGAGTTTGCCGGCTATCATGGGCGCACCGCCCAGGAACTGCGCCAGATGCTGGACGATCACGGCCTCGTCGCCTGCGGCACGCACACGCCCTACGAAACCCTACTCGCCGACAAACTTGCGGAAACCATTGAGTTCAACCGGATCCTGGGGAACAAATATCTCATCTGCCCCTGGATGCAGGGCAAGACCCGGCAGGATTGGCTGACCAAAGCGGAACAATTCAACGACGCGGTCCCCGCCGCGCAGGCAGCCGGCATGTGGGTGGGCTACCACGCGCACGCGCATGACTTTCAGCAGATTGATGGGGTGCCCGCGTGGGATTTGTTCTTTGGCAATACCCGGCGCGAAGTGATCATGCAACTGGACACCAGCAACTGCGCCGAGGGCGGCGCGGATCCGGTTGAGGTGCTCAAACGGTATCCCGGGCGCGCCATCACCATTCATTTGAAAGCCAACGGCGGCGGCAAGGAAGCGGTCATCGGCGAGGACAAGGTGGATTGGCCCGGCGTGTTTCAATTCTGCGAAACCCAGGGCGGCACGGAATGGTACATCGTCGAGCATGAAACCAGCCAGGACCCGTTGGATGCGGTGAAGCGCAGTTTCGAGGCGCTCCGGCAGATGAACAAGGTGTGACGAGCGGCCCGGGCGGACGGTTGCCGCCGCCGCTTTGGAACGCGCCCGCGTCCATGCCGCACCGTTTGTCGGCGCGGTCCAGGTGGGCGGCGGGCGGCGCCCAAAATGGGGCCGGCGGAAATTTACTGTTGACGCGGGGCGACCGAATGGGAGACATGGAGGCCAGTTGTTTATGTCACTCGAATTCGCGTTGGACAAATATCCGGTAAACTTCCGCCTGCGGGACGGGACGGAATGTGTCGTGCGGCCTTTGCAGCGGCAGGATGAGGCGCGGCTGCGCAAGTTTTTTGAGGCGGTGCCGGAGGCGGAACGATTGTTCATTAAACGTCCGCTCAGCGATAAACGGCTGCTGCGCGACTGGTGCGCCAAAATTGATTATGAGCAAAACCTCACCTTGGTCATGCTCGTGAAAGGCAAGATCGTCGGCGAGGCCACGCTGCACCAGCGCCACGGCGGCTGGAAACGGCACATCGGCCTGTTGACCATGCTGACCCACAAGGATTTTCGGGGCGTGGACGTGGCCAAATTACTGGCGCAGGAAATTTTGCACGTCGCGCCCTACGCCGGGCTGAAAAAATTGGAGGCGGAGTTGAACGGGGACCGCAAGGTGGCCATTCGCGCTCTCATGCAACTGGGCTTTCGCGAATTGGTGCGTCTGCGCGATTATTTGCGCGACATGAAATACCGTCCGCTCGATTACGTCCTGATGGGGATAGACCTCATTACCGACGAGGAATACGCTTCCGCCGGTTGACCAACCGGACGCCAGGCCAGCCGGGAGCCCGAACGCGCGCTCCCGGTTTTATTTTTCAACGACGCCGCAGCCGGGCCAGGGCCCAATCGGCCAGTTCGGTGATCGCCGGCACGCGGCATATCCAGGCGATCAATCCGTAAACCAACGCCGCCGCGCCCGCCGGAACAAACACCGCGCCCAACTGCAAGACGACGGTCCCGTGTCCCAACGCCTGTTCCCAAGTGCTCCCGATCATCCACGTCACAACTCCAGCCGCGAACCCCGCCGCAGCGAGTCCGGCGAGACTGGCCCGCAAGGGCGCCAACTCCAGTGTCTTCAGCTTGCGGCGCAGCGCGTAGAATAGTAACCCGCAGTTCAACGCGGAGCTGAGCGTGTTGGCCATGCCCAAGCCTCCCTGGCGGAACCACTGGGCCAACCCCACCGCCAACACCAGGTTGATCCCCAGACAAACCACGCTGATTTTCATGGGCGTCTTGGTGTCGCCCAACGCAAAGAAGGCGCGGGCCAGAATGTTCACCCACGAATACGCCAGGAGACTGGGCGCCAGGCATTGCAATGCCCACGCGGCGCGCAGGGTGGCGTCCGGGCCGAACCGCCGGCCTTCGAACAGCAAGCGGATGATCGGCTCGGCCAGCAGCACCAACAGCACGGCCGCCAGCAGATTGACCAGCAGCAAATGACTGAGCGCCTGGCGCAGATTGACGCGAAACGCCGCAAAATCCTTCTCCGCCGCCAACCCCGCCAGCGTGGGCAGCAGATAGGTCGCCACGGAGATGCCAAAAACCCCCTGGGGCAATTCCATCAACCGCACGGCGTAGTTGAAGGGCGCGATCACGGGCGATTGCGGGGTATCCAACCACAAGCCCAGGTTCTGGATGATGACCACGTTGATGTGAAACGCCGCCACCCCGATCGTGCCCGGAATCATTTGCCGCACCGTGCGCTGCACCGTTGGGTCGCGCCACGGTGTCACCCACGCATACCGGAATCCTTCCCCCCGCAGGGACGGCAGTTGAAAGGCGGCCTGCGCCACGCCGGCCACCAGCACGCCGAGGGCCAGCGCGTAAATCTGCTCGTGCAGTTCGCGCCCCATGCGCGGCGCCAGAAAAATCACCGAGGCGATCAGCACCACGTTCAGCAGGGTCGCGCCCAAGGCCGGAATGAAAAAATGACCGCGCGCGTTCAGCATCCCCATGAACACCGCCGTCAGGCAGACCAGCAGCATGTAGGGAAACATCACGCGCAACAGGGACAGCATTAGATGGGTCTTGGCCTCGAAATCGCCGAAGGCCAGGGCCAGCGACACCCCGAGCAGCACCAAGCCGATGATGACCGCGCACGCCACGATCATGCCGGAAATCACCGCGTTGGCCGCGCGCCACATCTCGGCCGGAGGCCCGGTCTTTTCTTTCTCCTTGAAGATCGGAATAAACGCCGCCGTGAGCGCGCCTTCGCCCAGCAGACGGCGGAACAGGTTGGGCATGGTGAACGCCACTTGAAACGCACCCGCCACCCAGCCGTCGCCCATGAACCGCGCATACACCATCTCCCGCACCATGCCGAGAATCCGGCTGGTCAGCGTGGCGCCCGCCATCGCGGCGGACGATTTCAACATCTGCGACATGCGCGCGGAGCTTAAAGGCCCGGGCGCCCGAGCCAAAGTTCAAAGTCGGGCGTCATGCCGATGACAGGAGGGTGCGGCGGCGGTAATGAAGAATCGTAAAGTCCGGGTTGTCCATCAGTTCGCCGACCAACGCAAACTGCTCCTCGAAGGGGGGAAAGAACGTGTCGCCCACGACCTCGCGTTTGACCAGCGTCAGGTAAAGATCCGAACAGTGCGGCAGGGCCTCCTGATATACCTGCGCTCCGCCGCAAATGAACACGCGCCGGTCGCCCGCCCATTGCGGGATTTCCGCTAGACTGGCGGCCACGCGCACCCCCGGATGCGTCCAGCCGGAGCGCGTCAGGACGATGGTTTCCCGCTGGGGCAACGGCTTGCCGATGGATTCAAACGTCTTGCGCCCCATCACAATCACCTGGCCGATGGTCATCCGCTTGAACCATTTGAAATCTTCGGGCAAATGCCAGGGCAGCCGGTTCCCCGCCCCGATCACGCGGTTGCGCGCCATGGCGGCAATGGCTTGGAAGGGGGTGTTCACTTTTCGTTTATCGGATTCAAACCGCCACCGGGGCTTTGATGGCCGGGTGGGGCGTGTAATCCACCAGCTCAAAATCGTTGTACCGGAAATCTTCCAGGCGGGTAATCGCGGGATTCAATTGCATCGTCGGGAGGGGCCGCGGGGCCCGGCTGAGTTGAAGCCGGGCTTGTTCCTGATGATTGGCATAGAGATGCAGGTCGCCAAAGGTATGCACAAACTCGCCCGGCGCCAGCCCGCACACTTGCGCCATCATCAACGTCAACAGCGCGTAGCTGGCGATGTTGAAGGGCACGCCCAAAAAGATGTCCGCGCTGCGTTGATAAAGCTGGCAGCTCAGTTGTCCCCCGTTCACGTAAAATTGAAACAGCGTGTGGCACGGCGGCAGGGCCATCTGATCCAGCTCGCCGGGATTCCAGGCCGTCACGATCAACCGGCGGCTGTCGGGATTCTGCCGCAGCTCGCGCACCACCCAATCAAGCTGGTTGATGGAACCGTGGGGCGTGCGCCAGTCGGTCCATTGCGCCCCGTAGATGCGCCCCAGGTCACCATCCGGCCCGGCCCATTCATCCCAGATGGTCACCCCGTGTGCCTGGAGGGATTTCACGTTGGTATCGCCCGCGATGAACCAAAGCAACTCGTGGATGATGGATTTGACGTGCAGTTTTTTCGTGGTGAGCAGGGGAAAGGATTCGGCCAGGGGAAACCGCGCTTGGGCGCCAAAGACCGAATAACAACCCGTGCCGGTGCGGTCGGATTTGAATTTGCCGTGCGCCAACACGTGCCGGAGCAAATCAAGATATTGCGTCATGCTATGGCCGCTGGGTGAAGCGGTGGGAGGATGATGCCGCGCGCGGCGTTGTCCGCCAATGATTATTCCCGCGATTTTGTTTTGGCGGTTGCGGTTGCCGGGCGCGGGCGGCAAGCTGGCGCGTGACAGGCAGACACAGCATGGCCACGTTTTACGACACCCACGGACATCTGGATTATCCGGATTTTGCGGCGGATTTCCCGCAAGTCCTGGAACGCGCGCGGGCGGCGGGCATCCGGAAACTCATCGCCATCGGCACGGACCTCGCCAGCAGCCGGCAGTGCCTCGCTTTGGCGGAACAACATCCCCAGATTTATGCGGTGGTGGGGTGGCATCCCAATCAGGCGATGGAAGCGCCGGCGGATTTCCCCGAGGCCTTGCGCGAGCTGGCCCGGCATCCGCGGGTCGTCGGGCTGGGCGAAACGGGGATTGATTATTACCGTCTGCCGGCCGATCCCGCCGCCGCGGAGCGCAGCCGCCAACGTCAGGCCGCGCTGTTTACGCAGCATCTCAAGGTCGCGGCGGAGACCGGGCTGAACTGTGTGATTCATCAACGCGCCGCTTTCGAGGAAACATTCGCCCTGTTCCAGCCGTTCGCGGATCGCGTGCGCGGGGTGTTTCACTGTTTTGCGGACGGAGTGGAAGAGATGCGGCGGGTCGTGGCAGCGGGGTCGCTGGTCAGTTTCACTGGCATTCTCACGTTCAAAAACGGCCGCAACATTCGTGACACCCTGGCCGCCACGCCGTTGGACCGGTTCATGCTCGAAACGGATTGCCCGTTCCTGGCGCCGATGCCGTATCGCGGCAAACGATGTGAACCGGCGTATGTCCGGGAAATAGCGACGGTCGCGGCACAGGTGAAAGGCGTTTCCCTGGACGAATTGAGCGTAGCCACCTGCGCGACCGCTGAACGATTTTTCCGTGGGCTGGCGTGAGTGCCGCCGCGACCGGAGCGCGCATCGCCGCCGCTGGATTACTTTCGCAACGCGTCTGCCAGTAACTGGGCCATGTGCCAGGTGCGAACGGGCACCTGATGCGTGATCTGCTGGCGGCAACTGGTGCCCGACGCCACCACGATGGTCCCGAACGGTTGATGCCGGATTTGTTCCAGCAAAGGCTCGGCGATTTTCAGGGAGAGTTCGTATTTCGATTCCAGCGCGCCGAACGCGCCGGCCATGCCGCAGCATCCGGAATCCAGCAGGGTCACGCGGCGTTCCGGCAACCGGGCCGCCAGCCGCGCCATGCCGGACGTATCGGTCAGCGCTTTGGCGTGACAATGCGCGTGGATCAGCACGTTGGCGGGGGTGTGATTGAACCAGAGGGCGTGCGGCTCGCGTTCCAGCAGGTTTTCGATGAATTGCTCAAAGAGAAAACAACGCCGCGCCACGGCCGTCGCCCCCGGCAGTTTCAATTCCCGGTAATCCTCCACGAACATCGAATAACACGAGGGTTCGAGAAAGAGGATCGGCACGGCCGGGTCCCCCGCCGCCAGCAACGCGAGGTTGTGTTTGCCCAGCCGTTGCGCCGCGGTCAGGTTGCCTTGGCTGAAGGCGGGCCGGCCGCAGCACGCGCGCCCGTTCGCCAGCCGCACCTCGAACCCCGCCGTTTCCAGGACATAAACCGCCGCCCGGCCAATATCCGGTTCGTGATACCGCACAAAGGTGTCATCCCACAAAATGACCGGTCCGCGATGCGGCTTGAAGGCCGGCGCCGCGCGGGCGGCAAACCAACGATCAAACCGCTGGCGCGCGTAAGGGGGCAGGTCGCGTTCCATGGAAATGCCCAGCGTGGCCCGGAGCAGGCGGCGCACCCAGGTCCATTCCAACAAGGCGTTGGCCAGCCCGGGGAACTTCGTGCCCAGCCGTCCCAAGGTGTCCACCGCGCTGAACACACGCGCGGGCAGGGACAACCCGTCGCGCTGCCACCGCGCGTGCAGCAATTCGGCCTTCAACAACGCCAGGTTCACATTGGACGGACACTCCGTGGCGCAGGCTTTGCAGGACAAACAATTGCTCAACGCCATGTCCAGTTCCGCCGCGCGCAGCGGATCGCCGCCTTCGAGGCCGCGCAACTCCAGCGCCGCGCGGATGAGATTGGCCCGGCCCCGCGTGGACATGCTTTCCTCGCCGGTCGCGATGAAGGTCGGGCACATGGTGGGCGTGAGTTTGCGGCAGCCGCCGCAGCCGTTGCATTGCTCCAGGTTGCGGATGAAGGAGCCGTCCTTCGCGGCAAAGGCGAGCACCGGTTCGAAGGGCAATTTTAATGCGTAGTTCGCGCCCAGCCGCAGGTGCGTATCCAACGCGAACCGTTCGTCCGGAATGATCTTGCCGGGATTAAACAGATTATGGGGATCAAACGAACGCTTGATCTCCCGCATCGCCGTCAACAACTCCTCGCTGAGCTGCCGGGCCATGAACTCGGTGCGCGCGATGCCCACGCCGTGTTCCGCCGCCAGCGAGCCTTTGAACTGCAACACCAGTTCCGACACCTCCTCCGCCACCTGGCGGAAGCGCCGCACGTCCTCCGCCCGGTGCAAATCCAGCACGGGCCGCACGTGCAACAAACCGGAGGCCGCGTGTCCGTAATAGGACGCCTGAAGGCCGAGTTTCGCCATTACCGCCTGCAACGCCGCCACGTATTCGGGCAACTGGTGCGGGCGCACGGCGGTGTCTTCAATGCCGGTCACCGGTTTGGCGTCGCCCGGGCACCCGGTCAGCAACGACAACCCGGCCTTGCGCAACGCCCAGACGCGGTCCATGTCGGCGGGCGCGGTCACCATCCGGCGCCGCCGTCCCAGCCGCCGCTGTTCCAGCAGGGCGAGTTTGTCCGCCACGTGATCAAAAAACTCCACCACCAGCAACGCCTCGCTCGGTTGCGCGTCCAGCGCCAGCAGATCGCGCGCCGCTTGGAAGGCCAACTGTCCGCGGGTTTGATCGAGCAGCACGCGGTCAATGTGTTCAATCGCCGCCGGGTGCAGATCCAGCAACGCCACCGTGGCCTGCATGGCCTCGGCGACGGAATCGAAGAACAACACGCCCAGGCCTTTTTCGGCGGGCAGCGGCACGACGTTGAGTTCGGCGGCGACAATGCCCGCGAGCGTCCCTTCGCTGCCGCACAGGATGTGGTTCAGGTTGCCGGGATCGCGGAGAAAACGGTCCAAGCCATACCCCGGCCAGCGCTTGGTCAAGCCTTCCGGCATGCGCTCCTGGATTTGCAGGCTGTTGAGCTGGACCAGGTCTTCCACCAATTCGCGTTGCGCGCGCAACGGGTCTTCGCCCGGCCCGATCCGGCGGACGCGCCCATCCGCCAGCACAATCTCCAGCGCCCGCACGTGCTCGGCGGTGGTGCCATAGACCGGGGTGTGGGTGCCGGAGGAATTGCTCGCGATCATGCCGCCCAGGGTGGCCCGCGAACTGGTGGCCACGTCCGGACCAAAACAAAGCCCGAACGGTTTGAGGAACGCGTTGAGCTGGTCCAACACCACGCCCGGCCCGACCTCCACCGTCCGCGCTTCGCGATCGAACTTGCCGATGCGGTTGTTGTGCCGGGCAAAATCCACCACCACCCCGTCGCCCAGCGCGCCGCCCGCCAGACCGGTGCCCGCGCCGCGGGGGGTCACGGACAATCCGGCTTCCGCCGCCGCGCGGATGATGGCGCTGGCCTGCCGGCCATCCCGGGGAAACGCGACCGCCGCCGGTTCAATCTGGTAGATCGAGGCGTCGGTGGCATAAAGCTGGCGCGTGAGGTTATCGAAGGCGACGGCACAGTTGGTTGCCGCCAGCGTCGCCAGTTGTTGGGTTGGGGTCATCGCACCGGAATAAGGCTAGGGGGCCGGTGGTGAAATGACAACTGTGAACCGCGGACGAACTGGGAAAGACTGGGGACATCGTGACTCCCCGGTGGTGAAGCTCAAGGGGTTGAGCGCCCAGCGCAAAGAGGAGCGGCAGCGCCGCCTCCGGAGGCGGGGCCGCAGCGGCGCGAAAAATCGGCTATCCCCCGAGGGGACACCGCCCTTACTTTGAACTGTATCGTATGCGTGGCGACCGCCATGGGCTGCGTCAGACACTTGTTGCCAGTGTCCGGGCTAACAGCAAGCGCCAGCCATGGTCAGCGCGGTCCTCAACCGGTGACCGCTTGCCCCGCCCAACACCACCGCGAGCACTTGTCCAACCCTTCCACCGGGGCTGGCTTTCTCCGGATCCGTCGAGGATTCCGCCATCGGCAGGGAGTTTGCGCACCGGCTGGGGGAGGGACACGTTCCACCGTGTCCCTGACTAAATTACCGCCGAAACGTGGAGTGGATTTCAGATAGAACCGAAAACCGAAGAACTCAAAAGCATTTTACCTTGTGGTTGCGCATGGGACACGCGGTGCGGTGTTTATCTAATCTTGTCACCTTGTCAATTGCCTCCGGTGTGGTTCAGGGACGCGGTGGAACGCGTCCCTCCCAGGGAAATATCCTCGCGGTAGAAAATTTGTGTCGCAGCGGTCCCGTTTCGCCCGGGCGGAACCTCAAAACGGCCAAGGAGTCCGGCTCCGCGGCCCGGCACGCGGGACGCCATGATTGCCATTGCGCCGCTCCCGCCGGGTTCGCTGCCGCGCATGGTTAGGCCACTGCTTCATATCTCAATGCTATATCCTTTCCTTCAGCTACCAACTTGGCAACACCCAACCGAAGCTCCTGAATGCTCTTAAATGGAGTGATATCCCGACACCAACTCGTCTGGTCAGAAGCCCACCAAATACGAAAAACACAGCCTGCCTCTGCCAATGACTCAAGCAACCGCAGAAGTGGCGTGTCCTCCATCGTATAGTGCTCAAAGTAGTGATTCTGAGCCGCGCTCACAAAATCGTGGCTTGTGCCAGTCCGTCCGTCGTGGACAAACCACAAAGGAGTGCCGTCAGCCAATGCAATCTCTGCCTCAAAATCAGCGATATACTTCTGGCCTTTGGAAATGGGCAAAAACTCGATTGGAGCAAATGCCTTGGCAGGTAACTCTCCAGAAACTGTCATCATGTAACTCACGGCGTGTGAAGTGGCCTAACAGTTAAGTGAGCGACAGTTGCATTGGCCTATTTGTCGCCAGATCATGGTGACAGAAGACTGAAGGTTTTCTAACTGGTTGTCAAGTCATGAGGTCGCCATGTCATGACTCTTTGAGAATGTCCCCTCTTGGACTCGCTAAAAATGTCCCCTTGGAACGGCGGGTTGCGGCAGCCACTGCCGCCACGATGGGAACATTAACGATGGGTGCGAAAGAACGGCGGCTTGCCGTCATTATGGCGGGAGTGCAAGCGGGCGAACTCAACTTGGTGGGCGCGGCCGCTGTGCTGGGGCTGAGCTACCGGCAAACCAAGCGGGTGTGGCGACGGTATCGGGCTGCCGGAGATGCGGGGCGGGTGCAT
>MWDV01000200.1 GCA_002070715.1 Verrucomicrobia bacterium ADurb.Bin118
CGTCCTGGCCGCCGGGGCGCGGCCGGCTCAGCCCGGGGAATTCACGCGCCGCGCCTTTCTCAACGGCCGGCTGGACCTCGCGCAGGCCGAGGCCGTGGCCGAGGTTATCCAAGCCCGTTCGGAACTGGCGTTACAGGCGGCGAATGCCCAACTGGCGGGCCACCTGTCCCGGCGCATTAACCAATTGCGCGACGACTTGATGCACACGCTGGCGCATGTCGAAGCCGACCTCGATTTTCCCGAGGAGGACATCGCCCCGCATCCCCGCGCCGCCTTGCTCGCCCGCCTGGAACGCAGCGTGGTTTTCATGGATGAATTATTGCGCACCGCGACCGAGGGACAATTACTGCGCCGGGGGATCCGCGCCGCGATTGTCGGCCGGCCCAACGTCGGCAAATCCAGTCTGCTCAATCAACTGCTCGGACGCGACCGGGCCATCGTCTCGGCCCGTCCTGGTACCACCCGCGACACCATTGAGGAAACCGCCAACATCCGCGGCTTGCCCGTCGTCCTAGTGGACACCGCCGGCCTGCGGGAGGCGCGGGATGAAATCGAACAGGAAGGCATCCGTCGCAGCTACACCGCCGTTGCCCAAGCCGAACTCATCCTGCGGGTGGTGGATCTTTCGGCGCCGGCGCATCCGGAGGACCTCGCCTTTCTCGCCGGGGTCCGCTCCGGAAAATGCGTGGTCATCGGGAACAAAGCTGATCTGCCCCGGCAACTGGAATGGCCGGATTCAGCCCTTCCTCTGACCGAGGTTTCCTGCCTGGATGGACGCGGCATCGAAGCGCTCAAAGATCGCATCAAAGAACAGGTTTGGACCGGCGAAATCCGGGCGGACACCTTGGAAGTGATGATCAACTCGCGGCATCAGGATGCGTTGCGTCGCGCCCGGGAAGCCACCCTCCGAACCTTGGACGCGTTGCGCCAAGAGACGCCATTGGACCTCGCGGCGGTGGATTTGCGCATCGCCACCCGGGCCGTCGGCGAAATCGTGGGCCAAACCGCCACGGAAGACCTGCTCGACACCATCTTTCGCGAGTTCTGCATCGGCAAGTAAAGCGGGTACAAAGCGGAATCGCCCAAGGCATTTGCGTCTTTCGACAAACAACCACTTTGATCACGGCACCCCTCCCCGCTTTGGCAAGAGTGGTGTAGTTGGGATTCAGGGATCAACGCGCAAATTCCTTGAGGGGGATCTTGTCTCTTCGCCACTAACGCACCACAGACGACAGAATCCCCGACTAAACAACCAAATCGTGGCACGCGAAAACCAGGCAACGGACTTTCGTGACTTCCGCGAATGTTCCCAGTCCAGAGTGGTGGCAGCCGGACCGCCGATCCTAGGGTGTTAACAGCCTCTACTTAAGCGTGGCCCAGACGCGATGCACGTCGTCGTGATCGTCCAACGCTTGCAGGAATTCGCCCACTTCCGTCCGCTGCGCCTCCGTCAATTCGGTGAACTGCTTCGGCGCATAACCGAGTTCGCTGGTCACCACCGTCCAACCGTTTTGCGACAGCCATTGCGACACCGTCCGCACCACGGTGCGGTCGCAGATGAAGCGCGCGCCCGCCGCCCCGGTGGGAATGTCATCATTCTGTTCGCCTGTGAGCGGCTCCACCTCGTTCGCGCCGGCCTCGATACCCGCCGCCTCCAGATCGGTCTGCGGATCGGGATGATGCGCCTCGACCAGGCCGACGTGGTCGAACAAAAACTTGTTGCTCCCGGCAGCCCCCAGTTGCCCGCTGCGGAAAAGCTGCCGGATTTCCGGCGCCGTGCGGTTCACATTGTCCGTGTACACCTCGACCAGCACCGCGACTTTATGGGGCGCGTAACCTTCAAAGACGATGTGGTCCATGACCAGTTTTTCGTCCCCGATGCCCGCGCCTTTTTTGATGGCGCGTTCGATGACCTCGCGGGAGACGCTCTCCCGGCGCGCCTTTTCCACCGCGGCGGCCAGCCGGGCGTTGGCGTCCAATTCCGGCCCACCCATCTTCGCGGCCACCGAGATTTCCCGGACCAGTTTGCTGGTGGCGCGGCCTTTTTTGAGGCCCGCAACCAAACGTTTGGCGTGCAACCATTGACGACCCATGCACGCAGTTTAGCAAAGCGCCTGTCCGGGTTTCAATGGCGAGCCACCGGACCGTGCAAAGTTTGGCCTCACTCAACTGCGCGTGAGCACGGACGCGGTTTCAACCGCTGGACAAGCGTGGGGCATTGGCGCACCCTACATTCGTGGGAGGCCGCGCCTGGAAAGCCGGCCGGCACAAAAGGTATGATGAGCAAAACATTGGCATGGGTATTTGCCTTGACCGCACTGACCGTCGGCGGGGTCTGCCTTTTCCAAGCCAAGCAACTGCGCGCCCGGGGAGCCGAGGTGGGTCGCCTGCGCCATGAACTGGCCGCGCAAACGCGTTACTTGGAAGCCGCCAAGGCGGCGGAGAAACGCCTCAAACGGCATCGCTCCCTGCTCAGCCAGCAATTGGACGCCGCGAACCAGGAACTGGATGCCGCCCGGGAACGCGCCGCCCAAGTGGCCGCGACCCGGGCAATCCCGGAGGCAACACCCGTGATCCCGACCAACCCGCCGACCAAGGAATTGGGTAAATTCGGCGGGGCGATGGCCAAGCTATTGGCGAATCCCGAGATCAAGAAAATGATCGCCCAACAACAGCGCGTCCTGTTGGACCCGCTGTATGGACCGTTGTTCAAAGAGTTGGGGCTTTCCCCGGAACAAATCCAGCAGTTCAAAGAATTATTGCTGGCCCAGCAAATGAAGGGCGTCGAGCAAGCCGGCGCCCTGCTCGGCGCCGTCACTACGGAGCAAGATCGGGCGGAACGGGCCCAAATGTTGGCGGACCTCGACCGGCAAAACGAGGAGGCGATCAAGGCGTTCCTAGGTGAGGAGGGTTACCCGCAATACCAGCATTACCGGGAAACGCTGGGAGACCGCATGCAGTTGAACCAGTTTCATCTACAGTTGGCCGGAGGGGAGCATCCGCTCGACTCCGAACAACAGGCGCAGTTGCTGCACATCATGAACGAGGAACGTCAGGCGTTGGCCGCGGATTTCGCCCAACTCGGCTGGGTCGGCGGGCAACCGGCCAATCCGCAGGACCTCTTCGCG
>MWDV01000201.1 GCA_002070715.1 Verrucomicrobia bacterium ADurb.Bin118
GAATCTTGTCTGCCGGATAAAGGCGGGCACCGGAACGATGTGGCGATGGTGGTGAAGGGGGTTGCCGATCTCGACACGGCGCTCAAGGGGGCACTGGCTTTTGCCGCCAAAGATCGCCGCACGCTGGTGTTGGTCACGGCGGATCACGACACCGGCGGGCTGGGTGTGCTCAACCGGAACAAACAGAATCCCCACGGCGCGCCGGGTTGGATTCATCAGGGGCACACCGGCAACATGGTCGCCCTGTATGCCTACGGTCCGGGCGCCGAAAAATTCAGCGGCACGTTCGATAACACCGACATTCCCAAGATCATCGCGCGTCTGTGGGGCCGGTCGCTCGACTAACGCCAATCAACGAAACGGGGCCGGTTTGTCTTCGCTCGAAGAGCGCGGCGTTGACGCCGCTTCAAGGCCCGCCAGCAACATCACGCCGGATGGCGCCGCGTCGGGAGACGCGGCCTACAGAGTTGACGCCGCTTCAAGGCCTGCCGGCAACATCACGCGGAAGCGGGCTCAAGCCCGCGCTCCCATCACGGCCACCGTTTTAGTTAAACCGCCATAGCGGCCATCTCCTCAATCCTTGCGTCCGCCGGCGGCGCCGATTCACGCCGACGCGACCTCGGAAAATCTGAGAAACTCGCGGCATCGGCGGCTGCGTTTTTCAGGCGGTTACCGGTGACACGCATGGATGAGGTGGCATCCCGCGCCGCAGCCTGATCGCGACGCCGCAGTTGGGCGGCATCATCCGGCTGGTTTCCGGCGCGCCGGCTGGGTTGTCGGGCGGGCGGTTATTGAAAACACCCGGGCGCAGCGGGGCCGCTGGTGGTCCGGGATTATTCGGCGAGGAACCGGGCGACTTTGCTTTCCAAGTCCTGGCGGGCTTCGAGATCGCGCACCACACCTTTTTTATCCACGAGCCACATGGTGGGAATGCTTTGAATCCCGAAGCGGCGGCCCAGCTCGTTGTCCCAATGTTTGCCGTCAAAATACTGCGGCCAGGGCATCTGCTCGCGGGCCACCAACTTGGTCAGCGCCGCTTTGTCCCGGTCGAAGCTGATGCCGACGATTTCAAATCCCCGGTCGTGGAACTTGTCATAGACGGCTTTGACGTTGGGGAGTTCGCGCAGGCAGGGCCCGCACCAGGTGGCCCAGAAATCCACGAGGACCACTTTGCCTTTGAGTTGGGCGAGGTCCACCGCGCGGCCGTCCACCGCGGTGAATTTCAAATCCAACGACTGTCCGATCAATTCGAGGCGCTGGATTAACCCCTCGGCAGCCGCCTGGAGTTGTTCGTCATCCTTGGCCCCGGTGGCGACTTCCCGCGCCAAGGCCAGGGCTTTTTCCGAGGGACTGTTCTGGGCGACGAGCAGGAGCAGCTCCAGTGTTTCCGGGCGGTTGGGAAATTCCTGTTGCAACTGGCGCAACCCTTTTTCCAGCGCGGCGAAAACCGCGGTGCGACCTTCGGACTCATGGCGCAGGGCCTCGCGTTGAATGGCGCGGTTGCGGATGTTGAAGCGCTCGTCCTCGGTGGTGCGGGGATCTTGGAGCCGCGTGCGCTCCAGTTTTTCCAGGTGGGCCAGCCGGTTGGTGAGGCCGAGGCGGACGGCGGTTTGGACGGATTGCCATTCGGCGGCCCACGCCTGGTCCACGCGCGGGTCCTCGGGGAAACGGGTCTGGAACGCCCGGGCTTGATCCGCCGCGGCACCCGCGTGAACCGCCTGTTGCTGGCGGAATTGTTCGATTTGGGCGGCGGTGGGGTCGCCTTTCCATTCGTCAGGACGCGGCAGCGGTTGCAAGGCGCGCTGCAGTTCGGTCCACGCCGTGTCCGCCGGTGAATCTTTCGCCGGGGCCGGCGGCTCCTGTGCTTCGGCCAGGGAGAGACACAGGCCGACGATCAGCGGCAGCCACCAAGACCGCGCGGGATTTGCATGTTGTTTCATCATGATCAAAAAGCCCGGGGTGGATTCTCCGCCATCCGAGCCGGTTACAGAGTTGTCCGGAATGGGTGGGATTGCAACTGGGACCGGCGAAAATGTGTTGTGCGGACGGAGCGGGGCGGGCAATAAGCAGCCATGCAATACCTGATGGCGGCTTTGATTGGATTGGGCAGCGGCGTGGCCAGCGGTCTGTTTGGGGTGGGCGGCGGCATCATCATGGTGCCGGCCATGGTCCTGCTGCTGAAGCTGGACATGAAAGTGGCCGTGGCCACCTCCCTGGTGGTCATCATCCCCACGTCGTGCGCCGGGTCGCTTTTGAATCACGCCTTCGGGCGCATTGACTGGGGGACGGTGTTCGCGCTGGCGCCCCTGGCCATCGGCGGCGGATTTCTGGGCACGTGGCTCAAGGAACAAATCCCCTCCGGGGACCTCCGGCGGGTGTTCGGCGGGTTTATCGTGGTGATCGGCCTGCGCCTGCTGTTCTTCAAGTGACCACGCGCGGGGCGGTGCCGCCGCCCTGGACGCGCCAGTCCGAATCCTGCTTGACGTAAAGCGTCCGCGTCGGGAAGGCGAAGCCAATGCCCGCCACATCGAAACGCTCTTTCAAGGCGAGATTCATTTCCTGCATGCCGTTCAAATACTCGGCGTAATTGGTCGAGTGCCACCAGTGGATCACGAGGATGTTCAGGGCGGAATCTTCAAACTTATTGAAGCTGATGAGGCAATTGGACGAGCCGGGATGGCCTTTGTACACGTCCTCGATGATCTTCAAGGCCCGTTTCACCTGTTCCGTGGAGGTGTCGTAGGTGATGCCGATGTTCATCACCGTTTGAATCGTGGGTCGGGCGCTGATGTTGATGATGGTGGCGTTGGCGATGGTTTTGTTGGGAATGGTGACCAAAAATCCGTCGAGACTCCGCACGCGGGTGCTGCGCAGGCCGATGCTTTCCACCGGGCCGTCCACTTTGTCCAACACCACGCGGTCGCCGATGCGGAACGGTTTGTCCAAGAAGACGGCGATCGCGCCGAACATGTTGGCGAGGGTATCCTGCGCCGCCAGGGCCACGGCCAGACCGCCAATGCCCAGCGACGCCAGCACGGCGGTGATTTTCACCCCGATGTTGTCCAGGGTCACCAACGTGGCCACCACCACGACAAAGACCTTGAGCGACTTGCGGATGATCGGCACCAACTGATCATCGAACGTTTTCTCCTCGTCACTGACCACCCGTTTCCGCCAATACCCCACCGCCAGGTCCACGAACTTGATCAGCATGTAGGTCAGGGACGCCGCGACAATGATGGTCAGCGCTTTCGAGAGGAATTCCTCGACGGCGCCGGGCCAGTTAAACACCCGCAACCCGACGTGCAGCAGAATGACAAAGCAAACCACCTTCACGGGGCCGCACAGCAGTTCCAACAGCAGATCGTCGAACCGGGTTTGCGTTTTCTCCGCCCAACGTTTGAGCCAGACGCGGGTGAGAAAATCCACCAGTTTGGCGGTAAAGAACGCCAGGAAAATGTAGATCAGGGAGGCGAGATATTTCCACAACGCGTTGCCCAGCCACTGGTATTCGAGGAACGGCAGATATTCCGCCAGCCGTTCCACCCAGGCGGGCGACGCCAGGCGATTGACCCAATCACTGGCCGCGGTCACCGGATTGTCCACCGGCGAAGCGGATTCATCGGTGGCAACCACGACCGAATTGGTGGCGTCCGTGGAAACCTCCGGCGTCTGCGCCAGACTGCCGCATGCCGCCCACCCCAGCAGCAACCCGCCCAAAAACAACCGTTTCACGCCGATACCCAAAACTCGTTTCATGATCGGGAACATAACAACCGGAGAAAATCGGGCAAGCCAACGCGGCCTTCAATGTCTCCCCTGCTCTCTCACGAATTGAGCGGCGAACAACCACACGCACTCATGCAGGAGCACACCATCCGGAGGGAGCGCCGCGTTCGCGCGCGCGCTACGGGGATGCCCCACAGCCAAGCGGGTACGGCGCGAAACGGGTGGACGCTTTCGCGCGAGCGGATCAGGTGTATCCGTAATCGCGGGCGGCGGCGGCGCCCAGCTCCGCCACGACCAACTGCCGCAGATCAATCGTCGTGCCGAGAGTCGCGCCGGAATCCAATCGTTGCCCGGCGGCAAGACTTTTCTCCGCCGCCTCCAACACCAGTGCGGTGTGAAATCCGAGCACCAACGGCGACCGGGACTCCCGCTGATCGGCTTCGCTCATCCGCTGGTTGCGGAGATCGAGGATTTGCCGGTAGAGCCGGCCCGGGCCGCTGATGCCGTACCCGGTCACCCGGCCATCTTTCTCGAAGTTTTTGAACAGCGGATTCACCTCGAAAATTCCGTCGGCATGAATCTCCCGCAGCCCGGGCATGTCCAGGGCGAGATCAATCAGGCCATCGGAGCAAATCAGCCGGCCGGATTGCACGGTATTGGCCCACGCGGTATCGGGAATGGCCCAGCCGGTGATGATATGCGCGACGGCGCCGGTGTGGAACAGGACCTCCGTGTCCACCAGATCGTAGCCCCGCACCGCGATGGGTTCCAGAGCGGGTAATTTGTGCGCATACCCCAGCGCGCGCACCTGGACGGGCACGAGGTTGATGATCTTCATCAACGCATCGGCCATGTGAACCGTAAGGAACGAGGCCGGCGTGTTCTTTTCCGCAAAATCCGGCGAGGCAAAGAAACGTGGCGAGTGATTGGGATTGGCGATGCACAAGCGGTCCACCATGTAAAAGACGGCGGCTTGAAAGGTGCCGTAACGGCCGCTCTGAAAACGGGCCTCGGCCTCCTTGATGCGCGGGTCGTCGCGCTTGTGAAAATCCACCCCCAGGAAACGCCCGGTTTGTTGCGCCGCCTGGATCATGGCGTGACAATCTTTCAACGTGGCGGCGGTCGGTTTGGGCACCACCACGTCCAGCCCCGCTTGCAGGGCGGCGAGGGTCGGCGCGCAGTGCAGATGATCCGGCGTGTTGACCTGGACCGCGTCCAGTTCCACCTGGGCCAGCAACGTCTGGTAATCCGCAAAACGGCGGGCGGGCGGCAATCCGGCGAGGTCGCCGAACCAGTCGCGGTAGGCTTCGTTCGGATCAGCCACGGCGCAGATTTCCAGCAACGGCGAGTAGTCGCTGCGGAAGTAAAGATACTGGTAGATTTCCCGCACCACCGAGCCGGCGCCGATGATGCCCAGACGAAGTTTGCTTTTCATAATCCAACACAGTTGAAAACGCGGGCCCGCCGGGCGCCGGGTTAATCCGGCACCGTGCGCTCCACCCCGAGCTTGCCGATCAACACATAGACCAGCAACAGGGCGAGAGGATACAAGACCGCGCAGGCGATAAACACCGGCGTGAAGCCCCAGTCATCCACCACCCGGCCCGTGGTCAACATGGCCAGCGCGCCCATCCAAGACCCCAGCGCGCCGCCCAAACCGGTGACGGTGGCGATGGCGTTCTTGGGAAAAACTTCCGCCGGCAACGTGATGTTGCTCCAGCCGCCGTGACAGAAGGTCATGCCCGCAACGAGCAGCAACGCCACGAGGGGGTTGGCAATTTGGGTGACGGCAATCAGACAGACCAGCAACGTGCCGGTCATGAAGATCATGGTCGTTTTGCGCGCCCGATCCAGCGTCCACCCCCACCCAATCAAGGTGCGCGGAATGATGCCGCCGGACAAGTTGCCCAGCGCCGCGGCGGCGTACGGCACCCAAATGAACAGACCAATCTGCTTGAGATCGAAGCCGTACTGCTTCTGGAAATAGAGCGGGATCCAAAACAGCAGAAAATAACTGATCGGATCCGTCAGGGCGCGCACGAGCACGCAGCCCCAAGTTTCGCGCATTTTCAGCAAACTGGCGAGGCGCGCCGCCCGCGGTTTCGCGGCGCCCTCCCGCTGCCCCTCCAGGATCAACTGCCGCTCCGTTTCGTGGAGGAACGGGTGATCTTTGGGTTGCCGGAAAAACAAAAGCCACGGCACCAGCCAGGCAAATCCCAAAGCGCCCGTGATGAAAAAGGCCGCCTTCCAGCCCCACTGCAGCGCAATCACCGAGACGACCGGCGCCGCCGCCACCGACCCGACGGCGGTGCCGGCGTTGAAGATGCCGATGGCCAGCGCCCGGTCGCGCATGGGAAACCATTCGCCCACCGCTTTCACGCCGCCGGTAAAACTGCCCGGCTCGAAAACCCCCAGCAGGCACCGGAAGACCGAGAAGTGCCCCACCGTGCTCGCAAAAATGTGGAGCATATTCGCCAGCGACCAGCCCGAGACGAACACCACAAAGCCCCGCCGGGTGCCAATCCAGTCAATGACCCGTCCGCTGACGGCGTACATGATGCCGTAGCTGGCCAGGAACCACGCGTTGATGTCGCCATAGCTGGCGTTGGACAGGGAGAGTTCTGTCTTGATGGTGCCGATCAGCACCGAAAGCGTTTGCCGGTCCAGATAATTCAGCGCCGAAGCCAGGCAGAGCAGTCCCGCGATGTACCAGCGAAGTCCCTTGATCTTGATCATGTCAGCCTAGCTTGGCCCCCCGGCGGGCGTCAGGGCAAGTCCGGTGATGAACCCCGGCCCGGTGACGCTGCTGCCGTTTTGTCCGTCAGCAGATTGCCCACGGCGGCGGCGGTTGCTTCCGCCAATACGTTCAGCCCCTCCGTCAGAGCTTCATGCGTGATCGTCAGCGGCGGCGCAATCTTCACGGTTTGTCCCCAGGCGCCGACCGGGGCAAAGAGCAACAACCCTTTCAGGTAACACTCTTCAACAATGCGATGCGCCAGGTCGTGGTTGGGTTCCTGGCCTCCGGGATGAACGATCTGCATGCCGGCCACCAAGCCCTTGGCCGTGACGCGACCGACCACATCGGGATGCCGCGCTTGAATCTGCTGCAATCCGGCCCGCAGCGCGGGTTCCAGCGCCGCGGCGTTTTCCGTCAGTTTCTCGGCGAGAATCTTGCGCACGCTGGCCAGCGCGGCGGCGCAGCACACCGGATTGCCCGTGTGCGTGCTGGTCATGGACCCGGGCGCGAATTGATCCATGATTTCCGCGCGGCCAATCACCGCGGAAAGCGGCAACGAACTGCTGATGCCCTTGCCGCAGCAGATCAAATCCGGCGCCGTGCCGTAATGTTCAAACGCCCAAAACTTGCCCGTCCGCCCAAACCCCGCCTGCACTTCGTCAAACACCAGCACGACGTTGTGTTGCCGGCACCAATCGGCCAACTGCCGCACGTAGGCGACCGGCGCGAAATCCGGGCCAACGCCTTGATACGTTTCCATGATCACCCCGGCCACCTGTTCCGGGCGCATCCCCGCGCGATCCAGCGCGGCGAGAAACGTGTCGAACCCCGTGGCCGGTTGCCAGTAGCCATCGGGGAACGGCGCGTTGATGATCGCCGGATCCAGGTTGGCAATCCACGCCTTCTGTCCTGCCAGACCACCGGCTTGTTGCGCGCCCAGGGTGCGGCCATGAAATCCGCGTTCGAAGCCCACAATGCCGATTTTCTTCGGGCCGCCCACTTGGAGGCCATGCGCGCGGGAGAGTTTGATCGCACATTCCGTCGCCTCCGAACCGGTGGTAAGCAGAAAAACCTTGTCCAACCCTTCCGGCGCCAGCCCGGCCAGACATTCCACCAGCGCCGCGCGCTCTTCACTGGGAAAACAGTAATTGTGCAACAAACCGCTGTGGACCTGATCCAGGATGGCCTGGCGCACTTCCCGCGCGCCATGACCGGCGTTGGTGACCAGGACCCCGCTCGACCAGTCCAGCCAGCGATTGCCGTATTTGTCGTACACAAA
>MWDV01000202.1 GCA_002070715.1 Verrucomicrobia bacterium ADurb.Bin118
GGAAAACGTGCTGGGCATGACGACGGTTTCCCCCTATAAAGCCGCCGTTACGGGCGCTTATGAGCAAGGCATTGAAATTTCTGGGCTGGTTGGTGGTGGCTGTATTGGGCGCCGGCGCCTACGTGGCGGTGGCCTGGCAACGGGGGGAGCCGATCAATTCCGCCTACCTGCTGACGGCGGCGCTGTGTACCTATGCCATTGGCTACCGGTTTCACTCCAAATGGATCGCCGCCCGCATTTTGGCCCTGGATGATCGCCGGGCCACGCCTTGCGAAGTCCACGACGACGGCAAGGATTTCGTCAAAACCAACAAGTGGATTGTCTTCGGCCATCACTTCGCGGCGATCTCCGGTCCCGGTCCGTTGGTCGGCCCGGTCTTGGCGGCGCAATTCGGCTATCTGCCGGGCACGCTTTGGATTCTCATTGGCGTGGTGCTGGGCGGCGCGGTGCAGGATTTCATCATCTTGTTTGCCTCCCTGCGGCGCGATGGCCGGTCACTCGGACAAATGGTCAAGGAGGAATTGAACACCCCGGCGGGATTCATCGCGTTGATCGCCATTCTGGCCATCATGGTCATTTTGCTGGCGGTGCTGGCGCTCGTGGTGGTCAAGGCGCTGGCGGAAAGCCCGTGGGGCGTGTTCACCGTGGGTGCGACGGTGCCGATTGCGATGTTCCTAGGGGGGTATTTGCGGTTCGTGCGCGTGGGCAAGGTGCTGGAGGGTTCGATCCTGGGCATCGCCGCCCTGTTGCTGGCGGTGTGGGGCGGCAAGCTGGTTTATGAATCGGCGTCGTGGTCGCGGGTGTTCACGCTGGGGGCGGAGCCGCTGGCTTGGGCGCTCATTCTTTATGGCCTGGCGGCGAGCGTGCTGCCGGTGTGGTTGTTGCTGGCGCCGCGCGATTATTTGAGCACCTTCATGAAGCTCGGCACCATCTTGGTGCTGGCGGTTGGCATTTTTCTCGTGCTGCCCGATCTGCGGATGCCGGCGTTGACGCAGTTTGTGGACGGCACCGGATTGGTGGTGGCGGGGCCGGTGTTTCCGTTTTGTTTCATCACCATCGCCTGCGGCGCCATTTCCGGTTTTCACACGCTCATCGCCAGCGGGACTACGCCCAAGCTCATCACCCGCGAGAGTTACGCGCGGCCCATTGGCTACGGGGCCATGTGCCTGGAATCGTTGGTGGCCATCATGGCCATGATCGCCGCTTGCACGATGGACCCGGGCGTGTATTTCGCGATGAACGTGAAGGGCGAGGCGGCGGCGGTGGCGACCCAGATCACGACCCTCGGTTTCCCGGTCGCGGTGGAGCACATGGATGAACTGGCGCAACTGGTGGGGGAACACACCTTGTTCGGGCGCACGGGGGGCGCGGCGACCCTGGCGGTGGGGATGGCGCAGATTTTCTCGAAAGCCGTCAGCGGACACGGACTCGACCTGTGGTATCACTTTGCGATCATGTTTGAGGCGTTGTTCATTCTGACCACGATTGACGCCGGAACGCGCGTGGCGCGTTACATCCTGCACGATTTCCTGGGACATTTGTGGAAGCCGCTGGGCAATACGCGGAATCTGGGCGCGAACCTGGTCGCCAGCGGCCTGATGGTGTGCGGCTGGGGTTATTTTCTCGTGCAAGGCGTGCGGGATCCGCTGGGCGGCATCAACTCGCTCTGGCCGTTGTTTGGCATTGCCAACCAGATGCTGGCCGCCATCGCCCTGTGCCTGGCGGTGACCATCATTCTCAAGATGGAACTGCAGCGCGGGGCCGCCGCGCAACGCGGAGAGGGGAACGCCCCGGGCCGCCGGGGTCAGCCGTGGCTGGCGTTGGTGGCGTTTGGGCCGTTGGTGTGGCTGGTGGCGGTGACGTTCACGGCGGGCGTGCAAAAGATCGGGCATCCCGATCCGCGGATCGGCTTTCTGGCACAGGCGCGGGTGCTGCAGACGAAGATAGACGCGCTGGAAGAAATGAAGACGACGCTCGTATCGTCGGCAACCGGGGCGGAATTGACGCAAAAAATAGAGACGGCGGAAGCCGAACTTTCCCAGTATCGCACCCTGCATTTCAACAACGTGTTGGACGCCGTGGTCGCCGGCTGTTTTCTCTCGCTCGTGAGCATCATCCTGGTGCTCAGCGCGCGCGAATGGATTTTGCTGCTCACCGGTCGCAAACCGCCGCAACTGCATGAAACCGAGCCGGTCTGGCTGCCGGATTACGCCGTGGTGGAGGGCGGACGCCGCACGCGGGTAGGAGCGGCGGGGGTGGCGGCCCTGGCCCTGGCCCTGGCCAAGGAGCTTTCCGGTGAAGCCGCGCTGGAACGCGCGCAACACCAAGCCAACGAATCCCATTGCGCGGGCACCGGGACGGCCGCCGCGTCCGTGACCCCGGGCGGTTACGGGCGGGCCGAGGCGGGCAAACTTTACGTCGCGGTTACGGAACAACGGTTCCACGGCGTACGCCGGTGTTGTTGAATCTTTTTTTGAGCAAAACGATGACTGCTTCTCCCATCCTCCCCCGGTATTCCCTGTTGCTGGTCACGCTGGTTTCGGCTGTGGGCGGTTTCCTGTTCGGCTACGACACCGCGGTCATTAACGGGGCCAACCAATATCTCAAGATGCATTTCGCCCTCAGTCCCGCGCAGGAGGGGATGGTCGGGGCCAGCGCCATTCTGGGCTGCATTCCGGGGGCGATGTTTGCCGGTTTTCTCAGCGACCGGTTTGGCCGGCGCAAGGTGCTCTTTTTGTGCGCGGTGCTTTACGCCGTGTCCGGCGTGCTCGCGGCCATCCCGCGGACCTTTGTGGAATTTCTGGCGGCGCGGTTTCTGAGCGGATTGGGGATCGGTGCGTCTTCGATGATCTGTCCGGTGTATATCGCGGAGCAGGCGCCGGCGGCGCAACGGGGCCGGCTGGGGGCGTTGTTCCAACTGGGGATCGTCCTGGGCATCTTCTTCACCCTGTTGATCAATGCCCGCATCCAAGGGGCGGGCGATGAAGTGTGGAACGCCGCCCGGGGCTGGCGCTGGATGCTCGGCGCGGAGGTCGCGCCGGCGATGGTGTTGTTGGGATTGCTCTTCTTCGTTCCGGAAAGTCCGCGCTGGCTGATCCAGGCCGGCCGCGAGGCGGAGGCCCTTCCGATCCTGACCCGGATGGGCGGCGCGGCGCACGCGCAGGCGGAGCTGGCGGCGGTGCGCGAGGCGCTCGGCCAGAAGCGGGCCCGGTTCCGCGAGTTGTTTCAATCGCGTTTCCGACGCCCGTTGATCATTGCGGTGCTGTTGATGGCGGTGTCGCAATTCAGCGGCATCAACGCGATCATGTATTACTCGACAAAAATTTTCACCACGGCGGGCGTGGGCATCAAGGACGCGTTCCAATCCTCGGTCATGATCGGCCTGGTGAACGTGGGGTTCACCCTGGTGGCGATTGCACTGGTGGACCGGGCGGGGCGGCGGCCATTGTTGTTGACCGGCCTCGCAACGCAGGTGCTGGCCTTGGGCGCGGTGGGATGGATGTTCCACTCCGGCGCGGGCGGACTCCCGCTGTTGCTCGGCATTTTGTTATTCATCGCGGCGTTTGCCATGGCGCTTGGGCCGATTCCGTGGATTTTGTGCTCGGAAATTTTTCCGACCCAACTCCGCGGACGGGCCATGTCCATCGCCACGTTCACCATTTGGAGCGCCTGTTACATCGTGGCGCAGACCTTTCCGATGTTAAACGACAACCCGGCGGTGGGCCCGGCCCGGACGTTTGGCGTTTATGCGTTTTGCAGCTTGCTCGGATTCCTGTTCGTGCTGACGATGGTGCCGGAAACCAAAGGCCGGACGCTGGAAGAAATTGAAGCGAGCTGGCCGCGCCGTTGATCCAGCAAGCTATGCATTGGCAATCTGTCCTCCTCGTGAGCGGCGTCCTGGCCGCCGCCGTGAATGCGCAACCGCGGCCCCGCACGAACACCGACGAATCCCAAGTGCCCCCCTACACCCTGCCCGACCCGCTCGTCTGCGCGGACGGCACCCCCGTGACCCGTGCGGCGGTTTGGGAAACGAAACGGCGACCGGAACTGCTCCGGCTTTTTGAAGAGCAGGTTTATGGGCGCAGCCCGGACCGCCCGGCGGCCATGACGTTTGAGGTGACTTCCGTGGATGCGCGCGCGCTCGACGGTCTCGCCACCCGGAAAGAGATCACCCTTTGGTTCACCGGCCGCCCGGACGGGCCGAGCATGAATTTGTTGCTCTATGTGTCCAACGGAGTGAAAGGGCGGGTCCCCGCATTTTTGGGACTGAACTTCGCCGGCAACCACGCCATCCACACCGATCCCGGCATCCGTCTCTCGGAGCGTTGGATGCCGGCGCGTTTTGGCGATTGCGTGGTGAACAACCGGGCCACGGAAGCGTGCCGGGGGTTGAATGCCAGCCGGTGGCCGGTGGAGATGATTCTGCGCCGCGGCTACGCGCTGGTGACGGCGTATTACGGGGATTTGGAGCCGGATTTTGAGGCCGGCTGGAAACTCGGGGTGCGCGGTGCTTTCAAGCCGGCGGACGGGGCCGCTGAATTTCCTCCGGACGCTTGGGGTGCCATCGGCGCCTGGTCTTGGGGATTGAGCCGGGCGCTGGATTATCTGGAAACCGACCGGGCGGTGGACGCCCGGCGCGTCGCGGTCATCGGCCACTCGCGGTTGGGGAAAACGGCGTTGTGGACCGGCGCGCGCGACCCGCGGTTTGCCCTGGTCATCGCCAACAACTCCGGCGAGGGCGGCGCCGCGCTGGCGCGACGGTGGTTTGGCGAAACGACGGCCGACCTGAACCGCCGTTTCCCGCACTGGTTCTGCGGCAATTTCAAACAATACTCCAACAACGAAACCGCCCTGCCGGTGGACCAACACGAACTCATCGCCCTGGTCGCGCCCCGGCCGGTTTATGTGGCCAGCGCGGCGGATGATTCTTGGGCGGATCCGCGCGGTGAATTCCTCGCCGCGCTAAACGCCGAGCCGGTTTACAGGTTGTATGACCGGCCCGGATTGAATGCCTCCGATCAGTCGCCGCTCCATCAGTCCATCGGCCAATTTATCGGCTACCATATCCGCGCCGGCAAACACGGATTAACGGCAACAGATTGGGCGTACTACCTCGACTTTGCCGACCGGCATTTTCAACGGTGAGGGCTTGAGCGATGCGGCGAATTGGACTTTTTGGCGGTGCGTTTGACCCGGTTCATCTGGGGCACCTGCTCGTGGCGCAGGCGGCGTTGGAAGCGCTGGACCTCGACCGCTTGTGCTTCATCCCGGCGGCGCAATCCCCCTTCAAACAAGACCGCCAACACGCGCCCGCCCCGGAACGCTTGCGCTGGCTGCGCCTCGCGCTCGCCGGGCAAACCTGGGCCGCGGTGGACGATCAGGAAATCCGCCGGGGCGGCGTTTCTTACAGCGTGGCGACCGTGCGCGACTAC
>MWDV01000203.1 GCA_002070715.1 Verrucomicrobia bacterium ADurb.Bin118
CCAGAAAACGCCGCGTCCACCAGCGTGGGCGGAATCACATCCAGCACGGCCAAATCCAGCACTTGTTGGCGGGGCGCGAGAAACGCCGGACCAAACAACAGCACCGCCGCCAGCAAGGCGTGCAGCCCCACCGAAGCGACGAAACATTTTTTCTGGAGGCGGTCCATCAGCGTTTGGGTGGCTCGGTGCGCAAAGAAAAACGGGTGATGCCGTTGCGCTGGCAGCGGTCAACGATTGCCGCCACGTTCGCATAAGCCGTTTTGCCATCGCCCCGGATGTACACCACCAAGTTGGGATTGAAGCGGAAGTCCTGTGCCAACTGGGCCTCGATTTGATCGAGCCGCGCGGGGCGGCGGTCATACCGGTAAGTGCCCTGCGCGGTGACTTCCACCGTGCGAATGTCGCGCGGGTTGAGCTTGTGATCGGGCTGGCCCCCTTCGGGCAGCTTGAGATTGATGCTTTGCTCCAGCAACGGCGTGGTAATGATGAAGATGATCAACAACACAAACGCCAGATCAAGCAGCGGCGTAATGTTGATCTCGCTCAACGTTACCAAATGACTGCGCTGGGAGAATCGTCTCATCTTAGCTCCGGGGCCCGGGACCGTCCGCGGTCGGGACAGCGTCCCGCATCCAAACTTCGGCCGGCCCGTGATCTTTGGCAATGCCCTTATTCATCACTCAGATATTCCGTTTCCATCTTCGACACCAGTTCCTGGGCAAAGTTATCCAATCCCACCGTCAAGGTGCGCAAGGTGTGGACGAGCCAGTTATATCCGAACATCGAGGGGATGGCCACCAACAACCCCGCCACCGTGGTGCTGAGCGCCGCCGCCACCCCAGGCGCCATGGTGGACAAGGTGGCGCTGCCCTGTTGCGCCACGTGACCGAACGTACTCATCACCCCCCAGACGGTGCCCAGCAACCCGAGAAACGGGGCGCCACTGACGGCGATGGCCAACAGGATCAGTCCCGACTCCAATTTGAGCGATTCCTGCGCCACGGCGTTTTCCAAGCGGCGTTTCACATGCTCCAAGCTCTTGAGCGACACTTGGGATTTGCGGCCTTCACCCGCGTCCGCTTTCAAACGCGCATCCAGCTCCACGCTCCCCGCTTGATAGACCACGAAAAACGGACATCCCTCCGCTTGAATGCGCCGGTCAAACATGTCCAACACATGTTTTTGGGTGCTGAATTCGGCGGTGAAATACTGGTTGAGTTTGCGGGCGCGCCGCATCTGCAACGCCTTGGTAATCATCACCGACCACGCCATGATGGAAAAAATGACCAGGCAGAGGATGATGGCCTTCCCCTCCGATGTGGCCTGATTCCAAATATAGATGAGTTCGGCCTGATTACTCGGGCCGACGGCCTGTGCGAAGACAATGGGTGCGTTCATTCCAACACGATTACTACGCCGCTAAACTGGTCGTGAGGAACCGAAGCGCCCAGGCGGAACGTGACAACCAACCAAAAATTTCCGGCCAACCAATGGCCGACGCGCCCTTTGTAAGCCCGGGCGCCGGCAAATGCAAAATGTTTTTTGGAAAAAATGCGCACCGATGGCATGCGGGAGGGATTGGTCATTTTTTACCTTCGCGAGATGTGATTGAGGCGGTCGGTCTCTGCCCACCGGATCAAACAACGCCGGGCAAGCATTCCCGCATGTCATCTCCGGAGCGACGTTCCCGATCAAAACCAGCATGGCCCTTCTTGGCAACAGCCGGTCATACGAAACAAAACTGCTTGTTCAGCAAATAGTTCCGCAATGAAACCCGCCGCCGATTTAGCGCCGAAATCGCGGGCTTCTGATCCCGGAAAAAACGGAGTGATCCAAACCCCGCCGCCGCGGCTCCCTCCGCCTGAGAATCTGGTCGGAAACACCGATGAAAAATTGTTGCCTTGGCTGGGGCAACATGGCAGGAAAACCAGCGCATAACTCGTTGCATGGCAAAAGAAGAACCGATTGAATTAACCGGTAATGTAACGCAGGTGCTCCCCGGCACCATGTTCCGCGTGGCCTTGCCCAACGGCCACGAAGTCTTGGCCCATATTTCGGGCCAAATGCGCAAACATTTCATCCGCATCAGCGTCGGCGATCGCGTCAACGTCGAGATGTCCCCCTACGATTTGAACAAGGCGCGGATCATCTATCGCCACACCTGAAATCCGTTTCTTCCCCTCAACAACCCGCGGGCTTCACTCCGCGAACATCCTGACCTCCCACGAATAGTTTTCCTATTCGTTCCTTGGCTGTTGGTTGGGGTCATGATTTGAGCCTGCGTTCCGCACTGTTACACTGCGTCTTTCGCATCGGCATCGCCGCCCGACGCTTGTGGGCATTATTTGCTCGACGTCAACGGAGAGACGGAGGTGTTTGTGGGCGTATCTACGGAAGCGACAGCCCGGTCGTAGTCGAATCGTCGAGAGAGCTTCGGCAAATACCGCACGCACGCCGGCGTGCGCCAACCAATTTACTTGGCGGAGTCTCCGGCGGTTGTTTCCTCCTCCAGTTCTCCCCGAATCACCGCCAGCAGTTCGTGGTAGTCCACTGGTTTGCGGAAAAAAGCCACCGCCCCCACCGCTTTGACCCGGCTTTCGTAATCTTTGCCCTCTTCGCCGGTGATGATGATCAACGGTTTCTGCCAGTCTTGATGAAGCCGTTCCAACCATTCCATTACTGTGAACCCATCCCAATGCACATTTGTTTCGACCGGGAAATGGACATCGAAGATCAGCAGGTCCGGTGCGGTTTCCCGCACCAGGCGGATGGCCGTGGCGCCGTCATGCGCCGTCAACACCTCGTAGCCGTTGGCTTCTAATTTGAGCTGGAGTCCCCGCACGATGACTTGGTCGTCATCCAGAACCAGGATTTTTTTACGACTCATAAACGGGCAATGCGTTTTGCAACCGCGCAACCTCTAGCAAATAAACCTTGGCCGCGCAACCGGCATTTCCGCACACTGGCCCTCCTGACAAAACCACCGCCGACGTCATGGCCAACCCATTCTATGCGCCCGGACAACAACGCGCCGCGAAGGTGAACGATCTCTTCGCTGTGATTGCGCGGCGCTACGACCGGCTCAACGACCTCCAAAGCGCGGGGTTGCACCGTGTTTGGAAACGGCGGCTGGTCGCGCAGGCCGGGGTCGCTCCCGGCGCGCGGGCGCTGGACGTGTGCTGCGGCACGGGAGACATCGCGTGGCGGCTGGCACGGGCGGGGGCGGAAGTGATCGGACTGGACTTCAGCGAGGCCATGCTTGCCGTGGCGCGCGCCAAAAACCGCAATCCCCAAGCCGCAACGCACCCGCCCCGGTTTATTCATGGCGACGCCCAAGAACTGCCCTTTGCCGGGGCCAGCTTTGACATCGTCACCGTCGGTTATGGACTGCGGAATCTGGCCAGTTGGGAAACGGGATTGCGGGAGATGAGTCGCGTGACCAAACCGGGCGGGCGCGTGCTGGTGCTGGATTTCGGCAAACCGGCCAATCCCGTCTGGCGGACGGTGTATTTCAGCTATCTCCGTCTGGCGGTGCCGGTGTTGGGGCGGGTCTTCGCCGGTAGCGCGGAGGCATACGCGTACATCCTCGAATCACTGCGGCATTACCCCGCGCAACTCGGTGTCGCGGCTAAAATGACGGAACTGGGCCTCGCCGAAGTGCAAACCTTCAACCTGCTGGGAGGCGCGATGAGCATTCA
>MWDV01000204.1 GCA_002070715.1 Verrucomicrobia bacterium ADurb.Bin118
CGCGCCGGAAAAAGGCGCCGTGCCTCAGGCTCGCGAGCCAGGCGGCGATGGTGCCGTCAGGATCGTCTCCCCAGTCGAGATCCTCCAAGTTCACACGGGTGGGCGTGGCGCGGTGGAGGCAAGCATCCGTCCGGCGCACGTCACCGCGGTCCAGCACCACCACGTTGCCGGTCATCAAAACGGTCAAATGTGGCAGGCACAGCGGGAACCGATGGCCGACTTCGGCTTGATGCCACACAAACGGATGACCCCCGTGGGATGTAATCAGGGTGGAGCAGCTGTCCGGATTGCGGGTCAGGAAGGCGGCCAGGTCGGCCTCATTTTCAAAACGAATTGTGAAGATGCCGCCGCTGCGGGGCCCCAAGACCACGGCAATGCTGTGGGTCGCCAGCCGGGACCGATACTCCCGGGCCAGCGCTTCTTGCGCAAGCGGGGCGGCAACACTGTCGGGATTAACCCGGGGGCGCACCGGCAACAGCAGGCATCCAGCGAACGCTTGCATGGCCTCCTGCGTGCGGCGATTCAGGATGCCGGATCTGACATCTGTTGGCGGAATCGGCATACGTTACGACTCGCGATTACCGGGTCCTTGGCGAGGATTCTCCTTGGCGGCGATGACTTCGGCCGCTAACGCGGCCTGGAAAGGGGTTACGACGGCGTTAATCATATCGTTTTTGGATTTGAAGGGGGAAAGGTCAACGGCTTCACCCCCGTTCCCCGGGGCTGTTTCACGGATCGGTACCAGTGCTATAAAACATGAAACAGTCAGTTTCAAAGTATTGGAGTAGAACGGGTTACACTGTTTCACAGAGGCCCGGAGACGTGGATCGCTGTGAAACAGTGCTGGACCTCGAAAAACCGATGCCAGCAGCTCCGTGAGACTCCGCCGCGCCGCCGTGCTGGTCTGTTTCGCGACTGTTTCACAGGCCGTGAAGGGGTGAAACAGGTTAACCCTCTGATAGACAACCAGTTGGATATGCGGTTTCATTGTTTATGGGCATAGGTGTTTCTCGATGAAACAGTGTTTGTGCTACGAAGGTGGCAGGTACTTTCCTTTCACGATGCGGATTGATCCCGCCACTGTCGCCTCCTTGGCTAGGCGGGTCACGCTCGATGGACTGATCTCCAAGATGGGGGCGATCGCGCGACAACTGGAGAAGCCCTGATTCACTAAATCCACAAGATCATCGAGCAGGCTGATCTGAGACACACGGACTTCCGTGGGCTTTCCCGGATGTCGAATGTAGTGCCAGTCCAGCGCGGCGGCCTCCCGGGCGGTGCCGCGACGATATTTGGTAAAGGTGGTCTTGAAATGCGCGGCTGCGTTGACCTCACCCGGGGTCGTGACCTCCGTAAGTTTCATCACCCAGGTGGCGCTGTCCTCCCGTTTGTAGGTTCCGCGCATATTCCCCGCGCGACTCGTGTGGTGCAGAATGATGACCGCGACCCCCAGGCGGCGCAGATGGAGCAACCACTGACTGATCGGTTCCCACTCCTCCGACCGGTTCTCAACCAGGCTGCCCAACAGACAGGACAGGTTGTCCAAGATGAGCAACCGAACTTGGCGCGCCTCCACCAGCCGGGTCAAGGCATCTTGCAGCATGGGATTCGCGACGTTCAGCGTCAGGCCGTGATCCTGGTGGAAAGCATGTTCATGATGCAGGAGGTAAAGATACGGATTGTTCAGCATTTCCAGTTCGCGCAGTCGTTCCTTGGTGAGTTCATTCTGCATCTCACCGTCCACGTAGATCGTGGGTATCCCCCCCGGGGCCTGCCACGGACCGAGCGCTCCCCCCTTGGTTGCCAAGTTGGCGAGCGTCAGGGCGAACATCGTCTTGCCGACGCCACGATCGGCGTACGTGTAGCCCAGATCGCCCTCGTAGAACCAGGTGCCGATAATCGGCTGGCGCGGGGGAAACTGCACGGCCATGAAGGCATCCACGGTCACGGTGCAACGAGCGAGGGCGGCATCGAGGTTCACGATCGCGGCGGCATCGGGAACCTCCAACGGAATCGTTTGAAGTTCCGCACTCAAAGCGCGCGGGTTACTTCCGCCGGATGCGGCGCCGGGCAAGCCCGACAACGTCGGCACAATCACTTGGCTCTTTCCGGTCAGGGCATTGGCGTCAATTTGATTCAAGGTGGCCGGTTCGTGATTATTCATGGGGCCTTCCAGTAAAGGATGGTCTGGCGCTGCTGGGTTTCCTGGTTGAAGCCTCCCGGCAGGCGGCAGAACTGGCTCGGGGTCCAAAGCTGCGGATCAGCGCCATAGGCGGTGGCGAGGCCGAACCAATGCCGCGCGGATTCCGGACTTAAATGGCCAACGTAAAACAACGCGTGCAGACTCTTTGACCCGCTCCACGTGATGGCCCGCGGGGGAATTCCGCCCGCCTGCACGATGGCCGCAATAAAGGCGGCCTGGTCGTCGAGGGAATCCTGGTCAAACTCCACATTAAGGAAGCGGCGTCCGGCCACGTTCAGGTCCGTCCGCGGCCCCCAATGATCCTCCGCCCAAGGATCTTCCGGCGACGCCTCCCAGGACGCCTTGGTTAATCCGATGGCCCCGCGCATCGGATTCGGCGTGAGGTAGCTGTAGTCGCCCAACGCCGGATCGCGCAACCAATCCTCTCGCATCCGGCACACCGGCCGGCTGGCACTGACCCCCAGGCAGACGTACTCGGTCTCGCGGAAACACGCTTGGATCACTTCATGCACGGTCGGTGGTGGTTGGCTGACGGCCGACCAGCTTTGAACCGTAACCCCCCGGGACAAGGCCCGGGCTCGTTTGTTCGGATCGGGTGGCGGCCATGGGGGCCGGCGCGGTTGGTCGGCGCCCCGGTCGGTCCAAGCGGAGCGGATTTGCCGCCAGATTTCGTCATCCGGCACGCGGCGGTCCGGGTGCCGGTCCGCGCACTGGCGTAGCAACGCGAACGTCTCCTCCTGGCTGGCGCCGTTCGCCCGGCAGAAGCCGGCAACGCGCCAGAGGAACTGATGCACTTGCGGGTTGGGCAGCCATTCCCGCTGCAACCAGGCGGCGTAGTCTCGTTCAAGGTTCAGGATCGCCATGGTCACGCCTTTTCGTAGGCCGTCAGCAATGCGGTCTTGGCAGTCAGCGGAAGACTCAAGGCCCAAACGGGCCGGGTGGTCAGGGCCTTGGCGATGTCCCGCTCACAATCCTCGGCGCGGAAGCCGGGGACTTCGGTAACGACCTCATCGTGACTGGTAAAAAGCACGTGCACGTCGGGAAGGTCCTGCAGCCGTAACAACCCCTGAGCAAAGACGTCCCGGGCCAAGGCTTGCGTGGCCGCTTGCGCGATGCGCGAGCCCCAGAAGCGTTCCGGGGACTTGCCCCGAATGACGACCGCTTCCAGTTCGCCCCGGAGGGATTCCGAGATTTTCCCAAAGCGCAGCATCCGGCCGGAAGGCAACAACAGGCCCCAATCGCGGCCGATCCGCGCGCGCATGGTGTTCTCCATACGCCCCCAAAGACTCACGATTTCGGGATTCGCGTCGCGCCAACGCCAAACAAAATCGTGCGCCGCTTCCGCGGGCAGTCCGGCGATTTCCGCAAAGCGGTCGCCGCCGACCCCGTAGCCCAGCGACAACGCGGCCTGTTTACACACCTGCCGGACGGCCTCGCTCAACTCGGAACGCCCATCCCACAGGGACAACTGCAGCGCCGTGCCCTGGTAAGGATCGAACCCCTGGGCCAACAGGTCCATCATCCGCTGGTTGCCCGCCAGCCAGTGGATGATGCGCGCCTCAATCTGGCCCAGGTCCGCCACGCAAAGCGTGCGCCCCGCCGCGGGGATGATGACATTCCGAATCTCGATCCCCTCGAAAGGTTTGCGCCGTTGGTTCTGGAAATTTACACCGCCGGCACTGGTCCACCGGCCCGTCCAAGCCCCGCAGTAGTAAAGCTCAGCGCGGACCCGACCGTCGGGACGAAGGCGATGCAACAAGGTCTCGCACCGTTTTTTCAGGGCGTTGGCTGAACGGTAGCGCCCCATCTCGACCACCCACGGGGCCTGGTCCGCATATTGCGAGCACCATTGCGCGAAACCCTCCTCGTCTTTGGATTTCGGGGGCGGCACGGGAATGCCAAGGCGCTCACATTCGGCCCGGACCCCCTTGGGGCTTGTCGGTTTGTACTGGGGAAACCACGGCAGCCGGCCCTGCGCTTCCTCCATGATCGAAACACACTTCTCAACGCACTCCCGGGCGTACTGCTGATCAATGGTTACCCCTCGCTCGCCCCAGGCGGCGGTCATGCCCGCCAACTGTTGCTCGTGCTCCGGCCAAAGGGGGCCGTGGCGTTTCCACAGTTCAAACGCGAGACGTGCGTCATGCGCGTTGTAATTCAGCAGTGCCTCGTCGGTCTGGGGCCTGTCCTTGAGATCGATCTGAACTTTCGGTGGCAGGTCCGGGAGCAAGAGGCGGGACGCATCGTCGAGATTGCCGGGGGCTTGAAGATACCGGCTCAGGGCGGCGGTATCCCGCCAACGCTGGATCGGTCCTGGATCTTTTCCCAGGCGCGTTAACACGGCGCGCTCAAAGGCAATGTTATGCGCAATAAGCCGTTCCGCACGGGGCAGGGCATCCCAGGGAGCGGCCTCGGCCGGCCCGCAGTAAACCAAGCCGGCGTCGCCCCAAATTGCTACGGACAGAACCCGAAAGCGCTCATCCGCAACGTAACGATCCAGCCCGAGTTTCCGGATGTCGTAACCGTTGTCGACAAAAGTCTCGAAGTCTATCGCGAGGGCGGTGGTGCGTGTCTTCATGATTGCTGAGGTTGGCGCGGGTCGTAATGATTGACCCGCCGCCAGAGTTCACAGATGAGGGTGAAGGTTTCGAAGGCCTGCACGAGTTCCACCGGCGGGTAGTGCTTGACCTCCACCCGCCCCGGTTCGTTGGTGGAGATCAGAATGTTCGCCCCGTGCATCTTCGGCAGGTTCTCCTCCCCGAATGCCGTCGCCGCGTAGGCGGCCACTTGCAGAATGTGTTCGTCATACCAGACGACGGATTTGCCGGGTTCGGTCTTGCGCGCCTTGTAATCGAACACGGCGGGATTACCCCGGCGCGTCCGGACACAAAGGTCGACGGTTCCCGCGAAGCCATGCTGATGGTTCATCAGGACCCGTTCGGCAGCTAAAACCGTCCCCACAGTCCTCCGAAGGAGAGTCACCACCGGACCGCAATAGCGCTGCAGTTCGTCCGGAATTTCGACCTGGTCGAGCCAGAACCGCTCCAGCGCCCGATGAATGTCCGAGCCGAGGTTTCGCGCAGTCCCGGCAGCCGCGAATCCCGCTTCCAGAATGCGTTGGACGAAGTCGGCTTCATGCTCGCCGGGATTCTGACTCCCCCGCGCGGCGGCCAGCGCCACTTGCTTCATCTTCCAATGCTCCAGTCCCGGCTTGGCGATCACTTTCAAGATTCCGGTAACGGACGGATAAAGCCCCAGGGCGCGCGCATCCTCCAGCCGGGTTGGCCGGTGGCCGCCCGCAGCCACCGGCAGGGTGTGGAGCGGGCGGCCGTCGACCGTGTACCAGTGTCCACTCGCCGCATGTGGTGGAGTTCCCATACTAAAACCCCAGATCCGGATTTTCGGCGGTGGGTATGAAGGGCGTATTGCCGGGATGGCCCGCGGTCGGCTCAGCCGTCGGCACTGCCGCCGGTACTCCGGGCGGCGACATCGGAAGCGCCCCCAACGCCGCCGGCCCGCCCGCCGCCGGAACCAGCGGCTGACCGGAGAAACCCGGTGGCGTGGAAGGCTTCGGATTTGCCGGCCACGGCGCGGCCGGGGCCGCACCGGTTTGCGGCATCATGGCCCCCCGAGGGTGAATCTCCGGGACCACCGTGCCCGGGACCGGAAGAACACTTGGCCGGGTCGTGGCGCGTGACTCCGTTGCCGGCGGCGCCACAATCCTGATTGCTCCCGGCCGGGCTGCCGCTTCACGGTAAGAGCGCAGTGCAGCCTCGGCCTCAGAAAGACTCGGCGCGGCACCCGCGAATTGCGCCATCGCCGGCGCGACATTCATAATCTGGGAGTAAACGCGATGAGTCTTTTTGGCCAACTGCGAGGCGATCGCAATTTGGATGGGGACGCCAACGAGCGTTTGCGTGTCCCAGTTGCGATCTTCCACCCAAGGCTGTGACCCGAGCGCTCCTTGGATGAACTGCACGAGCGAGGAGCTTTCGTGGGCCGAGTTCCGCATCGGTTTTGTCGCAACGAAATGCAGCGCCCCCGCAGAATCTTTGAACGCACAAATGATTCTGGTCAGATCGACGGTTTCGAACTCCGCCGGGTTCTCGAATTTGGGCCGCACAACGCCGAATTCTTCTTCGACCGCGACAATTGCCGCTATGTGAGTTCCAGCCGGTGCCGCCGGGAACTGTATGTACTCCGGCGAGGTTTTTATGTAATTGCTTATGATGCTCATAAACATCCTTTCTATTTATGCCGATTCCTCGCGCCCGGATTTCGCGGGAAGAGCGGCACGTTTGTTTAGTTTGTTTCCCGGGTTAAAATTATTGTGTTCAGGTGTGGAAGCCGGCTGCGGGCCCGCCGAGACTCCGGGCGGCGACATCGGAAGCGCCCCCAACGCCGCCGGCCCGCCCGCCGCCGGAACCAGCGGCTGACCAGAACCGTCCGGTGACGGAGAAGGCTGCGGATTTGCCGATCCCACGGCGGCAGTGGCCGCACCGGTTTGCGTCACCATTGCCCCCTTGGGATGCATCCCCGGAACCATCGGACTCGGAGACGGAGGAACACTCGTCCCGGTCGTGGCAGGTGACCCCGTTGCTGGCGGCGCCACAATCCTGGGTGCTTCCGGCTGGGCTGCCGCTTCACGGTAAGAGCGCAGTGCAGCCGCGGCCTCAGAAAGACTCGGCGCGGCACCCGCGAATTGCGCCATCGCCGGCGCGACATTCGTAATCTTGGAGTAAACGCGACGAGACTTTTGAGCCTGCTGCGAGGCGATCGTGATTTGGATGGGGACGCCAACGAGCGTTTGCGTGTCCCAGTTGCGATCTTCCAACCAGGGCTTTGACCCGAGCGCTCCCTGGATGAACTGCACGAGCGCGGACCTATCGTCGGCCGAGTTCCGCATCGGTTGTGTCGCAACGAAATGCAGTGCCCCCGCAGAATCTTTGAACGCACAAATGATTCTGGTCAGATCGACGGTTTCGAACTCCGCCGGGTTCTCGAATTTGGGCCGCACAACGCCGAATTCTTCTTCGACCGCGACAATTGCCGCTATGTGAGTTCCAGCCGGTGCCGCCGGGAACTGTATGTACTCCGGCGAGGTTTTTATGTAATTGCTTATGATGCTCATAAACATCCTTTCTATTTATGCCGATTCCTCGCGCCCGGATTTCGCGGGAAGAGCGGCACGTTTGTTTAGTTTGTTTCCCGGGTTAAAATTATTGTGTTCAGGTGTGGAAGCCGGCTGCGGGCTCGCCGCGTCCGTCGGGCCCGCAAAATCCCCAGCCCGGTCGCCAGGCAGGCGGGCATGTGTCTTCCTCGTTCTTGGAAGCCCCTTTTTCCTCGTGTGGTGGCCGTAGAGCAAGTTCATGACGTCACAGCTAAGAGTTTTCCAGCGATGCTTGCTCACTTCCCTGATAGAAAACGTTCGATTTCCGCAACGGGCACCAAGTGATGCCGAAGGGTGCGGATGGTGCGGAGTTTCTCCCGGTCGATGAGGCGCCGGACAGAATTCTCGCAGATCCCGAGGATAACGGCGGCCTGCTTTATCTTGACCGCCTTTGCTGCCGGCGGCGTTCCGTCCGGCTGCGCTTGTTGTCGCAATGGTTTTTCTATTTTCATATGCCGGAAATCTGCCACACCGAACAAGCTAATGCAATTCACAACCGCCTTATTCTCAACTAGTTACAACTGACGCTTGCGGACGCTTAAGGGCACTTAAGGACGATTGAGGACGACTAGAATCTGTCATGCCCTTTGTTGGGTTAGCCTTTTCGACGTAAGTACCTTTCTCTGGCCTTTTTACGCCGGATACGTGAAAAGCTGGGGATGGCAAAAACACGAAAAAGTTATCCGAGTGATGGGAGTAACGCAGAATGGGCGTTCTGTGCGCCGGATCTGACGCTGATGAGGGAAGTCGCGTCGCAGCAGGAGGATCCGCTGCGCGAGCTGTTTAATGGGCTGCGCGGGTTGTGTGGGCGGGTTGTCCGCGGCGGATGATGCCCAACGACCTGCCGCCTTGGCCCGCAGTCCAACAACCGACAAGGCTCTGGAAGACGCGCTTTACGACAGCCAGGCGTTTTAACGTTTTGCTCGCATGGATCTGAGTGCCGAAGGCATACCCGACGCCACCCCGCTGCTCAAATGCCGCCGGCGGCTGGAAACGCACGACTTGTGCAAGGCTCTCTTCTCCGCCCTCAACGCTGGCCTGGCTGCACGCGGGCTGTGGCTGCGGGAAGGCACGCTGGTGGATGCCACGCTCATCGCGGCACCGCCCTCAACCAAGAACGCCCGAAAGCAACGCGATCCGGAAATGCACCAGACCCAGAAAGGCAATCCGTGGTATTTCGGGCTGAAAGCGCCCATCGGCGCGGACCGGGACAGGAAGCGGATGTATTCTAGGGTCGAGACGGTGGCGAACGTAGCTGACGTTACCTAAACTGCGGAACTGCGGCCCAGGCAAGCGACGCAAGTGCATACCGACGCCGGTTACATTGGCGTGGAGAAACGACCGGAGATAGTGGCGTTAGAACGGCAGATTGACTGGCGGATTGCGGGCAAACGCGGTGGGATCAAAGCGCTGGCCGAAGGCGCGGTGAAGGAGGCTCTGAAAGCGGTGGAGCGGATGAAGGCATCCGTGCGTGCGTGCGTGGAGCATCCCTTCCCCATCGTGAAGGATTTATTCCGGCATCGGAAAGTAAGGTATTGCGGTTTGGCCAAGAACGGGCATCAACTCTACGTGTTCTTTGGGTTGGCCAATGCGGTGATCGAAGCGCGCGCGGAGGATGGCGTGAAAATAAACGAACCTAGCCGGTTGCTGCGATAAAAAAGATCGCCGTAAAGCGCCACAACCTCGTTTGAGGAGACCAAGAAACCGCCAATTCGAGCTGTCCATAACGCCGCCCGGCGGTCCGCGGATCGCTTTTTTCCTCCAGTACCAACCCTAACTCGAAAACTGGGCTTAATTCAGCGCCTCCTAGCGGTGGTAGGGGCAGCCCAGGCAAGTCGCAGAAGGCCGACAATCCGAGGCCGGTTCAAGAGCGAGAATTTAATTTACGGAAGACCGGTTACTCTTTGTCCTTCGGCTTGGCCCGGGTCCTTGCCGGTTGGCGGGCAAGCCACTCCTTCAACCCCTGAGGGCTTAGTTTCTGACCTTCCAACGATTCTTTGAAAACAACTTTGTAATTGGAGAATCGAGTTTCTCCCTGACCTCTGGGCTGGTCACATTTGATGCCAATGCCTTTTAGTTGCTTTCGCATTTCATCCATCTTCTTGCGGACATTCTTGTCGCTGCGGTAGGTCAATTCTACGAACTCCTGGTGTTTAACGAACACCTCAGTTTTATCACTCTCGGTCAACGCGGCAATACCACGCAAAGCATTTCCGAGAACTGCCGTTCGCACAGATTCTAGCTCAAGCTTGTTCTTAAGGTATGTTTGAACGAGGTAATTCCCCGTTATTACAATCGGCACCAACTCCTCGGTTTGCGATGCCGGGGTCGTGGCTGTCGGTAGAGGTTTCTCCATTGTCTTTGCTTTAACAGTCGCAATTTGATCGATAAAAGCAGACACCATCTCCATCACTTTCGGCAAGAAGACATCTATGCTCTCCTGCAGTAAATGGCATAGTGGGTTCGGGTTTTCACCCAAAGGAACGCGGTAGGAGAGAGGTTTACATTTCGTCCAAAGCCGGTGGTGCAGCCGGAGTGAATCCTTCTCCCTTGGTTCAAAATGGAGCGTAGTCACTTCGATGTTTACCCAAGTGATGCGTTGGCAAAGGTTAACGATCGGCTCGGCGAACGCCAGCCGCGCTGGCACCATAATCCATTTGGCTCCCGCTGGACCCAGCCAGCCCGGGATGCCGCGCACCGCACCTTGCGGAATTGGGGGCGCCATTGCTCCGGCACCTCGCTTTCGCCGATTACTCCTATCGATCTTGATTGAAAGCTCCCAAGCCTGTTGGCACAGAAAGGCAAATCGGCTTGGTTTTCGCGCAGCCTTGAGATCCTCAATTAGCTTCTCGGCGGCACGATCCAACTTACGAACGGAACCCCCAACCCGGGTGGCGCCGGAGGCTTCAGCCGGACTTCGCCGTCCGAGCGCCTTCTGGATTTTTGTGATCATCCGGTTGCGCAAGGCAATATTATCGGCCGCCATTCCCAACATGATTTTAATCGCTGTCCGGGTGTCGTCAACGGATTGGAAAATTAACTCAACCGTGTCGCAGTCCTCTTTGTAAAACTCCTCCCAGTTAATTCGGTCATAGATCGAGACGATCTCCTTGGCGAGGCTCACAAGCTTTGGCGTCAGCGTAAGCGCGTTGGAAGGGCCAGTCGAAGCCTTCCGGCGAGAAGTAGTTCGTTGCATTATTCCATGATGACAACACGTCCGTCCCCGGCAAGCCAAAGGGCATCGAGAAATCCGGCCTGCCCGGCATGATCAGTCCGATTTCGCCCCGGCCTGCGGGACCGCCGGCGGCTGAGTATCCCCGCTCGTCGTGTGTTTGCCGGCGGGGTCGCCCACCGCTGCGAAAGTCACCTTGGTTGCCATTTCAGCGCTGTGCTTGTCGCGTAGATGGCCATAAACCCGCATGGCCAAGGCGCCGCCATCCCCGTGCCCGAGCCATCGGCTGACCGTCGGAATGTCCACCCCAGATTCAATGCAGCGCGTCGCGAACAGGTGGCGCAAATCGTGGTGCGTGATCCTTGCGATGTTCAAGGCCTGACAGGCCCGGGTGAGCGCCTTTTGACATTCATGCACCCGGCACACCGTTTCGTCGGGGGCGGGGTTCGATTCTTTGAGACGTTCCAGCAGGATGCGCATATCCGCAATAATCGGCACCGCCCGGTGGCGCTTGGCGCCGCTGGTCATCCGCACTTTGGCATTCATCACCTTGAGCGTCCCCTTTGGGAGGTCGACATCCTTCCAAGTAACCTCCTTGGCCTCGCTCAGTCGGCACCCGGAAAAAGCCAGAAACCGGACCAAGTCGGCACAATGACGCGAAGCCCTCCCTCCCCCCTGCTCCAGGTTCGCGATCAATTTCATGAACTGATCGGGCTCCGGCAGTTTCAGTTCCCGCATTTTGACTCCGAGGCGCTTCACCTTCCGGGTCGGGTTGGAATGGAGTTCCCCGTAATCCAGAATGTGGCGAAGGGTCGAAAGCGCCTGGTTGAAATAGTGTTCGTCGTAGCCGGCTTCCCGAAATCGTTTGGCCCACTCGTTGCAGTCTGATTCGCTGATGCTTGCCAGTTTGAGGGCATCCAAACCGGGCCAAGTCTTGAGCAATGCCTTCACGCATCCCTGCCGGTACACTTTGGAGCGGGGCTTCAGGTCGTGCCGGGCTTGCAAAGCCTGCTCAAAGCGTAACCGGGCGTCGGCAAAAGTGATCGGGGCATCGACACGGCGCGGGGGAGCGCTGCGCTGCTGCTTGAGGAAATCATTTAAGCGCAGGAGCGCCTTGGAATAGACATCGGTCTTGAGACTGCGACGAACGAGCTTGCCGCCCACCTTGACGCGGGCATAATACATGGCTGTGGGCTCGTATTGCAGCAAGTGTGGCACTTTCGGAAACGACCGCCACTTTCCGTCCGGGGAAAGTCGGGGATCGCGCGTCTTTGCCTTCTTGCGAGTCCTCGCCGCCGAGATTGTTTTTCGCTGCGATTTCATTGCGAAAATCCTACGGGATACAATCATGGGATACAACGATTGTTTTTGGGCGCGTTCGACGCTACGCAAGATTCTGATAATCAATTTAATGCACCCGTAGCTCAATTGGATAGAGCGTCTGACTTCGGATCAGAGGGTTTCAGGTTCAAGTCCTGACGGGTGCGCCATTCAGTATCACGGGCTTGCGAGGAGAGGGCCGGCTGCAGAAAATTCCTTTGGGCCACTTTTGCGCCGCTTTCAGGCTTCTCAAAAGATTCCCCAGTTATCTGCGGCGAGGCCGAAGGCGTCGCTGTGGACGTGGGCGGTGAAGCGGAGGGTATTTCAGGTTGCCGTCGCTTGGATCAACCGGTGCAGATAGTCGAACGAGTACAAGCCGGTGTGATGGCCATCCGCCCAGACGGGCTGAATGGCATACGTGCCCACCCGTTGCAGGCGGACCAATTGGAAGGAACGCGGGGTCAATGGCTCAGCGGGCGGCTTGTGGAGCTGGCCCATCACGTCCCGCTCTCCCTGGCAGCCCGCACAGGGGCATCCCCGCCGCAGAGTTTCCAGCCGAATGTAATGCTCGCTGCCGTCAGCCCATTTAACGGCCAGTTCCTGGCCGATCACCTGAATATCCGTCGGTTGCACACGCGCACTTTGTCGGGACGGAATCGGCGCGTCCATCAATTTTCGA
>MWDV01000205.1 GCA_002070715.1 Verrucomicrobia bacterium ADurb.Bin118
TTCATTTCGCGACCTTGATCCGTCTCCGCGCCTTCGGGTGGGCGGAGCAGAACTTTTTCGCCTTCCTTCAGCCCGTGCTTGATCTCGATGAATTCATCGGTGAATTCGCCGATCTCGACCTCACGGCGTTCGGGTTTCAGGCCGCCGGCCACATAGCAAACCTGCTTGCCTTCGTAGAGCAACACAGCCTGCACCGGGATCTGGATCACGTCCGGCAATTTGCTCACCAGAATCTCCACGCGCGCGCTCATGCCCGGCTTCACCCAGTCGTGGGTGCCGTCCAAGGCGACGGTCACGCCATACACCTTGAGGTCGGGATTCATCCAGCGATTCTGTGAATCGGGCAGCACGCTGACTTTGGTGACTTCCCCCGTCAACACCTTGTCGGGGAAGGCGTCCACGGTCACGCGCGCCTTCTGCCCCTTCCGCACTTTTTTGATGTAGGTTTCGTGGATTTTCACGTCCACTGCCATGCGGGTCATATCCGGGATGGTAATGATGGCCTGCCGTTCCCGCACCGACGCGCCTTCGCGGATGGCTTCCTCCCCGCGCCAATAGTCGTCGCGTCCACTGCCGTAAACCACCAAGCCGCTTTTCTGGGCGTGGATGGTGCATTTCTCCAGTTGCTCACGCAGGTCGTCGCGCTGCCGGGACTGGACCTGGAACTGGCCTTGCGCGGAGCGCAGCCGCGCATCCGCCTGGGCCAGTTTCGAGATGGCCAGGCGCCGGGTTTTGTCCAGGTCGCGCACGGCGTCAATAAACTTGGAGAGCGATTCTTCGGCGGACTTGGCGAAGTCGTATTTCAAAAAAAGACTGCGCGCGGTTTCGGCGGTCTGGACTTTGAGCCGGCTGTTGTCGTGGGCGATTTCATCCCGCTGCAAATCATTCTTGGTGACGAATCCCTTTTCAAACAACCGGCGGGTGCCTTCCAGCGTGGCGGTGGCCTGGCCGAGTTCCTTTTGCGCGACTTGGAGATCGTCGTCGAACTTGCGTAATTTCTGTTTCGCCTCCCCGTCACCCAACGTCTCCACGCGGGCGTATTTGGAAAAATCAATGGCAGCGGTGGAGGGCAGTTGGAAACTGGCCTCGCGCGGCAACTCGAGGGAATCCGCCGTTTCCGGGCGCGGCGGGCCGCTGTTTTTCCCGTTGGGATTGGCGCCGGGTGGCGGCGGACTGACCAAAACCGGCGCTCCGGGATTAAGCCCTGCCGGGATTGGCCCGGACGGAGGAAGGCGCTCGTTGTTGGCGCGCGAATCTTCCACCTCCACGGTCAACGGCGTGAGGGTCACTTCGTTGGTGCTGGCCTCCGCCAACAATTGGTCCAAACCCAGTTGCTGGATGATTTCAGCAGTGGCCGAGTCCCCGAGAAACTTGTCAAAATCCATGCGCGCAAACCGCACCTTCTGCTCGGCGCCTTTGATGTCGCTCTGGTTTTGGTTCAATTGGATTTCGTAGTTCTGCTGGGCATCGGTGAGGTTGGCCAGCGCGGATTGATACTGGATTTCCTGCTGGGCGATCTGTTTTTCCAACTCGGAGGAATCGAGCTCCACGAGCACTTTATTGGTCTTCACGTCTTCCTCGGTGACGAGATAGCCCTCCTCAACGATTTTCAAAATCTTCGCACCCTGATAACCGACGCGGACTTCGCATTTGATTTCCTGGGATTCCAAGGCCTGCAGGCTACCGCCTTCGACCACGGTGATTTCCAACGGTCCGCGCCGGGCGGCGAATAGCGGAGATTGCCGGATGGAGGCGTCGCCCCGTTGCCAGAAGAACCACGCACCGAGCACCAAGACGCCAAGCGCCAGGCCCAGCCGCCAACGCGGTTGCCGGCGGAGAAAATAAAGGTATGAGGAGAGGATTTTCATCGATAAAAGGTAGTAAAGGAACGCGGGTTGCCACCCCCATCAAAAGCGGTCATTCCATCTGCGCCTTGCTGCGGGCGGCGGCTGGCGTTTCGTCCGTTCCGTCCGGTGGCGGGAGCTGAGGTAGGCGCTGGGTTCATTGTGAATGCGTTTCCCATTGACCGCGGTCTTTGATGTACAGGATGCCGAGGTTGTTCCAGAATTGCAGGCGCGCGATGGTATGGGCGACCAACGCCTGGGTGCGTTGATTGCGCGAACTGACGAGATCGTTCTGGGCGTCCACCTGGTCCTGCGCGCGGGCGCGGCCCAGTTCCGCCAGCAAATCCTGCTCCTCGACGCGGCGTTCGGCGAGCTTCACCCCCACCTCGCTAATTTCGTAACTGCGCTTGGCCTGATCCAGCGCGCGCCATCCATCCCGAACCTGCAACCGAATCTCGTCCGCCTGTTGCTCGACGGAACGCGCGGCGCGATCCCGGGCGATCAACGCCGAGCGATACGCATTGCGCTCCGCCGTGCGATCCAGGCCGGGGTCCACGTCCAAGCCGGCGCTGTAACTGTACCGTTCCGGTTGCGGCCAAGCCATGCCGGAGACATCATTGGGATCACTGCGCAAAGTGACCGAGGAAGTCAGGTCCACCCGGGGACGGAGCAGATTCCGGGTGAGTTCCACCCGGCGCTCGGCATCCTGCAACTGGTCCTGCGAGTTCAGATAATCCAACCGCCCCGCGAGCGCCACTTGGATGGAATCTTCCACATTGATTTCCGGATGCTGAATGTGCAGCGCGGCCAGTTCGGCGTCGTCCAGCACCAGGTTCGTGTCAATGGTCAAGCCGAGTTGCAGTTTGAAATTATCCAATGATTGTTTGTAACTGCGGATGGCGTTGATCCAGGCGCTCTCCGCGGAGAGTTCCTGTTGCTCGAGCCGGCCAAGATCAGCCTGGGTGCGGCGGCCTTCGGCGGCCAGGGCGCGCGTCTGTTCGGCGGTTTTCCGCGAGCTTTGCAGGTTGAGAAAACTGTTGCGGACGCGGTCGCGGTCGCTCAACACCCCGTAATAAGCGGTGGCGACTTGCACACTGAAATCGCGGCGATACCGGGTGAAATCGCGCAGGTCATAGAGCAACTGCCGCTCCGCCTGGGTGAGCGCTTCCATCTGTTGTTTGTACCCCGCATCCCGAACCAGCGGGCGCACGAAGGTGGCGTTCAACTGGGATGAGGGCCGCTGTCCGCCGCTGAGGAAATGCAGGAACGTGGTGGTGAACGAAGTGGTCAGCCGCCCCACGTCCCGGATGAGCCAACTGGCGCTCAACTGGCCGGAGCCACTGACTTGTTGTTGCTCCACCAGGTTGTCGCTGGTCACCGGTTTGAGGTCGCCGGTGACTGCGTCCACCTCGTAACGCACCGCCCGCTCCGTCTGCCCGGAAAAAGTGCCGCTGCCTTGCGCGGAGAAAAGCGGGGTGAAATTGTGGCGCGTCAACGCCAGCGACAAGGCGGACAGATACAGTTGTTCCTTGCGGTTTTGATAGGCGCGTCCATGGTCCACCGCCAGCGCCAGCGCATCCTCCAGCCGCAATTGCCGCGCGCCCCGTTCCCGTTCTCCGTCCGCCCCCAGAAACGCCGGCGCCTCCGCGCACACCGGAAACCCCGTCAACACGACGGCGTTGGTCTGCTCGATGGTAAAATCCGGGTCCATGTTCGGGACCTGCGGTGTTTTCTCCCGGATGGCGGCGTAGGCGGCTTTATCCGCGGACCGGCGGTAATGCTTTGCCGTACACCCGGCCAACAACAGGCCGAGCAACAGAACGCCTGCGGGTCGCAAGTGGTTTTTCAGGTTCACGCGCGCGCTCAATCGGATCGGGAATCGGTTGCCCAATTGTTTCATTCGCTTTTTCCGGGCCGGACTTGGTCGGGTCGGCCATCCGGCCATCCCTCGCCATACTGGCTTAAACGCCACCCGTTCGGCTTGGTTGCGCCCCCCACCGGAGACGTCGGACGGAACATAGACCCATTTCGGTGGGAAAACACTCCGAAATGCGTCGGCGGACGGACGCCCTCCAACCGTCCGGAGGGCCGCCGGACCCGACCGTACCCCGCCGGCGGGTGGGAGGCCGGGGAGACAACGATGGTCTTGCCAAAAGTTGCAAACTAGTCGAGTTTAGTTTGCATGAAGAACCCTTGGATAATCAGAAGTCGCGGAGGCCTCCGCGCACTCCGTGGGCAGCGCTGGGGTGGTTTTACTCTCATTGAATTGCTGGTGGTCATTGCGATCATCACCATCCTGGCCGCCATGCTCCTGCCGGCCCTGGCCAAGGCCAAGGAAAAGGCGCACCGAACGCAATGCATTAATAACCAGAAACAGTTGCTTCTGGCCGAGCATCTGTATCTGTCGGACAGCAATGACCGGCTGGCCCCGCCCAACACCGGCGGGGAGGAAAGCCTGATGATGTCAACCCTGCCGCCCGGCTGGTTGTATCAACCCGGCAAAGTGATTCAAGTCAATCCCGACGATCCGAACGGCGATATTTACGGGCCCACGCTCGGCATTTTTTATTCCTATCTCAAAACGCGAGCGCCGTTCCTCTGTCCTCTGCATAAGACCAACACCCCGGCGTGGATGCTCAGCCGGATCAAATTCAGCAGTTATGTGATGACTTGCTACGTCGGGATCGGCGGCAACTCGCCCAACGCTGCCCGGCTCGGGCGGACCTATCCCATGAGCGCCTTCCGACCTGACAGCATGATCCTGTGGGAAACAGACGAAACGAATCCAAAGTATTTCAATGACGGCGGCAGCTCCCCTTCCGAAGGCCTGACCCGCCGGCACGGCGACGGGGCCATCCTGGGCATTTTGGACGGGCACGTCGAATTTATCAAATGGAGCCGGCACCAGCAACTCCTGGCCGATCCCAACAAGAACGTGCTCTGGTGCTATCCCGATACGGACAATGGCCGCTGAACCGGTCTTTGCACGGGAACGGACCGGTGGCGCGTAAAGCGGGCCGACTACATTGCCGTTGAGTACGGCCCCCCGTTTGGCGGGCATCGGCTGACATTACGTCCACGCCAACTCCCCCCGCACGTCATCCCTTAGCCGGAACGATGCAGTTGATCCAGGTGGAACGGCCAACCTGGCCGTTCTGGGCGGCAACCTGCCGCCCAGCCGAGCGCACGGAGATCGCACACCATTGGGTTCGCACTCTTTACGTTCGACTGTCGGGCTGGTAGCCCGACAGAACGGGCCAGTGGCCCGTTCCACCCAAACTCCATTCGAATCGTTCCGGCTTAGGCACCGGCTTGCCGCACGTGGCCCTGCGTCATTCCGCGCATCGGCCGGCTCCTCTGACCGTCAATCCGCCGGCGCCGGATCACGTCTCGACTCCATCCCAGGGCCCGGCTAATCTCGCCCGGTGACTCTAACCACGGTTATTGACGGGTTAACCATGTATCTCGGGCTGCTCGTGTTGCTGACGTTCCACGAGTATGGCCACGCTTGGATGGCCCTCCAGTGCGGCGATGATACCGCCAAACAGCAAGGGCGCTGCTCGCTCAATCCGCTGGTTCACATTGATCCCATCGGCACCGTCTTCCTGCCCCTGCTGATGATCTTTATGCCCGGCGCGGGACGTTTTCTGATCGGCTGGGCGAGGCCCGTGCCCGTCAACCCCCACAACCTCCGCCAGCCGCAGCGGGATGATATTCTGATCTCGCTGGCGGGGCCGGTGATGAATCTCATCCTGGCCGTGGTGCTGATGGGACTGGCGCGCCTCGCTTGGATGGTCGGGGCGGAAAGCGTCATGAAGCTTTGCTCGGAGACAGCCTATCTCAGCCTGCTGCTTTGTTTCTTCAATCTGCTGCCCATCCCCCCGCTCGACGGTTCGCACGTGCTGCGCAACCTTACCCGCATGAGCTACGAAACGTACTATTCCATCGCGCGCTACGGATTCATCATCATCATCGTGGTCCTGCAATTCCCGCCCGTGCGCGCCTTGCTCTCCGGCGTCACCGTCGGCACTTGGGAAATGATCGGTGGTTGGTTTGGCCTGACATAGCCACCTCGATGCCTGACCAGGACCCGCGGACAATCCGCCGGGTCGTCCGCCTTCCCGGCCATGGCCGCGGAGCGAAACGGGAAACCATTGCCAGCGATACACCCAGGCGTTACGCTGCGCGCCATCTTGCAAACGAGACGAGTCATGCAACGCCTGATTGCCCAATTCATCGCCGGCGGGTTGATTGCGGTCGCCGGGGCCGCGTCCGCCGCCGGATTTAATCCTGAACCCTGCGCGCAGATCCTGGAGCGCGGCATTGCGGACCGGGCTTTTCCGGGCTGCACCGTCGTGGTTGGCACGGGGGACCGCATCCTGTGGTCCGCCGCTTTTGGCCATCATGATTACTCCGGTCAAACCCGCGTAACGCCCGCCGCCATTTACGATCTCGCCTCCGTCACCAAGATCGCCGGTACCACGGCGGTGTTCATGCGCCTGGTCGCGTTGGGCAAGGTGAAACTCAGCGATCCCGGCGGCCAATACCTGCCCGAATTCATTGCCGCCGCCCCCACGCCGGAGGAACGCCGCCAACGCGAGCAAATGACCGTGGAACATCTGCTGACCCACAGCGCCGGACTGGTGGCGTGGAAGGCGTATTACAAGTCCGCGTCCAGTTACGAAGCCATGTTGCGGGCCATCTACGCCACGCCGCTTGAAACGGCCCCCGGCGAGCGGGTCCGCTACAGCGATTGCGGCATGATCCTGGCTGGGGAAATCGCGGCGCGGGCGGGCGGCAAACCTTTGGCGGATCTGGAACGCGAATGGATTTTCCAGCCCTTGCGGATGCGGGACACGCTGCGCAACCCGCCGGCCTCGCTGGCGGCGCGCATTCCGCCGACCGAGATTGAAGCCGCCACGGGACGGGCCGTGCACGGCGTGGTGCATGACGAAAACGCCCGCGCCGCCGAAGGCATCACCGGCCACGCCGGCCTCTTTGCCACCGCCGAGGACTTGGCCCGGCTGGCGCAGGAACTTCTCCGCGCACTGGACGGGCGGAGCGAACATTTTCCGCGCGCCGTGGTGACTGACTTTTTCACCGGCCGCGCCATCGGCAAAAACTCGGTGCGCGGGATTGGCTGGGGCATTGCCCAAGGCGAACCGGGACAGCGCGCCCGCGTGGTCAGTCACAACGGCTTCACCGGCACCTACCTCCAACTCGACCTGGAACATCAACGCTTCGTGGTATTGCTCACCAATCGCGTGCATCCGACGCGCGACAACGACAAATTGGGCCGGGTCCGCCGGGAATTTCTGGAGGCGGTCCAGCGTCAGTTTGCCCAACCGCCGGCGCCCTGAAGATTTCCACCCACCCTCCACTGATTACAGGCCATGCCCGACCCCGATTCCAATCTCACGGATTTTCTCACCCGCCAATTCCCCGCCGAGTTGGAATTGCTCCGGCAGATGGTGGGGATGAACAGCTTTTCCGCGAATAAAGCGGGCGTG
>MWDV01000206.1 GCA_002070715.1 Verrucomicrobia bacterium ADurb.Bin118
CCGCTTCGGCCACCAATGCGCCCGACGGAGTGCTCGAATATCAGTGGCTGCGAGACAACGTCGAGATCCCCGGCGCGATAGGTGCCACCTACACCATTCCGGCCACCCGGTTCGACACCGATAACAACGCGCAATTCAGCGTGCGCATTACCGCCGCCGGGATTCTGTTGACCGACGTGGTGGTCAGTGACGCCGCCAAATTAACGGTGATCAAGGATGTCACCCCGCCAGAACTGCTGGCCACCTATGCACCGGCGGCCAATTATGTGACGCTGGTTTTTGATGGCCCACTGGATCCGGATACCGCCACGAGTTCCTGGATCTACAGCTTGAACGGCGGCGCCTTGGTGGAGAGCGCCTACTTGGTGGAAAACCATTTGGTGGTCCTGAAAGTCTGGGGCCTTTCCTCCCCCACATATACGGTGAGCTTCACCAGGATCAAAGACCTGGCGGGGAACGAAGCGAGCGGCTCGTTGACCGGCGACAACAAGTCGGGCTTCGAATACGAGGACATTGGCACAGTGGCCCTGCCGGGGTTCGTTTATGCGGAGAACCCCGGACAGACGGTGGTGGCAGCCACTGGGACGGATATTTGGTCGGGCGCGGATGGCATGGGCTATCTGTACACCAGCCTCACCGGCGACTTCGATTTGCGACTGCGGGTGGAAAGTATTGGCGGTACGGTCAATGGCGATACCCGCGGCGGCCTGATGGTGCGCGAGGACATCGGTTTTGGCAGCCGCAACATTGCCGCGCTTACTTACGCCAACGCCGGCAACTGGGTGGTGACCGCCCGGACCGAAATGAACGGGACGACGACCATCCCCGGATTCCCAGAGGCGGGTTTGATCCGGCGCACGTCGCCCTATCCCAATGCCTGGCTGCGCATTATGCGTTCCGGCAACACGTTCCAAACTTTTTACAGCACCAACAATCTGGACTGGGTTTCGTTGGATGGCGACAGCATCATTCCCGCCGAACCCTTCGCCGAAACCCTGTTGGTGGGCATGGCCTCCAGCCAAATTTCGGTTTCCGGCGGCGGCGGCCACGCGACGTTCACCTACAGCGGCTTTCAGAACTATGTCGCGACGGAAGGCACGATCGTGATCAACACCCAGCCCGCCGACGCCACCGTTTTGGAGCATCGTCCGGTTAGTTTCTCGGTGGCCGCGACTCTGGAAGGTGGCGATTCGAGTGTGCTCCGGTATCAGTGGCTCACCAACGGCGTGGAAGTGTCCGGAGCGACCCAGCGCACGTTGACCCTCGCCATGCCGTCCCGGGCGCTCTCCGGCCTGCAGGTGCGTTGTGTGGTTTCGGCGGGCCCGAGCATCGCCCCGGTTGCCAGCGATGCGGCCACCTTGACCGTGACGCCGGATACGGCGGGCCCGGTCCCGCTCTCCGTGTCGGCGTCGGTGTTGGATCCGTACACAGTCATCGTGATATTCGATGAATTACTGGATGCGAACACCGCCAACGATGTCTCCCGCTACGCCTTGGACGGGGGCCATTACCTTTGGGGCGCCGCGCTGCAGCCGGATGGCCGGACGGTGGTGCTGTCGGGCGACGGCGTGAATTCGCCGCAGTTCCAACTCACCTACACCGGCATAACGGACCTGGCAGGCAACGCCTCCAGCCAGACCGTCCCTGGCACCGTGTATCACTTCGACTGGAGTCTGGTGGACATCCAGGATGCCTACGCCACCACCACCAGCATCATTGGGGCGACGCCCAACGGGGCCACGTTGCAATCACAACGGGGCGACATCTGGGGAGCGGTGGATGGCTGCGCGTTCATGTACCAACCGATGACCAATGACTTCGATGTCCGCGCGCAGATCGTGAATATCACCGGCGGCGCCGATTGGAGCCGCGGCGGTTTGATGGCCCGGGTCAGCACCGAGGGGAACAGCCCGAATCTCATGGTGGGTTCGTATTCACCCGCCCAGGGGAATTACGTTTGGACGGCGCGCGCCACAGCGGGAGGCGCCACGACCTACGGCTTGGGGTTGGAGAAGCCAAACTTCCCGAACGTGTGGGTTCGCATGCAACGGGTGGGCAACACCTTCACCGGCTACCACAGCACCGACGGCTATCATTGGCAACAGTTCGGAGAAATCACGGACATGCAAGCGGAAGAGGTGATGCTGGTCGGGATTGGTTTCTCCACCTGCATGCTGAATGATGCCACGTTGGGCAACTTCCACTTCGATCATTTCGGCCCCACCGTGTTGTTGCCGGAATTGCAAATTGAACAAGTGGGTGCGAACGTGGTGCTCCGCTGGCCGGCGGGCGCGGAAGGGTTCCAGTTGGAGCAAACCAGCGCACTGGGCGCGGAGGCGAACTGGAATCCGGTTTCCAGCACGCCCACGGTGGACGGCGACTGGCGGCAAGTGATCCTGCCCATCGGTGAAAACAGCTTCTATCGGTTGGTTAAATAGGTGGTTGGTTGGTACTGGGAACAAACCCGGCCGTAGCGTGGTCCGGACGGGCTGCGCTACGGCTTTTTTCCCTCCCATCCAGTCACGTCGCAAACCGCCCGGCACTTGACTCTCCGGTGGCGGGCGGCAAATTTCCCATATCCGTTTCGGTTTGCCACCGCACTTGGAGCGGCCCGGGCGGGCTTTCCCGGGTCCGGCGTGGCCTTCGGCGGACCGGAAGCCAACTCGACCGCGCGCCGGGTGCGGGGCAAAGATGAAATAACTCAATGTCAGACCGTCCGAAAATCAAAACGTCGCGTCCAGGGAAAAGCCGGGTTGCGCCCCGGCGCAAGGGCGAAGCGGTCGGAACGGCGGGACTGGCCGACGGGAAGCTGGGGGTTTCCGAACGCCGCCTATCCCCCGGTGCGGCGGAGCAGTCTGCCGACGCGTACGCGCGTTTTTTCCTGGTCGTCACCGGGCGGGTGCGTTGGGAACACGCGCAACGCCGGTATCAGTTGGAACCGATCACCCTGTGTCATGTGCCGGCTCGGGTGAGCATCCACCAGGAAGCCATGCCCGGGGAAGAAGTGCGGCTCCAGGTGTTGCGTTATTCCGCCGGCCTGCTGCCGCCGGGATTGGCCAATCAACTGACCGCGCTCGGGTTGGTGCCGGTGAACCTTGGCTATCCCAAGGCCAGCCAAGCGCGGATGGCGACCTCCATTTTCCAGGAGATGCTGTTTGAGCAGGAATCGCGGCAGGAAGGGTGGGAGGTCATGCTGCGCTCGCGGCTGATGGCAATCGCCGTCTGGACCCTCCGCCAGGCCCGACGCAAACGCGACCGCAGTTCGCCCGAGTTCGAATCGGGCGATCACAGCGCGGATCGGGTGGCGCGTTACGTCCTGCGGTTGCAATCCGAAATCTCCCGGCGGGAAACCATGGACGAGGCGGCGCGCTCGGTGGGATTAGGCAAACGCCAATTCTCGGAATTGTTCCGCAAAGTCACCGGACAGAGCTGGCGGCGTTACTTGTCCCACCTGCGGTTGCAACACGCGGCCGGTTTGCTGGCCGACACGGACCGGCCCATCGGCGAGGTGGCTTTCGAGTCCGGGTTCGAGGATCTCTCGCACTTCTACCATCAGTTCAAACTCGAATACGATTGCTCGCCCATGGCGTACCGCGACCAGCACCAAGTGCGTCTGCCCGCGAAGCTGCCGCGCGCGCATCCGGATGACGGCGACGGCGCGCCCGCTTCCGGCTTTCGTTTTCGCGGCATGAAAGGCTGGTCGTGGACCCCGGAACAGTATCTGGAGGAAATCCCCTTGCTGCCCCGCTGGCGGATGAATTTCCTGATGAACTGTTACCGTTCGATGGATGTCTCCCGTTCCGGCGAGCCGTGGCGCAACGAGTGGTGGCAGCCCATGTCCAACGAGCGCAAGGAGGATTTCCGCCGCATCATTCAAAGCTGCGCCGAGCGCGGGATCACGTTCTGTCTGGCGTTGCATCCGCAACTGGCTTCGCCGCGTCCGCTGGCGCTCGGGAGCGCGAAGGATCTGGAGTTGTTTTTTCAGCATTACGCCTGGGCGCAGGATCAGGGCGTGGAATGGTTTGCCGTCTGTCTGGATGACACCATTTGGGGATCGGAAGGCCCGGCGGCGCTCGGCGCGAGTCATTCGGCGTTGGTGAATGCGATTTACCGCGCGCTCTTCGCCCGGAGCGATCGGGCGCAGATGTTGTTTTGTCCGGCCTGTTATTGGGGCGATGGCAGCAATCCCGAACACGCGGCCTACCTCGCGGCGGTGGCGCAGGAGTTGCATCCGGAGATTTACGTCTTCTGGAACGGCGACGCGATTGTGACGCCGCGCGTGACGCGGGTGGCTGCCCAAAGTTTCCGGCAAGTGGTGCGGCATCGGTTGTTCCTCTGGGACAATTATCCCGTGAACGATGGCAACCCCACGATGCATTTGGGGCCGTTGAGCGGGCGCGAACCGGATTTGTGCGAAGTCGTGGACGGGTATCTCAGCAACCCGATGTGCAGCCAGAATCAAATCAACCGCGTGCCGCTGGCCACCGCCGGCGATTACGCCGCCGATCCGTGGACCTACAAACCGGTACGGGCCATCGGCCAGGCGATATTGCGCCTGGGCCGCACCGCATCCGAGCGGTCGGTGCTCAAGGAACTGGTGGAGACGTATCCCGGTTTCATTGTGGCCGGCGGCGGCACGGGCACCAATCCGGCGCGCGCGAAGTTTGGGGACCTGCTGGTCCGCGATCATTCGCACGTGGCCGCCACTCGCTTCACCACCCGCATGGAGAAACTCGCCGCAAGGCTGGGCAAGGTGTTTCCCCGGCAATTTCTCGACGCCAAACACACCCTGCT
>MWDV01000207.1 GCA_002070715.1 Verrucomicrobia bacterium ADurb.Bin118
CTCGACGTCGCGCCTTAAACCCCGAGCCTTCAATGCGCTAAAACCCTCCAAAATCAAATGAAAATTGCATTGCACTTCCTCGCGATCCTCATCCTCACCGCCGGCGCTTTGCGGGCGGATACAGTGGCCTTTTGGGATTACAACACCCAGGGCGAGCCGGACAACGACGGCGCCACCGGGACGCTCCAGCCCAAGATCGGCACCGGCATGGCCAACGTCATTGGTCCCACCATTGCCTACCGGTTCCAAAACAGCACCAGTTCCGATCCGTGGATCTTCGACAACAGTTGTCTGCGCATCAGTTCGTTCCCGCCCGCCACCGAGCACAACAAGACCAGCGGACTGGAGTTGCAGTTCAGCACGGCGGGCTATGAAGACATTTCCTTGAGCTGGGAGCACAACAACAACTCGACCCCGAGCCGGTATTTGCGCATCCAGTACACGGCGGATGGCAGCGCCTGGGCCGATTACATTGTCCTGACTAATCTAACCCCCAGCGTCTGGTATTTTCACACGGTGGACCTGGCCGGCTTGCCGGAGGCCGACAACAATCCCAACTTTAGCGTGCGGATCGTGGCGGAATTTGAAGCCACCGCCATCGGCGAGGGGGATAACCAGCGCTACGTCGGCATCACGGCCAATTACGCCACCGCCGGCACGTTCTGGAGTGACATGGTCACGGTCAGTGGCAACCCCGTGAATCCAGCCAACACCCGGCCCAGCATCTCACCGATTCCCGACCAAATCGTGCGCGCCGGCAGTTCGCTGCCGCCGATTTCGTTCACCGTGGGCGATGCGGAAACACCCGCGGGGGATTTGTACGTATCCGGGGAATTTTCCAATCCGAATCTCATCCAGGATCTCACGTTTGGCGGCAGCGGGAGCAGCCGCACCGTGACTGTGGTACCCACCGGGGCCCTTGGGACGTCGCGCATTATCGTGCGGGTCACCGACGGTGGCGGTCGCTACACCGAGCGCATGTTTCTCGTGAACATCCTGCCGCTCAACACCCCGCCGACCATCTCCGCCTTCGCCGACCAAACCCTCCCCCCGGGCGCGACGGCAGACCTCAACTTCACGGTCGGCGATCTCGAATCCGCCCCCGAAGGAATCTCGGTCAGCGTACGGCCGGTCCAGCCGAATTTTCTCACCTTTGACGCCACCTTCACGGGGACCGGCGCGAACCGAACTTTGCATTTGACCCCCACCAGCGGGGGCATTGGCCGGCTGGCCGTGGTGGCGAGTGATGGCGAACTGGAGAGCGAAACCACGTTCATGATCCGGGCGGAGCGTTCCGAAATCGCCGCCTTCTGGGATTTTAACAGTCCCGTACCGGACAATGATGGAAGCACTGGCACCCTGTTCCCCAGCATCGGCACCGGCGAAGCCCAAATTATTGGCAGCAGCACCACTTACCGGTTCCAAGCCAGCGCCAATTCGGATCCAAACAAGGCCGACCAAAGCGCGCTGCGCACCGGTAATTATCCCGCCGTGGACGCCGACAACAAAACCAGCGGCGTGCAATACCAGTTTAGCACCGTGGGTTATCAACAGCCCGTGGTGATCTGGGAACATAACAACAACGTATCCGCCAGCCGGTTTTGGCGGATTCAATACACGACCAACGGAAGCGTTTGGACGGATCACGTGGTGTGCTCGAATGCCTGGGATGGGTGGTTGCTGTTTTCCGCCGATTTTGCCGGTTTACCGGGAGTGGATAACAATCCCAACTTTGGCTTCCGGATAGTGAGCGAATTTGAGAGGACCGCCACCGGAGCGGGGGTGGATGCCTACGTGGCCCGGGATTCGGATTATAGCTATGGCGGCTCCAGTGGGACCATGTGGATGGACATGGTTACGATCACCGCCGCGCCCTACGTCCCGGCCGTTGCTTTGGAAGCCACCTTGAAAGAGGGCAATCTCGAAATCTCCTGGCCGGCAAGCGCGGCGGGGCAACTCAAGGCCACGGCGGATCTCAACACACCGGAGTGGCAGCCAGTCGCGGAAACGCCGGTCGTAGTGGGGGAACGAAAAGTCGTTTCGCTTCCCGTCACCGGTGCCGCACGATTCTTCCGGCTTCAGGAATAAGGGCGTATTTGAAAACTCCTCAAGGCTGGCTCCGCGAGCCGGCCTGAGGGGCATCAGGGTGACATCCACGGCCGCTTTGTCCGTTGCGGCTGGAGATTCGTCATCACGATGGCTTCGCCGCCAGTCGCGCCCAACCCGCCGAAGTTTCGTGCGGTCACCCCATCGAGTTGGATTTGGGAAAGCAATACGGATGCATGGCTACGCGTCAACGGTCAGATCCGTTGTGTATCGCGTCCCCCGCTTGTCGGGATTCAGGCAAAGAGGACTCGAATATCGTTAACGAAATTTCTCAGCGATTTCTACCCCCGAGATGGTCAGACACTCCCCGGGTTGGGCCATTGTTTACCCTTAACTGACCACACCGTAATCTCCGGGCGGCGCGAGTTTCCCAGCCAGACATTTCATCGCCAATTGCCTCGCTGAAAAGCCAACAAGTTTGCCGTCCTCCGTTGATTTACCGAACTTCAAAAATTTTATCGAACGGTAACGTGACTCCCCCAACAGAGCATTTTTAACGGCTTCCGACCGGAACTTTGGGGGGAAGGGAGACAAAATTTTCACCCATTTGCGCTCGCCCGGAAAGCAATCTACATTCCGCCCATTGATGCCCCGTGGCGGGGCTGTGTGAATATTGCCAAATTCTAACAAACTGAATTACATACCATGTACTGCGTGTTTCTGTCTTCCCTTCGGGCCACGGTTGCCCAAGTTTGGCGCGGGTGGTTGATCGCCGGCGCCGTCGCGGCCTGCTCCCCAACTCTCGCCCAAGCGGACGTTACCACCGAAATTTCACTTCAACGCGGACATGACTTCTACTTCGACTTCTACTCCGTTTCGTTGGGGCTCTCGGCCACAAATCCACCGCTGACTTTTCACTGGCTGGAATCGGCCAGTGGTCAGGTGTGGCGGCAATTCGGCGATACCAATGGTGCAAGCAATCCCCTCTTGAAAAACAATCTCAACGATATCATCCACGAATGCACGAATGGCCTCTGGAAATTGTATTTGAATCGCGGTCACCCCTCGGAACAACTCTATCAATTTTCAATGTCGATTAACAACCTCACTACGGAGACATTAGGCGAGGTGACGATTGATTTTCCGGCGGACGGCAGTACGGGAGTGACGACCACGCCAACGTTCCACTGGAGCGGCCCGAGCAATACCTTATCTTCCATCTACGCGTACACCGCGCACCAGACGTCTGGCAACTTCTGGTCGGCCTATTTGCCCGGCACGGCCACCGAGTGGAGTCCGGGGGCATTAACCCCGGGGCCTAACTGGCTTTTGGTGCGTTATTCCCGTTTTGATTTCCCTGGAATCAGTTTCTCCACCCCAACGAACGCTTTGGGAGCGCCCATCAGCGACTGGACCGGCATTGGCGGGTTTGTATAGTTACAAGATCTCAAACTTCAGTGTTGCGGGCGGTGGAATGGCGGCGCACAGCCTGAAAGCTCACTACACATTCGACGATAACGATTTTCTGGGACGGGATTCTTCTCCGAGCGAAAATCACATCATGGTTTCTTCGAGCTGGGGCCAACCCGTGCATGCTTACGTCGCCGATAACATCGCCGGTTCGGGCGCCGTTGAGCTTTACGGCTATTCAACTCTGTGGCTGCCGACAAACCTGTTTCCGGTTCTGGCTGGCAGTTTTACCGTGTCGGCGTGGATAAAAACGACACAGACGTTTGGCGAAGACGATGATCCCGGTTTCGTGGGCACTGGCGTCCTCTGGGGCGACTTGGCCGGCGCGGCCGCGGATGTTGTGCCTCTGGCCTTGACTGGAACAAAAGCCGCCTTTTTCACCGGCGATCCAAACTCCTACTCGGGCAACACTTTGCATTCGAGCACGGATGTAGTAGGCACTGGCAGCTATGTTCATGTGGCAGTTACCCGCAACCAAATCACCGGCGAAAAGAAGATTTACGTCAACGGCGACTTTGAGGGGGCCGCCGTTGGTTACCTTGGCGCTCTGGATGCGTTGACCGAGGTGGGAGATTTGCGAATCGGCGGGGATTATTTCCACGCGTATGTCGGTTTGTTGGATGATGTTCAAATTTATTCCGGCATCTTGAGTGCCTCGGAAATCGCCGCGCTCTAC
>MWDV01000208.1 GCA_002070715.1 Verrucomicrobia bacterium ADurb.Bin118
GTCGGGTTGGGCTGACTGGATTGACCCTGTTTTTTGCGCTGGGCGCACCCGTCCCGCTGCCCGCCTGTGGGCCGTTTTTTCCGAACTCGCTCCTGCGGAGTGGAGAAGATGGGGTGTTGATCGCGCCACGGGTGGACTTTGAGCGTGAACTGGAGCGGATGAAATTGGTGGACAGCCGCTTTCAAGCCGTGCCGTTGGCAGCGGAACACGGCCAGACTTACTTGGACCAATCCTCGGACGCCGAGGCGGCCGATTTGGCCGCCGCGTTGCAACGACTGAAAGTGCCGGTGGATGAAGCCCAAGAAATTTGCAAGGCGCATGAGGCCGAACGCCAGAAACTCAAGGATTACGCCGCCGCATTCGAGGCATGGGAACAATCCGGCGAATGGGTTTGGGACGGACTAGACCGGCATCGGGAAACGCCCAAGACACCCCCGCCAGCTTTTCCCGAGCTCGTCTTCGTCAAGGGGTTGCCCGGGGAGTTCACCGACTATTTTGCGGGCGCCATGACGTGGCACAATCCAGCCGTGCAGGACAAGAGTCTGGCGCGGTCCCCGTGGGAGCAGTTGCTGTCCCGGCCGGAAAACGAACGGCGCTTCAAATCCACCTGGGCGGCTTTCATGCTGGGAAAATCATGGGCCACCAACGACCCCGCCATCGCCATTGCGTATTTCAAGCAAGTGCGCGATCTGGCCCGGCGCGGGTTTGTGGATTCGGTGGGGCTGGCCGCCGCCAGCCTGGGACTGGAAGCGCGCGTGGAATTGAAACGGGGCAACCTGCAGCGTGCCCTCTTGCTTTACCTCGAGCAGTACGCCACTGGCGATGATACGGCCCTCAATTCGCTGAGGATCGCGGCGAATACGGCCCTGAGAGAAGCCGACGCGCCTACACTGGCCCGATTGGCCCGGGACGCCAAAACGCGGCAGTTGATCACGGCTTATCTTATTTCCCGCCGGGAGTCGCACCTCGAAACGCTGCCGGCGGTGGATGACTCGGTGAAACGCTGGTTGGTGGCGGTGGAAGCCGCGAACGTCATGGATCTGGAGTCGGCGGAGAAACTTGCCCTCGCCGCCTATCGTTACGGGGAATTGGATGAGGCGTGGCGTTGGATCAAACGCGCGCGCTCTTCGCCCGTCGCCCAGTGGATGGAGGCGAAACTCCTCTTGCACGCGGGGAAATTGGCGCCCGCCGCCGCGTTGCTGGCCCGAATCAGCGGGAGCTTTCCCCTCGAGGATTCCGCAACCAACCGATCGGCGGGTTTGGTGGGTAATCTGTTAGCGAACCTCAACGCCTCGTGGGTCGCCCAATCGCCCGCGGGCCGTCAGGTGCTCGGCGAGCTGGGGGTCTTGCAACTGGCGCGCCGTGAATACGTGCAATCTCTCGACGCCTTGCTCCGCTCCGGCTATTGGGAGGACACGGCGTATGTGGCGGAGCGCGTTCTAACGGTGACCGAATTGCAAGCCTACGTGGACCGCACCTGGCCGGACGGCGGCGGCGACCTGCCAGAAGATCCGAACGCGGACCAGGACGAAGAAATCAGTCCGGCCCGGCTGGCGGAAAAAATTCGTTATCTTCTGGCCCGCCGATTGTTGCGGTTGAATCGTTTGGCGGAAGCGAGGGAGTATTTTCCTCCCGCGTGGCAGCCGCAACTCGATCTGCTGATGCAACTGCTCCACCAAGGTTGGGATGAAACCCAGCCCGCCGGGTCGCGGGCGCAGTCGCTTTTCGCCGCGGCAAAAATTGTGCGCACCAACGGCATGGAGTTGTACGGGACGGAGCTCGGACCGGACTGGCATATTCACGGCGGGGGTTTCGAAGTCGGGGTGAACGTGACCGATCGAACCAATGCATCGCCCTCCATTCTTTCCGCTTCGGCTGACGAAGTGGAACGGGCCTCCGCGTCCCCGGCGGATCCGGAAAAGCGGTTTCATTACCGGTATCAAGCCGCCTCGCTTGCCTGGGAAGCCGCCAAACTGCTACCCGATAACACCGACGAAACCGCGCGGATCCTCTGCACCGCCGGTTCGTGGTTGAAGTATCGCGATCCGCAAGCGGCGGATTACTTTTACAAGGCGCTCGTCCGCCGCTGCCGCCAAACCGCCATTGGCCAGCAGGCCGACCGGATGCGCTGGTTTCCTGTGCTGGATGCGGCGGGCAACCCCAAACCCTACCAGCCGCGACAAGAGCCTCCCAAGTCGCCCACCCCGGACGAGCTTTCGCCAAGCTCCCCGCCATCGGCGGACGTGGCCGACCTGCTGAATTATCCCCTGCCCGGAAGTTTTTACCTGGTCCATCCGGGCGATGCATTGCCGGACATCGCCGCCGCCGTGCAAAAACTGGGTTATTCCCTGACCGTGCAGGAGATCATCAATGCCAATCCCGGCTTGACCTCGGACAACCTGTCCGTTGGCCAACGAATCTTCATTCCGGAGATAAAGGAGTGAGTCCCAGCCCCCGGGCCGGACGACCCACGCCATCTCAGCGCCGACGGCAACTGTGAAGCGGGACCGCGGGCGACGGCTCAATCGTCATCGTCGTCCAGGGCTTTCACGGCCCATTCCGGGAAGGGCGTTTGCGTGCCTTTCATGGCGCGCCACAGAATGCGATTGAGCACGTCTTCCGGACATTTGTCTTCTTGATCCAAAGAAAAGCGCGCGGAGACCAAGGCATCCCGCCGCAGTATGGGGTCGGCGATCTTTTTCGGATCAGAGTTCATTTCGTCCAACGACACTTGGTTGGGCACAGCCGTGTAGGGCGTGAAATCGGGTTCGTTCATGAAACAATCGAACATCGGCGTGGCGGTGGCATCGAGTTGGTTCATGGGCGGCAGGCCCAGAATCAATTCCATGGTGCGAATCACCCCGGGCTGATTGTATTGGGTGCTGATGGTCTGCCGCCGCTTGGTGTACGGGCTCACGACGTAACAGGTCGTGCGATAGCCGCTCACGTGATCCCAGCCGTTTTGCGGATCGTCTTCGATGGCGAAGATGCAGGTTTCCGGCCAGAACTTGCTGTGGGACACCGCCTCGACGATGAGCCCGAATCCCAGGTCATTGTCGGCCATCAAAGCGCCCGGGGTGGCGTGGCTGGCGCTGGCGCCGGCGGTGTGATCGTTGGGCAAAAAGATAATCATGAAATGGGGGAAACCGCCGCGGACCTCGAACTCGCGCAGCTCGCGAATGAAATACTCGGCGCGCATCACATCGGGCACGCTCAAGTCCCAACCCACCGTGTTGGTGGCGCTGTGGGGCCGGAGGGATTCGACGGCGGGCCGGCTGCGCAAGCGCACGCGCCCGGCCCGGTCCTGGAGTTCGCGGCGGTAATCCCGCCAATTCGGGCGCCCTTTCTGTTTCGGATCGCTCCAGCCCGCTTCGGACAGCATCCATTCGCCGTAGTTCCGAAACGTCTTGCCGTGCTCCAAAACGTTATCCCAAATAAATCCCGAGGACGCCCAGGCCAGCGCGTCGGCGCCGCTGCCACTCTTGCCGCCGGGATAACTGCGGGGCGTGTCCGCGCTGATCTGGCGTTCCATGTAATCGTTGGCGATGGCGCTGTCGGTCCATTGATGGCCGTCGGCGCTTTTCACGCCGGCGCAATAGGTGTTGTCCAACAGCACGAACTCCCGCGCGATCTTGTGCTGGTTGGGGGTGAATTGCTCGCCGAAGACGCACAACTCAGGATCGCCGTTGCCTTCCGGCATGTCGCCCAGGACTTGGTCGTAACTGCGATTTTCCTTGATGATGTAGATCACGTGTTTGAACACGCTGGGTTCGCCGATCCGCTCGGGCACCGGACGGGGCGGTTGGTTCGGACGGGCGGGCAGAAAGGCCTCGGCGATGCGGGGATAACGCATGTTGCCCAAGGCGCGCTGGGTGTGCGCGACGAGCGCTTTCCGGGACGGAACGGGCACGAGTGAAAGCGTGCCGTAGAAATCGCGGGTTCGGAGTTTCGTTTTCTCATCGGGCGCAAAATCCCTGGCGGAACCGATGCCCTTCATGTTGGCCACGCACAACAAGTTGTGGCCCGCGTCGTATTGGATCGCTCCCGGGAACCAAGCCACCGGAATCAAGCCGATCGCTTTCGAGGCGTTTTTCTTGGGTTCGAAATCAATCACCACCACGGCATTTTGGGTGCCGTTGCAGACGTACAGCCGTTTGCCGCTCGGATCGAAAGCCAGCGCGTTGGGCTGCGCCCCGAACAGGTCGCCGGGATTTTGGCGCGCCCAGATTTTTTCCACGACCCGATCGGTCGCGGTGTCAATCACGTTCAACGTGTCGCTGCCCGAATTGGCCACCACCACGTATTTTTGGTCGGGCGAAACGGCCAGCGCCGACGCGTGCAAACCCACGAGGATTTCGTCCTTCACCTGGCCCGACGCCAGATCAATCACCGTGACCGAACCTTCGCTGGCGATATAGCGCACTGGATCCACGCGCACCGTCGTGCCTTTGCCCGCCGGAGCGGTAACGTCATTGGTTCCCGGGCGGCGCCCGCCCAGGTTGCTCACGTAGATTTTGTTTTTGACGATCGCGAGATCGAACGGTGCCGCGCCCGTGTCCCACGAACGCAATGTCTGCCCGGTGTCGGTCGCGATTTCGTGCAGGCGATTCGCCAGGCTGCCCGCCACGTAAAGCCGCCGACCATCCGCGGAAACGGCAAGCCCGGTCGGCAAGTCGCGCTTTTGTCCGGGCAAATTGGCGTTCGGCACCGCAATCAAACTGGGCTCCCCGGCGTGACGCGCGTCATCCACGGGGATCGCCCACACGTTGCCGCCGGTGTTGGACAAATAAATTTTGCGCCCATCCGGGGAGAATATCAGTCCGTTAAAACTCATTTGCGCGGTCACCGTTTCCGAACTGGTTTCCGATTTTTTGATCGAGAGCTGGCGCTCCTGCAAAATCGCGCCGGTGGCCGGATCAATGAGTACCAGCACACGATTTTGGCCCGCGGTGGCCAGCAAATCGCCACGCGGACTCAGTGCCAGACCGACCGGCCGCATCCCCGGCAACGCCACTTGTTGGCCCGCCGGCGTGAGATACTGTCCGGTGGCGGTGCGGTACAGGTTGGGCCCGATCAAACCCACCGGGTCTTGGGCGTGCAGCGCTTCGAGGTCGCGCGTGGGCGCGTGTTGACAGGACACCAGACCCAGCAGGCACACACTCAGAGTGGTGAATACGATTACGAACCGAGTTCGGTAACTATATCTCATCAAATTGATCTTTTCCGTTTGGTCGCCCGTCAGGGCAGTGCGCATTGCAGACTCGTTCGCGCACGAAGCTACGAAGTCAAGCCAGACGCGCAATCCTAGGCCGGGTGGCCATTGGCCGCAAGGGCGGGAGCCCGCAAAGATAAAAATTTATGCGCATTGGAATCACGACGTTGCGTGCGCAGCGTAATCACAACGTAATCGTTGTCGCCCCTTGCTCCGATGATTTATGCTCCCAACAGAAACCGTCAGAGCACTTGTTTATGAATTCTAACCGCGCCCACGCCCTGCTTTCTGTTATTTTGTTGCTCGCCTCCCAGTTGGTTGTCGCGGCAGGTGCGGCGAACTCGCTGGAGCAGGATTTTCAAAATCCACCGGTGGCGGCGCGACCGTGGACTTATTGGATGTGGATGGATGGCAATTCGAGTCGGGAGGGCATCACGGCCGATCTCGAAGCCATGCAACGCGCCGGTCTCGGCGGCGTGATCATGATGGAAGTGGACGTGGGCATTCCGAAAGGGCCGGTCAAATTCATGAGCGACGCGTGGCGACGAAATTTCAAACACGCCGTTCAGGAGGCGGAGCGGTTGGGTTTGCAAATCACCTTGAACGCCGGACCGGGTTGGACCGGCAGCGGCGGGCCGTGGGTCAAACCGGAGCAATCCATGCAATTCCTCGTGGCCAGTGCCGTGGAAGTGGTCGGGCCGACCAATTTCAACGCCGTGCTGCCGCAACCGCCGCCGCGTCAACCCTACTTCGGCACCGGCGGGCTGCCTGCGGAGTTGCTCAAAGCACAACGTGAATTTTATCGCGATGTCGCCGTGCTCGCTTTTCCCAGGCCGGAAGGTGAAGCGCGCATTCCCGACCTGGAGCAAAAGGCGCTTTACGTCCGCGATGCGTTTTCCTCCATGCCCGGCGTCAAACCTTTCATTCCCATGCAAGCTGGCGAAGCGGCGCCACCCGACCCCGCTGCCATTGCGCCGGACACGATTCTGGATCTCTCGGCGCAACTGGATGCGCACGGACAATTGAATTGGACCGTGCCGCCGGGGCGTTGGACCATTTTGCGTTTCGGACGCACCACCACCGGCGCCAACACCCGGCCCGCTCCGGCGGCCGGTTTGGGATTGGAATCCGACAAATTCGATCAAGCCGCATTGGACGCGCATTTTGATCATTTTGTCGGCGCGTTGCTGCGCGAACTCGGACCGGATAAACGCCGCGATGTCGGTTGGATTTCGCTGCACATTGACAGTTGGGAAATGGGTGCGCAGAACTGGACGGCGGCGTTCCGTGAGGAGTTTCAAAAGCGGCGCGGTTATGATCCGTTGCGATTCCTGCCGGCATACACGGGACGCATTGTTACGAGCCGGGACATCACCGAACGTTTCCTTTGGGATGTGCGCCAGACCGCGCAGGAGCTGGTGCTGGAAAACCACGCCGAACATCTCAAGGCGTTGGCCCATCAACACGGCTTCGGACTTTCCATCGAACCCTACGACATGAATCCCACGGCGGATTTGAATCTCGGCGCGGTGGCGGACGTGCCCATGGGCGAATTTTGGGCGAACTGTTACAACACGTGGTTCAGTTGTTTCGAGGCCGCCTCCATTGCGCACACGGGCGGTCGGAACATCGTCGCGGCGGAATCGTTCACTTCCGACGACAATGAACGGTGGCGGTTTCATCCTGGCAATCTGAAGGGATTGGGCGACTGGGCGTTTGCCGCCGGGGTGAATCGGATTGTGTTTCATCGTTACGCGCACCAGCCGTGGTTGGATCGCTGGCCCGGCATGACGATGGGACCGTATGGCGTGCATTGGGAACGCACGCAAACCTGGTGGGACATGATCGGAGACTACCATCGCTACCTCGCGCGTTGTCAGGTGTTG
>MWDV01000209.1 GCA_002070715.1 Verrucomicrobia bacterium ADurb.Bin118
GGGCCATGTGGCGGCGGATTTTCCTTTGATCACGACCAGCGCTCCCGGTCGCCCGCCTGAAATCCTGAACTGCTTCGCCTACACCTGCGGCTTCTCTGTATGCGCGGCCTTGGGCGGCAGCCGGACCACCAGCTTGGATTTATCGAAAAAATATCTCGACTGGGGGAAAAGAAATTTTGTCCTGAACCAACTGGACCCCGCCCGGCATGATTTCATTTACGGCGACGTAACGGATTGGTTGCCACGCTTCGCGCGGCGCGGTCGCGGGTTCGATGTCGTGCTGCTTGATCCGCCCACGTTTTCGCGCTCCAAAACCGGCGGGGTTTTCCGGGCGGAAAAAGATTACGCCCGGCTGGTCGCGGCAGCCCTGCCGGTGTTGCGGCCGGGAGGGGTGTTGTTTGCCTCCACCAACGCGGCGGATTGGCCGGCGGAATCATTTTTGGACCGCGTGCAAACCGCCGTGCGCGCGAGCCGGCGGCGGGTCATCCAATTTCATTATGCGCCGCAACCGCCGGACTTTCCCGTTTCCCGCGACGAGCCGGCCTACTTGAAAACCGCTTGGTTTCGAGTGGAATGACTGGCGCCCATCCGAATCCAAAAAATGGAACGAGCTGATGGACGTAGGTGAGTGAATCCAAGGAGCGTCAGTTACAATGCGTTCAAGGCGAACCGGACACTTGTCACCGACGGAAGCGGGTCGCGCCAAAGGTGAGGCTGTCGGGGGCGTAGATGTTCCCCGAGCAACTTCCATGATCGGCCAGGCTGCTGCCCCACTCAAAGCGAAGGGCCGGGCCGTCCTGGGACCAGCGCCCGGCAAATCCACCTTTGACGTCGCCCGTGAAATCCACCGTTTCAGAGATAAACTTCCCGGAGGCATAGATGGTCAGGCGTTGATAAACCGAGTGGCGATCCCCGGCCGTCCAAGTGCCCACCGGACTGGGCGCCGGCACCGCTTTTGAGGTTGTCCGATTGCGGGATCCCTCATTCTCCCCGCAGCCACAAGCGGCTACGCTGAGCGCAGCCGCCACCATCAGGGTGCGCCACTTCATGCATGCAAGATAGGCGAGCCGGATGGCCTCCGCACGCCAATTCTACGGCACCTGCCGGAGGCGGAAGTAACGGCCTGTCGCCTCAACCATAAACCCGCTCTCCACCGTTTCATCCGTCGCCAGGAACGCCGTTCCCGGAACATCCAGAAATGCCCGCCCGCCGTTTCGCGCGCGGAAGCGGTTTGCTCACGTAATTCGGACCGCGCCTCACTGCAGCGTGGATTTGACACCGGCCCCGGTTTCTTTACGCTCCGGGGCAGCGTGCCATGAAAAAAGAAACTGCCGCCCGGTTCACCGTTTCCCTGCCCCCGGCCTTGATGCGTCAGCTCGACGCCATGACCGCCGAGAAAGGCTATACCAATCGGTCGCTGGCCATCGCCGACATGATCCGCGGTGAACTGGTCGAGCACCGGCAAAAAACCGGCACGGGCGAAATCGCGGGCACGATCACGCTGGTGTACGATCACCACAAGCAACACGTCCAGGAAACGCTCACGGACATTCAACATGACCACCACGAGTTGATCATCTCCACGCTGCACGTGCATCTGGACCATCACAATTGTCTGGAGGTGCTCATCGTGCGCGGCCCGGCGGCGCGGGTGAAACGCATCGCGGATGAACTTATCGCCGCCAAGGGGGTTAAACACGGCAAACTGACCGTCACCACCACGGGAAAAGATTTGCCCTAGCAATCCGGCGCCCGAACGTCGAAACCGCGAAACTGCCGCTGCGGTGGCCAAAAGGGAATGCGGCTGGCCACGAAGGCCAATTCTCAACACGGCAACCGTTTTGACCGTCCATCAAGGACGGACCAAACGCCCGCTGTTCCTTTCTGGGTGGCGGCAAAAAGGTTGGCATTTGAGCGCGAATGATTAGCCTGACCGCATGAAATGTCGCGTTTCTTCCCTGCTCATGGCCGCGAGTCTGGCTTGGGTGAGTTGTTCCACCGAGGCGCCGGTCAAACTCGGCAACGAAGTCCTCGCCGAAAGCGGTTTCGCGGCGCTCAAAGGCAAGCGGGTGGGGTTGATCACCAATCCCTCCGGGGTCAACCGTCATCTGGAAACCACCCTGGACGTGCTGCGCCGGGCGCCCGGCGTGCAACTGGTCGCGTTGTTCGGTCCCGAACACGGCATCTACGGCGACGTACCGGCGGGCGACAAGATTCAAAGCCGCACCGACGAACGTTCCGGACTGCCGGTGCATTCCCTCTACGGCGCCACGCGCAAGCCCACCCCGGAGATGCTCCAAGGTTTGGACGCGGTGGTTTATGATTTGCAAGACACCGGTTGCCGGTCCTACACTTACATCAGCACCATGGGCGTGGCCATGGAAGCCTGCGCGGAAGCCGGCATTGAGTTCATCGTGCTGGACCGGCCCAATCCCCTGGGCGGCCTGCGCGTCGAGGGCGGACTGGTCGAGGCGCCGTTCCGCTCGTTCGTAAGCCAGTGGGACATCGCCTATGTGTACGGCATGACCTGCGGCGAACTGGCGCGCATGATCAACGGCGAGGGATGGATCAAACAACCGTGCAAGCTCACGGTCATTCCGTTGCGCGGCTGGAAACGTTCGATGGTCTGGCGGGACACGGGATTACCCTGGGTGCCCACCTCGCCGCATGTGCCGCACGGCGAGTCGCCGCTGTTCCAAGTGGCCACCGGCATGATCGGCGAACTCGGCGGCAAGGCCGCCAGCACGGGCATTGGCTACACCCTGCCGTTTCAATGCATCGCCGCCCCGGGTGTGGACAAACACCGGCTGGCCGAGGCGTTGAACGCCTGTCAATTGCCCGGCGTGCGGTTCGCGCCCGTGACCTACAAACCGTATTACTTCGCCTTCGAGAACCAGGTCATCAGCGGCGTGCAAATTTACTTTACCGATCCGGCGCGCGCCCCGTTGACGGCGATTAATTTTTACGCCATCGAGGCCCTCAAACGGGTCGCCGGACTGGATGTGTTTCAGGAAGCCGTCCAATCCAAGCGCGGGTTTGGGATGTTCGACAAGGTCAACGGCACCGACGCGACGCGCAAGGCTTTGCAGGAAGGCAAATCCGCGGCGGAAATTGTCGCCGCGTGGCAACCCGCGGAGGAAGCCTTCCGCAAGCAACGGCAAAAGTATCTGTTGTATTGAACCGGGAATTGGCCGCGACGTTCCAGCGGCTTGACGGTCTCCGGAAAAGAACGGTCAAATTGGCGCCATGCGGATTACGGGAGGAAAAGCCGGACGACGGATTTTGAAGGTGCCCAAAGGGCTGGCCGTGCGGCCCACGCCCGACTTGGTCAAGCAGGCCGTCTTCAACAGCCTCGGGGCGCGGGTGGTGGGTGCGCGGGTCTTGGAACTCTTTGCCGGCACCGGCGCGTTGAGCCTCGAATGTCTGAGCCGCGGCGCGGTTTCCGCCGTGTGCGTGGAGAAGTTACCCCGGCACGCCGAAGTGCTGCGGCAAAACTGGATGGCTGCGGGCTTCGCACTGGACGCGTTGCAGGTCCGCATCCAGGACGTTTTTACCGCGCTGCCGCAACTGGTCGAAACCGCCGCCCGTTTTGACCTGATCCTCGCCGACCCGCCTTATGGTGAGAAAAACGTGGGACGGCGATCCCAATCGTTTGCGCAACAACTACTGGATGACCTTTTTCTCCCGCGGCTGCTGGCGCCGGGCGGACGATTGGTGCTCGGCCACGCGCGCCGCGACACCTTGGAAATCCCACCGCCGTGGCGGGAGATCAAAGTGCTCAAGCACGGCGACAGCCTGATGCGTTTCCTCGAAGGCCCCGCGTCTCCTGTCTCCGACGCGACCGCCGCGCCAACGGCTTGACCCGTGAAACCGGTTTTGGAACCGTGACGCCATGAAATTGCTGAACCGGACTCCACTTTTTGCGGTCCTCCTGTTATCCCTTGGCCTCGTGCAAACCGCCATGTCGCAATCTCCATCGCCGCTCGTTCTCCCGGTCGTGCCCCGCGTCCAGGAAATTGTGGATCGCGCCGCCCAAGCCGCGTTCGCGAAATTCACCGCCCCGCCGCTCCAACCCCGGGAATTGGCCATCACGCTGGTGGACCTGCGGACTCCGCACAAACCGGAGCGCGGCAGTTATCGCGGGACGGAACAGATTTATCCGGCCAGCGTGGTGAAAATGTTTTATCTCGCGGCGGCGCATCAATGGATGGAGGACGGGAAACTTGCGGATTCGGCGGAACTGCGCCGGGCCATGCGCGACATGATCGTGGATTCCTATAACGAGCCAACCGGCTACATCGTGGATTGCCTGACAGGCACCACCAGTGGACCCGAGTTGTCCCCGGCGGAAATGGAAATCTGGTATGAAAAACGCAACGCCGTGAACCGGTGGTTTGCCGCGCTCGGGTATCAGAACATCAATGTCAATCGCAAGCCGTGGTGCGAAGGCCCCTATGGACGCGAAATGCAATCGGTGAAATTGCATCCGCCGAATCATCGCAACTGGCTGACCACTGACGCCACGGCGCGTTTGCTCGTCGAGATTGCCACCGGGCGGGCGGTGACTCCCGAGCGCAGCCGGCAGATGCGGCAACTGCTGGAGCGCCGTCCGTTTGCGGCGGACGCGGACAAACAATCCCTTGAATACACCGGCGCGGCCTTGCCGGCGGGGGCGAAGCTCTGGTCTAAGGCCGGCTGGACGAGCACCGCGCGTCACGACGCGGCTTATGTGGAGTTGCCCCAAGGCGCGAAGTTCGTGCTGGTGGTTTTCACCGAAAATCACGCGAACGAAAAGGCAATCATCCCAACGGTGGCCCGGGAGGTCGTCGCCGCGCTTGCCGCGCCGTGAACACCGTCACCGGAGGCGGATTGACGAGGCGTAAAAACCGGTTGGAGAGAACCGATCGGCCTATTCGTAGTTCGGATAGGATCCGAGGATTTTGACGAAGTTGGTGTGCTCAGCGAGCAGCGCGAGCGCCTTGGCGATGCGTTTCTCCGCCACGTGTCCGTCAATATCAATGAAGAAGAAATACTCCCACGCTTTTCGTTTGCTGGGGCGGGATTCGATCTTGGTCATGTTGATGCGATAGCGGCGGAAGGCGGCCAAGGCGTTGTACAACGCGCCGGCTTTGTGCGCCACGCTGGTCATCAAGCTCGTGCGATCGTTGCCGGTGGGCGGGGTGGATTGCCGGCCCAGCACCAGGAAACGCGTGGCGTTGTCGGCATTGTCCTGGATGTCGTAATCGAGCACCGGCAGATCGTATTTCTCGGCGGCCAACAGGCCGGCGATAGCCGCGGAATACCGGGTCTTCACCGCCAGTTCCGCCGAGCGCGCGTTGGACGAGGTTTCGATGACCTCCACGCGCGGTAACCGCGTCTGCACCCAGCCGCGGCACTGGCCCAGCGACTGGGGATGGGCGTAAAGCTTTTTGATCTGTTCGTGCCGCCAGTTGCTTAACAAGCAATGTTGCACCGGCAATACGATCTGGGAAACGATCTTCAAGTCGCTATCCACGAACATGTCCAGCGTGTGCGTGACCACGCCCTCGGTGGAATTCTCCACCGGCACCACCCCGTAATCCGCCTGCCCCTTGCTCACCTCGGCAAAGACATCCGTGATGGTTTTTTGGGAGGAATAACGGAGGCTGGCCCCGAACCGGCGGATCGCTGCCTGATGCGTGAACGTGGCCTCCGGTCCGAGATAGGCCACGCACATGGATTTCTCCAGCGACAACGCGGCGGACATGATCTCGCGATACACCGCCTGCACGTGGGCGTTGGTCATCGGCCCGGCGTTGCGACGGGCGACGCGGTTGAGTACCGCGCGTTCGCGGTGCGGCGCGTAAAATTCCTGGCCGGCTTTGCGTTTGATCTCGCCGATGGCCAGCACGTGCTGCGTGCGCTCGTTCAACAGCCGGACGATTTGCGTGTCCAACCGGTCAATTGCCTTGCGATGTTCCGGGATATGCATGACGGGCCCATCATACGGCAAACCCCGTCCGGCGGCAGAAGAAAATTTTTGGTGCGGCTCGTTCCCGCAGACGACTTCCCCCCGCGGCTACGGCAACGGCGCGAATTGCCGGAGATATTTCACGGCCACATTCAACGGCTTGGGCCAGGGCGCGTGGAGGGAGAGCGGCTGCCCGGTGACCGGATGCGGCAGGGTCAGTGCTTCGACATGCACCACCGGTTGGGCAATGAGCGGGCGCTCTTCCCGATCGCGTTTCAACCGGTAGCCGGGTTTCAGTTGCGAAAGCAACAACGGCTCGCCGCCGTACACCGCATCGCCCACCACCCGCAAACCCAGGTGCCGCAGATGCACCCGCACCTGATGCCGCCGGAGGGTCAGCGGATCGCAGTGAAGCAGCGCATACCCCCGGAAACGCTCGACCAAGGTGATGATCGTGCGCGAACGTTTGCCGCGCCGCGAGTCCACGTGCATCCGATCCGGACGGGTGGGATGCGGGGCCAGCTTGGCGCTAATCTCTCCTCGCGGTTCGCGGGGCGTCCCCGCCACCAAGGTCGTCATCCGCAAAGCCGGTTTTTCCGAACCCAGCCAGGCCACCAGCTTGACCAGAATGGGTTTGGACTTGGCGAGTAACAGCAAGCCGCTGGCTTCCGCATCGAGACGATACGCGTTGGCAAGATAAGTGAGCCCACGCGTCACGGCCCACGGTTTGGCCGCGGCAATGCCGGCATGCAGCAGCGGCATCAGCGCCGGGCGCTCCGGGGCGGCGCGATCCGGCGAAACCAGCAACCCGGCGGGCTTGTTGAGCGCCAGCAAATGCGCGTCCTCATAGAGCACGGCAATCTCCCAAAACTCCCGCGTAGCCGGCGACGAGAGTTTGATGGGCGCGGGCGTTTTTTTAGTCATGCCGGGGCGGACGGAGATTACGCCGGAGGTTGAATCGCGATTGATCAATCAAAGGTTCCCACCACCGCTGCGCTGATTCCGCCAAGGGACGCAAAGCCTGCCGCCAGTTTCCCGCAACCGCCGATTATTGTGGGGCAGCGCCTCCCGGACCTTCGGCCGCCTGCATCTGGGCCAAGGCGGTGGTGCGCAGGCCTTCTTCGGCCTGTTTGCGGAACCATTCGTTGAACGCGTCGTTCTGCCGGATCTGCCGCAACGTGGCGGTGAACGCAGGCAAGTCGGTCTTCATCTTTGCTTCATCCAGCGGCAACCGGGATTGCACCTGAATGATCACTCCGCCGTGGCGCGTGAAGATCAGATCGCTGGCCTGTCCCACCGGCGTGTTGAAAGCGACTTGTTTGAATTGGGAAAGGGGCAGGTCGCGCTCAATTTCGGCCACCGACCGCGTGGCGAGCGAAACCGGCGGCAGAAGCACGGGTTTGAGTTTGGCCGCCGTGCAGAGTTCGGTGAAACTCTTGCCCGCAGCGAGCCCATTGGTCAGGGTGGCCTGAAACGCCTGCCCCGCCTGCCGCGCTTGTTGCACCGCCTGCTCATAACGCCAGTCGGCGGTGACCCGGTCCCGCACACTCTCAAATGGCGGAACTTCGCTCGGCACCCGGCGGTCCAGCGCCAGGATGTACACCGCGTCCTCTTCCACCACCGGGCTGGAGAAGGGGGTGTCGGCGCTCAGCTTGAAAGCGGCTTGCACAAAATTCAGGCCCACGTCCAGATCCAGCGGGCCCCGCTCGCGATCAAACGGCGCCAAAGCTTGCACGGGCAATTCTCGCGCCTGGGCCAGGGCACGCAGATTCCCGGCTTGGAGCGGTTCCTGATCGAACAGGACGGTAGCAAAATCATAAGCCGCGCGGCGCGCCTTGTTGAGCGCGTCGTGATGGATGATTTGTTCGCGAATCTTCGTCTTGGCCGCGTCCAGCGTCGGGGCGATGCGCACGTAATTGGTGCCCAAACGCTGCAAATTCGCCTCCACGATTTCGTTCAGATTCGTGGCGGACAATTCCGCCTCGGCCGCGGCGAGATGATTGGACGCGGGGAAGGCGACGACGCTGACCTGCACCCGCTCGGGCAGGCGATAGCGCGGCATCTGGTTGGTGTAGAATTGTGCCACCGGCTCGGCGGAAACGGCGATCGCCGGCAGATAATTCGTGGCGGACAGCACGACCATTTGCGTGGACAACTCCTCGTATTCCCGGGCGTAGGTTTCGCGCGCCTCCTCCGGTGTAACCAACCGGCCTGAACCTCCGATCAACGACGCCAGTTCCTGAATGGCGACCTCGTTGCGGACGAACCGCTCGAAATCCTTCCGCTGCATCCCGCGCGGCGCCAGAATCCGCTGCTCAAATTCCGCCAAGGTGCCCGCGCCCGCTTGTTCAAAAGCGCGCAGGATTTCCCGGGCCAGCTGCGCCACCACAGTGTCGCTTACATGGATGTTCAATTCTCGGGCCTTTTTCAGCAGCAGCAGCCGGTAAAACGTCTCGCGGACTTCGTTGAAGCCCGTGCGTTGCGCCTCTTTGTCCGGCCAGTCACCGTAGCGGGTGAAGAACATCAGATAGACTTCGCGGTTGGCGTCCGCGAACTTGTCGCGGGTGATGGTTTCTCCCGCAATCGTGCCAAAATTTTCACTGCGTATCGGCCCCCCCTGGCCTTGGCGTGTGGACGGATTGAAATAAATGACGAAGGCAATGACGACCACGATGATAATGATCACCCACAGCCAAGTCTGATGTTTGCGGATTGTGCCAAACATAATAAATCCCAGTCAAAATAAGGGAGCGAACCGTAACCAGCCGCCCCCGCCGGGTCAAACGCAAAAAACCGGTTCTTTGGGAAAGACTGGGGACATCGTGCCCCCCCGAAAGTGAAGCTCAAGGTGTTGAGCATCCGACGCAAGGATTTGATTCCGTGGAACTCGGCGGAACTGGGCGACATCCGATCTGGGAAACCCAAGCCGTCCAGCATGCCGGAACAATCGGAAATGAGGCGTGAAAACGGAGTTCGCTTTTGCCGCGGCCTCCGGTAATCTCCCCGCCAGTCAAACGATGAAAATCACGCTTAACTGGCTGAAACAATACGTGGATTTCGACGGCTCGCCCGAAGAACTGGCCGAGCGCCTCACCCTGCTCGGACTCGAGGTCGAGAGCATGACCAAGATCACCGGCGAGTTCGAAGGCATTGTGGTGGCGCAAATTCTTACGCGCGACAAAGTGCCCGGCGCGGACAAGCTCTCCGTCTGCAAGGTCAACGACGGCGCGGGCGAGCGCACGATCGTCTGCGGCGCGCAAAACCATCAGCCAGGCGACAAGGTCCCGCTGATTCTGCCGAATTACGCGTTGCCACCGGTGCCGGGCGCGACGACGCCGTTCGTCATCAAGGAACGCACGGTCTTTGGCATTGTCAGCCAGGGCATGATGTGTTCGCCCAAGGAACTGGGGCTGGCGGATGACGCCGGCGGCTTGCTCATCCTGCGACCGGACGCTCCCATCGGGCAACCGTTCGCTGAATACCTGGGCCGCACCGGCGGAGATGTGGTGTATGATCTGGAAGTCACTCCGAACCGGCCCGACTTGAACAGCGTCATCGGGATCGCGCGCGAGGTTGCTGCCGCCACCGGTAATCCGCTCAAGCTGCCCGCCGTGTCCGGCCGGGAAGCTGAAATCCGGGCCGAGGATTTGGTTGCCATCCGGATTCAAGCGCCCGACTTGTGCCCGCGCTACACAGCGCGCGTGGTCCGGGGGGTGAAGGTTGGCCCCAGCCCGGACTGGCTGCGGCACACGCTGGAGAAGGTTGGCATCCGCAGCATCAACAACGTGGTGGACGTAACAAATTTCGTAATGCTGGAAATCGGCCAGCCGCTGCATGCGTTTGACTATCACCTGATCGCCAAAACCGCCGGAGACCGGCCCACCATCGTCATCCGCCGCGCGCAGGCGGGCGAACGTTTTGTCACGCTGGACGACCAGGAACGCACGCTGACCGAAGACATGCTGCTCATTGCCGACGAGCAAAAAGGCATTGCCCTGGCCGGGGTGATGGGAGGCTTGAACACGGAGATCAAGGCCGACACGGTGGATGTGCTGATCGAGAGTGCGTATTTTCATCCGCCCAACGTCCGGCGTACCAGCAAGGCGCTGGGGCTGCGCACGGATGCCAGCTACCGGTTTGAGCGCGGGGCGGATATTGAGATCCACGACTGGGCCAGCCGGCGGGCGGCACAGTTGATTTTAGAGACGGCGGGAGGCCAATTGGCGGCGGGAATGGTGGACGCGTACCCGCAACCGGCGCCGCGGCGGGAGATTGCGTTGCGTTTTCCCAAGACCGACGCCCTGCTGGGCGTGACCATTCCGCCCGAGTTGCAGGTGGAGTTTTTGCGGCGCCTGGGCTTGGGGGTTGTGGTGCCGCCGGGGATTGCGCCGCAATCCGGCCGGCGCATGCCGCATACCACGGTGTTTCAGATCCCCTCCTGGCGCGTGGATTTGAAACGCGAGACGGATTTGATCGAGGAAATCGAGCGGCTCTACGGCGTGGATAAAGTGCCGCCCACACCGCCGCGCGGGGCGATCGGGGCCAATCCCTTCGACGCCGTTCACGATCAAATCGCCGAGGTGCGGCGGCTCCTCACGGGGCTGGGGTTAAACGAGGCCCAGGGACAGACGTTAATTTCCGACACAGCCGCGCAACGCGTGGTGCCGGCGGAAAACCTCGTCCGCCTGGCCAATCCATTGAGCAGCGACATGAACACGCTACGGCCGAGCCTGCTACCGGGCTTGATAGATTCGCTCCGTCACAACGTCAGCCATAAAAACGATGAAGTGGCGCTGTTCGAGGTGGGACGGATATTTCAAGCACGGACGGCGGCTGACGGCCCGGCGCCGGACAAGGCGGCGGCGAAACGCCACGTGCTTGGAGAAGAACGGCGCGTGGCCATCGCCCTCACGGGCCGGCGTCAACCGGTTTTTTGGAGCGGTGGCGAACGGGACGCCAAGTTTGACGGCAGCGACCTCAAAGGGTTGATCGAGGAATTATTGGAGCAACTCGGCGTGCGCGGGGCCAGTTACGCCCGGCGCACAGGCACCACCGCGTTGTTCCTTGAATCGGCCACGATTCATTTGGGCAAACAACCGCTGGGCGAACTGGGACTGCTACTGCCGCCGTTGGCGCGGGAACATGATTTACGCGACCCGGTGTGGCTGGCGGAATTGAATCTGGATTTGCTCATCGCGCGGCGGGCGGCGGGGAAATCGTTCCAAGCGCTCCCGGCGTATCCGGCCATTCGCCGGGACGTGGCAATGTTGGTGCCGGAAGCCGTTACCCACGAAGCGGTGTTGCGGGTGGTCCGGCAAACCCGGCCCGCCCACTTGGAAACCACGGAATTGTTTGATGTATTCCGCGGCCGAAACATTCCGGCGGGACAGAAAAGTCTCGCCTACGCGTTCACCTATCGGTCCGGGGAAAAGACCCTGACCGACACCGAGGTCAACGCGGCGCACGAAAAACTCGTGGCGGCCTTGAAGCAAAAACTGCAAGCGACGGTGCGCGAAGGGTGAGGTCGCAGAATATCGGGAATATAGGGAAAGCTGGGGGACATCGTGCCTCCGGTGGAGAGGTCGGGGTAAGTAAAATTGTTGGCGCTGGGCAGGGTTGAAAGGGCACTGGTTTAAGACGGCGCCAACCAAGTCTGGGGCGTGGCATCGGGGGATTTGTAGGGTCTGCCATTCCTTGCCGCGGTTGGGCCGCACCAGATTGAAGCACTGCCAGTAAGTGGTGACTTTGGCCCAACCACCGGCTGAACCGCGGAAGGTAACGGCAATCAAATCCCAAGGCGCACCCGATGGCGGACAGTCCCTGCTTCTGCTGATTTTCCAGGGACTCACTGTCGTTATCGGTTTGTCAGACCACGCAGAGAGATCAACGTCATGACCCGCCGGAAAATGGCAAGTTTTTGTCGCAGCGACGGCGCCATGACTCCACCTTGCCCCGGATGCTCAACACCTTGAGCTTCACCACCGGGGGGTCACGATGTCCCCAGTCTTTCCTATAAAAATCCAAAATCGTTTTGCCAATCCCACCGCCAGTTTCTACCTTGCGCGCTATGGATGCCATATCATCCGCCCTCCCCGGCGCCGCGCCCGCCGGTCAAGGCCGACTCATGTCGCTTGATGTGTTTCGCGGCGCGACCATCGCGTCCATGATGCTCGTGAACAATCCCGGCAACTGGAGCGCAGTTCACGCGCCTTTGTTGCACGCGGACTGGCACGGCTGGACTTTCACCGACACTGTGTTTCCGTTTTTTCTCTGGATCGTGGGGGTAGCGATTCCGCTCTCGGTCACGCGCCGCATCGAACAAGGCCAGAGCCGGCGGCAACTGCTGGGACACGCTTTGCGCCGCACGGTAATCCTTTTCGGCCTTGGCTTGTTCCTCGCCGGCTTTGGCTGGTTGATTGACGGTTCACTGGCCACCAAAGGATTCCAAGGGTGGTTGCATGATGTCGCCACGAACCTTCGTATCCCGGGAGTCCTGCAACGCATCGCCATTTGTTACCTGGTGACGATGGTGATTTTTTTAACGGTGCGGATTCGCGGCCAGATCGCCTGGATCATCGGCTTGTTGCTGGGCTATTGGGCGTTGATGATGTTCGTCCCCTTCCCGGTAACGGTGAATGGCGAGACTCATTGCGTGTCCGGATTGCTGGAGAAAGGGAAAAATCTCTCCGCCTACGTGGACAACGCTGTTTTCAACGGGCCGGTCATCGGCACGCATGTCTGGCGGTCCACCAAAACCTGGGATCCGGAAGGCATTGTGAGCACGCTGCCCGCCATTGCGACGTGCCTGTTCGGCGTGCTGGCGGGTCATTTGCTGCGTCTGCCCCGGTCGCCCGCGGAAAAGACCGCGTGGATGATGGTGGGGGGCGCGCTGTTGATGTGGTTGGGGCTGTTGTGGGATCTGGCGTTGCCCATTAACAAACCGATTTGGACCAGCTCGTATGCCGTGTTCATGGCGGGTCTGGCGATGGTTTGTCTGGGAGTTTATTACTGGTTGATTGATGTGCAGGGCTGGCGCAAGTGGTGCCGGCCGCTGGTGGTTTTCGGCATGAACGCCATTGCCGTGTATGTGGTGGCCGGTTTGCTGGGACGGATTTCCCTTGAGGTCAAAATCGGGACCGGATCGCAGGCCGTTGCCCTGAAAACCTGGTTGTATCGGGGATTATGCGGGCCCTTTGCCAGCCCGGATACGGCCCCCTTTTTGGGATGCCTCGCCAGCCCTAAAAATGCGTCGCTGCTTTGGGCGCTGATGTATGTCCTGCTGCTTTATTTGATCGCTTACGGCATGTATCGCCGGAAATGGTTTGTCAAACTCTAGTCGCGTCCGCGGGTAACGCCGCCATTGAAAACTTTCCGCGCTTCGCTCATGCTGCCGGTGTGACGCTAGGCAAAACCATCGTGTTGCTTATGGCGGGTTGGAGTCTTCTGCCGGGATGCAAAAAACCGGGAGAAACGCGGCTGACGCCGCCGGTGGACCCGGTGTATGGTCACCTGCTGCAAGCGCAACCCCGGTTGCCCACGATCAAGGTCTGGCTCGGTGACCAGGAACTCACGGCTGAAATTGCCCGTGAACCGGTGCAAATCGCCACCGGCATGATGTTCCGCACCAACATGCCCGAGAACACCGCCATGATTTTCGTCTTTCCCGACGCCCAACCCCGGAGCTTTTACATGCGCAATTGTGTCGTGCCGCTCTCGGCCGCTTATCTCGCGCCTGACGGCACGGTGATGGAATTGATTGATCTGCATCCCGGCAATGAACTCGGCGTCGCCTCGCAGGCAGCCAACATCCAGTTCGTGCTGGAGGTGCCGCAGGAGTGGTTCATCCGCCACCACATTACTCCGGGCGCCCTGGTGCGCACCGAACGCGGATCGCTCCAAGAAACATTTTTCCCCGGCCGCCG
>MWDV01000210.1 GCA_002070715.1 Verrucomicrobia bacterium ADurb.Bin118
GTGACTCTTGCACACGGTGGTCCGGAAGATGCCGCTCCTAACGGAGCTCAAAAATATTTTGCACCGGGTTCTACAAAGATGCCGCCCTGGACGGGGCTTAATGTTGGCGACGAAGATGGGTTTGGGTTTCGGTCCTTTCATGCGAGAATTCCGCGCACCCTCTAACAACGCCAACCCCAAGCGCCGTAGGCGCGGCATCTTTATAGAAACCCTCGCCCCAACAAATCACCAGCCCCGTAGGGGCGGTATCATCTGATGTATGGCAACGGTTCGTGCAAATCTCGCGCCCGGGCACCGGATGATGCCGCTCCTGATGGAGCTTAAAATAATTTTGCATCGAGTTCTACAGAGATGGCGCCCCTGATGGGGCTCAACATCAGCAAGAAAGATGAGTTTGAGCTTTGGCCTCGCGCGCGGGAAGGCGAGGCTGCAAAGCGCTAATCGTGGATTGGGCCGAACATAATGGGCTTGCTGGCGGTGGCGCTAGTGGTTAACCGTCTGGCGCATGAAAACCGGTTACCGTGTTTCCCCGGCGGCGGCTCGGGCGCTGACGGGACGGATGACCCCGAAGCCGGAAGCCAGCCTGCGCGATGGGGAAGCAGGCCAGAAGCGCAAGCCGACGGGGCTGGTTTCTTTGCCCGTCGCAGCACGCTCGATAATGGGTTAAACGTGATTTTGAGCAGGCGATTGCAAAACTTTTTTCCGCAGCCGGCACGGGGGCAGAATTTTATTCCGTTTACCGGACAGCCAATTCGTTTCCCGGAAAAATTGGCCCCGCCGGATACGGCGTTTCTCTGCTTTCACCGGGAGCACCTTTGGGTTGGATAATCGCATGCGACGGAATCTTCTCATGCTGGCCGGGTGCGTGCCGTTAGTGGTGTTGTTTTGTTTCCTGTTTGCGGACCGCTGGCGGCGGAAGCGGGCGGGCGAGCGGCCGCCCCAGCAAGACAAATTGCTCCGGCCCGCCGGCCACAGCCTGAGTCTTCAGATCGCCGACCTGGGCGATTCTTTATTAACTTGGATGTTGGGCGCGTATCTGGCCGCTTTGGCTGCTGTGGGGCTGTTTTCATTAACGGATTCGGAAAGCTTTACGGGGTCGGTGGTCTCACTCGCCGTCTCTGGTGTTTCCGCCGCAGTATGCATCGTCATGGCCTGGCGCACCGAGCAGAAGATCCGGACGGCACGCCTCGGCTTGCTCGGCGAACAAGCCGTTGCGGAACAATTACAGGGTCTGTGGGCGAAGGGATGCCGCGTGTTTCACGACGTGCCGGGCGGCGGAAAATGGAACTTGGATCACGTCGTCGTGGGCCCTTCGGGGGTCTTTGCCATTGAAACCAAGGCGCGAACCAAACGTCCAGGACGCCGAGGCGAACGCGACTATGAAGCGGTTTTCGATGGGAAAGCGATCCGATTCCCCAACTACACGGATACCAACGCCATCCCGCAGGCAGAACGAAATGCCCGGTGGCTGGCGGGCATGTTGTCGAAAGCGACCGGCGAACCAGTCGGCGTCACGGGCCTGGTCGCGTTGCCGGGTTGGTTTGTCACTCTCAAAACGAAAGCGGAAATAAAAGTGCTCAACGCCAAACAGATTCCCCATTTTATCGCAGGAGAACCGAGAAAGCTTTCCGACAAAGTCATGCAACAAATCGCCTACCAGTTGGAACAGCGTTGCCGCGACGTTGAATTCTAGCCGCCATCTCACCCATGCTTTGGCCCGCAGATTTCGCTGATTCACGCTGATGGCAAATCGGAAAAATCCGGGAAATCTGCGTCATCGGTGGATTGGGGTTTCACGTTATTAACAGCGACGGCTTTTTTCCGTGACGGCGCCTGCCGTAGAGCCTCCCAGCATCCCGTCCCGGTGCGGGCAGACGCGGGACAGAACCAGCACGGGGATCCTCCGTGGGCGGTTTCTTCCTCTCCTGGTTCCCTGCTCCTTGCACCCCACTGCTACCGCCCAAGGCTCTCCGCTCCCCATTGCGCCCGAAAAAAAACGAAAAACCTTGCCAGCCAGCGGCAAGGTGATATACTGGCGGGCATCGGGATGAAGTTATGTAATCCAAACAATCCGCCAACCATCCCATGGAGTACGGCCATGGCCTTTCGGAGAAGCGGCGAGTTTTCATGTATTCGGATCAGGTGAGCAGCGTAAACAGCACAACCGGGAGACGCCTCCCTCACCAGCGCCCCGCTGCGCTGCTTGGAACGGAACAACACATTCGCGCTCTTTTTTCCGTGGCTACAGAACGAAAAGACCATCAAGCAACCGCTGTCCGCCCATCACCATGAGTCCATCGCCCACCGCTTCCGAAACATTAACCGCCCCTCCCCGTGATCCACGAAGATTGCCGGAGGGGATCCGCATTTCTGAGGGAACATTCACCCGCCATTACTCATTCCCCGGCCAGCCGTTGAGCAGTGTGGCCTACCACACGCCCACTCAATCGGTGGTCTTCCTGGAGGGGGATTCCGCAGAAGTGTGGCGCCGCCTGCACACATCCAAAGGGGACACCGCGGCGGCACTGGATTACATTTTGCAGCATGGGAATTTTGAACAGGCCCCGCACGCCGCCGCGCAGGCCATTCTGGCGGAATTTGTTGAAAGCCTGGAATCCGCGGACTTGATCGGCTGGGCGCCGCCTCCGGTCAGCCGCGATTCGGCCATTCCGGGGATCGCACCGGCGGTGAGGCAGGCAGTGGATCCGACCCAGAACCCAGAATTGGCAATCAGCCAATTCATGGCCGATCACCACGTGTTTTACAGTCTTACCCTGGAGTTGACCTACCGCTGCAACGAACGTTGCGTCCATTGTTACCTGCCCACCGAGACGCGTCTGGCCGAATTGTCGCCGCGGCAAATTGATGCGCTGCTGGGAGAGTTTGTTGATCTTGGCGGTTTGATGCTGCATCTGACCGGCGGGGAATTGCTCTTCCGGAAGGACATTGTGGAGATTCTGAATCTGGCGCGCTCACACGGACTGGTCACCTCCATTACGAGCAATCTCACGCTTTTGAACGATCCCGTGCTGGACGCCCTCATTCAGCTTCGCCCCCGGTCGGTGGGGTGCAGCATCTATGCGGCGTCGGCCGAATTGCACGATGCGATCACCACCATCCGCGGCTCCTTCGACCGGTCAATTGCGGCCATCCGCCGCCTGCGCGCCGCCGGATTGCCGGTCATCATCAAATCCCCGTTGCTGCAATCCACGGCACCGGGATGGCGCGAGATCGAACAGTTGGCCGGCGATCTCGGCTGCGAGTATCAGTTCGACCTGAGCATCACCGCCAAGAACGACGGAGGTTTGTCGCCACTCGGCCAACGGGTCGAGGATATGGACCTGTTGCACGAGATCTTCGCTTCCCGGTATTACAAACTCTATAATCGAGATGAAGCGATGTTCACTTTGACCCGCCCCTCACCAGATGCCGTGCTCTGTGGAGCCGGCGCGGCGGGATTGTGCGTTTCCCCAGACGGCACCATTCGCCCTTGCATCGGACTCAATGTGGGCCTGGGCAAGTGGCCCGGAAACCCGCTTTCCGAAATCTGGCAATCCTCGCCGTTTTTTTCTGAATTTGGCGCCATCCGGCTGCGCGATATTCCAGAATGCAGCGATTGTCCGGATTTCCTCTATTGCAGTCGTTGCCCCGGCGCGTGGCACGCCGAGGAGGGTGACTTTCGCAAGCCCACGCCTTATACGTGCAAGCTTGCGCGCGCTTGGGCGTCCGCCCAAGCCGACATCAACCAAAACTCGAAAGGAGGTGAAATTGATGAAGCTGGCAATCAAAGCTAAACGCTATGTATTGAACGCTGGATGCGGATGCACCAAAAATTCCTCCGGCTTTTGCGGAGTCACTTACCGGGTGGGTAGTTAGTCCCACCAACATCTTTTGCCCCGCCGGTTCACCGGCGGGGCAGAGACCATAAAACCTCACCGTGCCCTCCCAAGTTCCAAGTCTGCTTTACATCTGTCAGAACGCGCTCGGAGACATCATCACCACATTGCCGAGCATTCATTTCCTGCGTGAAAAATTCCCTCAGGCAACGCTTGATGTCTGTGTGAACAGGGCGTATGCGGACATTTTTGCCAGTGACCACCACGTGGATCGGGTGATTTCACCTCCAAGCAGTTGGTTCGACATAACCCGGCCGGCCAATCGGACGACGCGGCTTGCGCGGCGGACTGGATTCCGCCCGTACTATGATGCCGTGGTGGACAGCCTCTGCATACCGCAGACGGGCCGGCTCGTGAAACGGTTCGGGCCGGCCAGGTCGGTGGGGATTGGTTTCGACGGCCTTTCCGAAATTTACGAATACTCGTTGCCGCTGGCGCACTGGAAGCAGTGGGCCAAAGGGCGCCGAAATGTGGTTGATTGTTTTGGCGATCTGGTCCGCTTGATGAGCAAAGACTTTCGTAGTCGGACCCCGCTGCTTTTCGTGAGCGCCCCAGAGCAGGAACGGGCGAAGCACTGGATCAAATCAAGAAATCCCACCGCCAAGCCGGTCATTGCTTTCAACCCAGGCGCGGGTCATCCGGCGAAGCGCTGGCCAATGGAATCATTCCTTGAAACCGCCCGGATGCTGGCCGACGGCGGAAACGTGCCGTTGTTCATATTTGGTCCCAAGGAAACGGCGCTTTGTCAGACATGGCGCCGCCAGCTCAGGGAAGCCGGGTGGTTGACCTTCTGGTCACGCCATACCAAGGTTCAGCCGCTCGCTGCCCTTTTGCAGCAATGCGCCTTGCTGGTGACCAACGATTGCGGGGTCATGCATGTGGGAGGCGCCGCAAGCGTTCGCGTTTTGGCGATATTCGGCCCTTCGAACAGCCGTATTTGGTTTCCCTACCCCCGGCCCCGGAATCGAGTGGTGGAACGGAACGTCCGCTGCCGCCGGACTTGCCAGGAAGGCTGTATCACCCGGCACTGCTTGGACGAAATCACGCCGCTGCAGGTTGCACGTCAGGCTGCCTCAATGCTTATGCTCAGCCCCCCCGAGAGCGGCACCGGCAGGCGGAGGTTGACGGCTCCAGCCACCCCCTCGCTGATCTCCTTGCCGGCAACAAAGCTCCATTCTGGCCAAGTCCGCGCCAAGAAGGCTGGACAATTCAGATGTTTCTTTAATCCATCATTAATCGCTGGCCCCTCTTGGTAAAGCTACCCGTTTTACTGGCGCCGTGCGGCTGGCGGTTTGTTCTTTCGGATTACCACCATGGGAATTCGCGCGCGCCGGCTCCTGGGTTAAAAGGATTTGAAGCGGTTGGGATTGTCGGGCGGAGGTGCAAATGCTAATTGCGGACGGGGGGCGGGCATAATGGGCTTGCTGGCGGCGGCGGCGGTGGTTAACCGTCTGGCGCATGAAAACCCGTTACCGTGTTTCCCCAGTGATGGCCCTGGTGCTGGCCGGTCTGCTGGCGGGTGTGTGCCCGGGCGCCGCGGACCCGCTGCAATTCACCCATGTCCAGCGCCTCCCCGGGGGATTAAGCCTGCAATGGAACAGTGCGGGCGACAACGTCGCTTACACCATCCAAGCGCGGGAGGGATGGGGCGACTCGCTTTGGTTGCTGCCGGCCGCGTCCCAGCCCTGGCCGGTGACGGAGACTGCCTGGGTGGCCCCGGTGAGTGCGCCGGCCCGGTTTTATCGCGTGATCGCGGTGCCCGCCGCGGCGCGGGGAAAACTCCTGCACCGTGCGCTGCACAGCACGTTGACCACCAATCAGATCGCGCCGTTGCTGGAATTGCTCGATGCCCCTCTCACCGCAGAATTCGACGTCCAACTTTACACGCTGGCTTACGAAACCATTGATCCGCTCGGCGCGCGCACGGTGGCCACAGCGGCGATGGCGTTGCCCGTGGGCGCGGGAGAGTGTCCCCTGATCAGTTATCAGCACGGCACGTTGACCCGCACCAACGAGGCGCCTTCCGCGATGAACCTCTACGGTGAACCGGCCCTCGGCGTGGTGCTGGCCACATCGGGGTATGCCTGTGTGCTGCCGGATTATCTGGGGCTGGGCGGATCTCCGGGTTTGCATCCTTATCATCACGCGCGTTCGGAGGCCACCGCGTGCGTGGACGCACTGCGGGCGGCCCGGGCGTTGTGCGCCGAGCGGGGCGTGGCGTTGAACGGTCAGTTGTTTCTCGTGGGGTATTCGCAGGGCGGCCACGCCACGATGGCGTTGCATCGCGAA
>MWDV01000211.1 GCA_002070715.1 Verrucomicrobia bacterium ADurb.Bin118
GAGAAACGGCGAGTGACCGTGGTGTTGGCGGAAGACCAGCAACTGGTCCGGCAAGGATTACGCCTTCTGCTGGAGCGGGAACCGAGTTTTGCATTGATCGGAGAGGCGGCGGACGGATGGGAGGCGGCCCAGATGACCACCCGGCAGCAACCCGACGTGTTGGTGCTGGATTTGATGCTCCCCCGCCTGCACGGACTGGATGTGATTCGGCAGGTGCGGGAGAACTCGCCGCGGACGCGGATTCTGGTGCTTTCCATGCACGCGGATGAACCCTACGTCTTGGAATCCTTGAGCAGCGGCGCCGCCGGATATTTGCTCAAGGATTGTTCCGCCACCGAACTGATCAAAGCCATCAAGACGGTGCAAACCGGTCAATCCTATCTCAGCCCTGCCCTCGCCGGGCGTCTCAATCAGAGCGAAAAACCCGAGCCAGCCGGCCGGAAAACCCAGGTGACCGATATTCTAACCAAACGGGAACGATCCGTGTTAAAACTTGCGGCTGAGGGATTTAATTGCACCGAAATCGCGGCCACGCTTTCCATCAGTCCCCGCACGGCGGAAACCCACCGGGCCAATTTGATGCGGAAATTGGAGTTGCGGTCACAAACCGAACTGGTGCGTTTCGCCATTCGGAGTCGGATTATATCCGCTTAAATCCGGAAGCCTACCCCCTAAAAACCCCCGGAAATAAATACCATACAGTACGGATATGCAAAAAATGCGTACTGGTACATAATTCCCCAATACAAGTGGAGATCGTGGTGTTTGGATGGAAGCCGGGTTACCAGACGGAGCCGAATAATGCTCCATCAATTTAAGGTCGGCGGGTTGTCGTCTTGGATCGAGCGCGATCGCTGTTTCATCGCGGTGGATAAGAGTCTGGTCAACGTCAGGTGTCAGGACATCAGGGTTTACGCAGAAGCAAAGAAACAAAAACCAAAAAACAGAAGAAAGACATGAAGATGCGAAAGCAAATCGCGTTGGGAGCCATGTTGTTGACGGTGGGCCTCTTTGGCTCTTCCTCGACCATTGTGGCGCAAACCGATCCAGGCACCGCTTGGAATGAACAGTATCGAACGGAATACGAAGTTCCGCTCGGCAATTACACCGGTCGTTCACCTTATATGCAAGGGGGCGCACCGATGGTTCGTCCGCCGGCCCCGGCCCCGGCTCCGATTCCGGCTCCGGCCCCCGCGCCGGCTCCGGCCCCCGCACCGAAGGTCGGCTGCAGTGACCCGACTTGGGGATTGATCCGGATGACCAAAGCCATGCCGGCCGAAGCAACGCTGGGTTCGGAATTCATGACGGAACTCACGTTGACCGCCCAAGCGTGTGCGGCGCGCATCGTCGTTCGCGACGTGATTCCCGCGGGCGCCAGCTACGTCCGCAGCGAACCGGCGGCCACCGTGGAAGGCAGTGAACTGGTCTGGAGCTTCCCCACCATGGACGCGGGCCAGACGCAGAAGATCAAGCTTTGGCTGAAAGCCGAAAAAGAGGGCACGCTGGTGAACTGTGCGTCCGTGCGCGCGGAACCGCGGACCTGCGCGGCGATCTTTGTGGGCAAACCGGTGCTGGCGATTGAGAAGACCGGTCCGGCCACGGCCCTCCTCGGCAGTGATGTGAGCTACAATGTGGTCGTGCGCAACACCGGCACGTCGGTGGCCAAGAATGTGGTCGTCACCGATCCGGTGCCGCAAGGCATGGGCGGTCAGCCCGTCACCGTCAATGTGGGCGATCTCGGCCCCGGCCAGTCCCGCCCGATTACGGTGACCTTCAAGGCGAATCAGCGCGGCGAGGTCTGCAACACGGCGACGGCGAACAGCAGCAACGCCGGCCAGGTGAGCGCCCGGGCCTGCACGCTGATCCAACAGCCCGGCCTCAAGGTCGAAAAGAGCGGCACCAAGTCGCAGATCTTGGGTCGCAACGCTGATTACGAAATCGTGGTCATCAACACCGGTGACACCACCCTCAACAATGTGGTCGTGACCGACACGGCCCCGGCGGTAACCACCATCGTGGCCGCTCCGGGCGCCCAGATCAGCGGGAATACCGCCACCTGGACGATTCCCAGTCTGGCCAAGGGTGAACGGAAGAGCTTCAACCTGAAGGTGAAGAACGCCAGCACCGCGGGCAATCATTGCAATAATGTGCGTGCGACCGCGGGCAACCTGAGCGACACGGCGCAGGCCTGCACGGTCTGGCGCGGTATCGCGGCGGTGTTGCTGGAAATGGTGGACGATCCGGATCCGATCCAGATCGGTGAAACCACGACCTACACCATCAAGGTGACGAACCAAGGCTTTGCCGATATTCACAACGTGAAGCTCGTCATGGAGTGCGACGAGGAAACCGCGCCGGTCAGCTCGCCGCAAGGTACGGTCAGCGGCAAGCGCGTGACGTTCCCGAACGTGGCCGTCATCACGCCGAAACAAACTGTCACCTACACGGTGGTGGTGAAGGGCGTCAAGGAAGGCGACTCTCGGAACAAGGTGACCTTGAATGCGGATGAACTCCGCTCGCCGGTCGTCGAGGAAGAGAGCACCACGGTGTATTAATCCATAACCATCAACCTGCCGGGCCGGCCCACCAGCCGGCCCGGCTTTTTTGATATGAAACTTCGCTCTTTTCTTTCGTATGGCTTCGCCCTTGCGGCGGTCGTCTGGGTGCTGGGTTGCGGCAAGTGTGATACCTGCAACGATGCAGCGGGCCCATCGCAAAACGCCGCGCCCGCGGCCGGAGACCTGTCGGACGCAGCGGCGCAAGCTGCCGACCAGGTGAAAGCCCTGGCCGGGCAGGCGGCCGACAAGGCCCAGGACCTGATCAACCAGGTCCGAAGCTTGGTGGAGGCCAAGAAATATAACGAAGCATCCGGCCTTCTGGCGCAGCTTGCGAATCTGAAGCTCACCCCTGAGCAACAGAAGACGGTGGGCGACCTCAAGACCACCATCCAGCAGGCGCTTTCTCAGCAGGCCACATCCAAAGCCGCCGAGGCCGTTAGTGGCATGCTGGGCGGAAAGAAGTAAGACTACGCCCGCAGTGGCAAACTGCAGATCCCGCCGGGTGCCGGCCCGCTTTGTTGGCCGGCACCCGATTTCGGATGTGAAGGGCAGGCAATCGGTCTTTAGTTTCTCTGCGTCTTTCCCGCCGGCTCAAGGCTTCCCCAATGGTTTAACGCCGGGGGAAAGCGGCGGTTGGAGGAAAAATTAAGCCGCGATCAATCGCCAAGGTTAAGCCGTCTTCAGCGAAGCATTGGGACGCGTCAATTGGAATGCTTTCTCAACCCCTGCTATGATTCACGCCATGAAAGCCTGCATTCGATGGGGCGTCATTGGACTGATGGCGATCCTGCTGGGCGGCGGGGGTTGTGCCACGCCCCGATCCTCCCCGGGCGTCCAGCTCCGGCTTGTCAATGTCTCGTTACAGAGCGGCACTTTGTGGGAAACGACTGCGTCCTTCACCGTGCGTCTGCAAAACGAGATGCCCGACGCCATCACCCTGACCGGTGGTGTGTATAAGTTTTATCTCGATGGCGTGCTGGTGGGCGACGGGCTCTTCGGCGAAACGGTCACGCTGCCCCGCTTGAGTTCCACCACGCAGGACATCCCCGTGTACCTGCGCAACCTGGCTTTGGCCCGGCGGATCAAACCGCTGCTCGAACAGCGGAGGCTCGCTTACCGCGTGGAGAGTGTGCTGTATGTCGTCCGGAACGGCGGCGAACGGCGCGTGCGTTTTTCGGGGACGGGGGAATTGGACCTGAACGAATTCGCGCCCACCCCGTCCGCCGCGCCCTGACCGGAGTGTGCCGCGCATGAAGGAAATATCCACCGCGCCTCATCCGGCTTCCCCCGCCTGTGCGGCCGGTGCTTCCGTGGCGGCCCCCACCCCGGCCTTGGCTTCGGGCGAGCCACCTTGTGAGTTATGTGAGCGCCTGGCGACAGCCAACCGCGCGCAACTGGAATTTCTGGCCAACATGAGCCATGAAATCCGCACGCCCATGAACGCCATTCTCGGGCTCACGGATTTGGTGTTGGAAACCCAGCTTTCTCCCCAACAACGGCGGCATCTGGAAGCGGCCCAAGGCGCCGCTGAAGGACTGCTCGCGCTCATCAATGACTTGTTGGATTTTTCCAAGATCAATGCCGGCAAACTCGAACTGCATCCGGAACCTTTTTCCCTGGCATCCGTACTCCAGCATGTGCTCAAGGCGTTGAGCGTGGAGGCGGAACGGAAAAAACTCGAACTGCATCGAGAAGTGGCGGACGGCGTGCCGGACATCCTGGTGGGCGACGCCAGCCGGCTCCGGCAGATTTTATTCAATTTGGTCGGCAACGCGATCAAGTTCACCCACCGGGGCCGCGTCAAGGTGACCGTGACGCGCGCGGGGGCGGATACCACCCAATTCACGCGGGCCCTGCCGCCGGGAGCCGGTGCCGAGCCGGCGCCGGACCGCGAACTATTTCATTTCTGTGTCAGCGATACCGGCATCGGCATTCCCTTGGAAAAGCAAGCGCTGTTGTTCCATCCCTTTTCCCAGGCCGATAGTTCCATTAGCCGCCGCTACGGCGGCACCGGGCTGGGGTTGGCCATCTCCAACCGGCTGTGCCAGCGGATGGGCGGACGGATTTGGGTGGAGAGCGCGCCCGGCCAAGGCAGCCGCTTTCATTTCACCTTGGCCCTTGGCATCGGCACCGAACTGCCGCCCGCACCTCCGTCCGGGCCCTTGGTGACGCTGCGCCGGTTGCACGTGTTGTTGGCGGAGGACAACGCCGTGAATCGCGAAGTCGCGGTGTCCATGCTCGGGCGGATGGGGCATGCGGTGGTCTTGGCCGACGACGGCCAGGAAGCCCTCGCCGCGCTGGCGCGGGATTCGTTTGACCTGTTGTTGTTGGATATGCAGATGCCCGGGATGGATGGCTTTGAAGTCATCCGCCATATCCGCGCCGACGAAGCCGCCACCGGAAACCGGCGGCTGCCCATTGTGTCGGTCACCGCCCACGCGCTCAAAGGTGATCGCGAACGTTGTCTGGCCGCCGGCGCGGATGAATACGTGAGCAAACCGGTCCGCCGCCCGGAACTCGCCCAAGCCATCGCCCGCGCTCTGACGCCCGCGCCGCCCAACACCGCCCTGCCATCTTCCGGCTTGGACCAGGCCCGTCTCCTCCGGGAGCTGGAAGGCGACACCCATTTGTTGCGCGACTTGGTGCGTCTCTATTTTGAAACCACGCCCGGATTATGCGGACAAATCCGTCAGGCACTGCAAACTGAGGACCCCGCCCTCTTGCGCCGGGCCGCGCACACCTTGAAAGGCACGGTGGCGCAGTTCGGCGTGACGCACATCGGACAATTGTGCGGGGATCTGGAGCAGGCCGCCGCCACCGGTCAGCTCGCTGCGGCACCCCAACTGGTCCGCGCGCTTGAGGCGGATCTGCAAACCTTGGACCAAGACCTGCGCCGGTTGCAAACCAGTCTTTAATCGGAATGGGATTTATTCGCCGTCGTCTTTCCGGGTATTTCGCGGGTCATGCGGCAAGGGGGATTTCCGAAATTGTCCGCGCTTTACCGTCGCCAGACCCGTTTGCTTCGCGTACAGTACCGGGATGAAATGCGGATTAGCCGTAACGCCACTCCTCGTGGGTTTGGCGGGGCTGTGGTTGATGGGATGCGGCCCGGCGGATGCCAAACGTCCGGCGGAACGCGGCGAAGCCCCGGCGCGCGTGGTGCGGGTCGGCGCGGCGGACTGGCATCCGATGGAACGGGTGTTACACGTCGTCGGCACGTTGCGCGCGCAGGACGAGGCCGTGGTCGCCGCCCAGGTCGCCGGCCAAATTGAGGCCACGCACGCGGACCTCGGCGACCGCGTGACCGTCGGGCAGGAACTGGCATTGATTGATACCACCTCCTACGACGCGCTCGCCCGCCAATCCGCCGCCAATCTGGCCCGCGCCCAGGCCGCCGCCGGCAACGCCGCCCAAAATCTCCAGCGCGTCGAGGATCTGCGCCGCGACAACATCGCCTCCTCCAGCGAATTGGATCAGGCCATCGCCGAGAATGATCAGGCCAAGGCGGAAGTCAAAGCCGCCGAAGCCGCCGATGCGGTGGCGCAGTTGAATCTCGCCCGTTCGCGCGTGAAAGCGCCGTTCGGCGGCGTGATCGCGGAACGGATTTTGAGCGCCGGCGCTTACGCGGCGATTGGCACGCCCATCATGCGGCTGGTTAAAACTGATCCGCTCCGGTTGCGACTGGAAGTGCCCGAACGCGACGCCCCCGCCGTGCGCCTTCACCAGATCGTGCGCGTCACCGTGGAAGGCGATACTAATGTTTACAGCGGACAACTCACCCGCATCGCCCCGGATCTTCAGGAATCCACCCGCATGTTGATTGTCGAGGCTGATGTGCCGGCCCGCGGCGGGCTGCGTCCCGGGTTGTTTGTCCGCGCCCAAATCGTCGTCAACGAACATGAACCCGGATTGAGCGTCCCCACCGAGGCGTTGACCACCTTTGCGGGGCTGGAAAAAGTCATTACGGTCAAAGACAACAAGGCGGTCGAACGGATCGTGACCACGGGACGCTGCGGACCGGATTGGATTGAAATCACGTCGGGGTTGGTGGCGGGAGATCCAGTGGTGCTCGAACCGGGCGGCTTGCGCACCGGTCAAGCCCTCACCACCAATGCCGCGCAGGCGGGCCACCCCACTCCCGGTACCGCCCACGGCGCCGCCAAATGAAATCCGCCAGTGCCGAAGCAAGATTTCCATGACGCCTGACGCCCCTATTTTGAAGTCCGCCAGTCGCCGCCGGCAAGCGGGAGAGGAGAGGCCGGGTGCTGAGC
>MWDV01000212.1 GCA_002070715.1 Verrucomicrobia bacterium ADurb.Bin118
GCCGGGATAGGTGGTGGATTCCAGAACCACCAGCTTGGCCGGGGAAGGTTGCGCCCCGTTCCCGCGGAGATACGGTGCAATCGTCCGTCCCGTGCCGAGGATATACGAAATGTCCGGCTCGCGATTCCGGTTCAACGGCGTGGGCACGCAGATGATCACCGCGTCCACCTCGCGCACCCGGCTGAAATCCGCGGCCGCGGCAAAGCGCCCCGCCCGGAGTTGTTCCGCGATGTGTTCGGATTCAATGTGCTTGATGTAACTCCGCCCCGCATTGAGGGACTCCACTTTGGCGGGATCAACATCCAGCCCCAACACCGAGACACCCGAACGGGCGAACTGCAGCGACAACGGTAACCCAACGTAACCGAGACCAATAATGGCAATTTTCATATCAAAAAAATGAGAGGTAGAAAGTTAGACTCCGAAGACGGAGAGGCGCGCGCGGAACGCCGCACTCATTTTTCTCCCCGGATTAAACGCGGATAAATATGGATCAGAGGAAAACCGAAACCAGGCAGTGCGGACGAGCCGGACAGAAGCCAGCGATGATTTTCCGTTTTTAACCTTCGATATTGAATAGAGATTTGAAGGAGGGGGGGGCGCCAACGCCCCATCTCATACGAGTAGGGATTGGCCTGATCCGTCAGGGCCGCAAACTCACGTTCGCGGCTACAAACCGGCCCGCCTCATATCTCCGTATTCCCTATCTAATCTTCCGGCCTTAAACTTGAGTTCTCGCCCCTCGACGGCTGGACGGCAATCTTTATTCTTCTTCAATCAAGCCCCGCACGGGCGGCGGCGGCGCACCAACCCCAAGCCGAGCAAGGGAAGCGCCAACAACCAAGCCGTTGACCCGGTATCCGGCACGGCACTGGAGGGGATGCGCGTCATTTCCACTTTGAAATTATCCACGCGGTCCGTGCCGGCCGGACCAACGGTTCCTCCATTCGCACTTACGGTGCTCATCATGATCAGCCGAAACGAAATCGTGGTCGCATCGTTGAGCGCTGTTAAGTAACCCAAGTCCAACGAGTAGGTGTAGAGCGGATTCGGTGTAGTTTTACTCCAAACCGGATTGGGCGACGCGTTTGCATAGACCTGATAGTTCCCGCCAAACTGGAGGTAATTCACTTCGTCGGTGCTCCAAAAGAACCCGAAATCCCGCGGGCCCGTGTTACTGCTCGCTTGATCCCATGAAACCCGGATGTCTTGATACCCGGCGGAACTCAAAGTGAATTGATAATAATCTCCGACAGACCAAGCAGTTGAACTGAACGAGGCCGCCGAACCGTTACCCGTCGGGTGACTATAAACAGCATTCCCAGCGTGATAGCCGCTCGCGTAACCGGCGCCAATTTCCGCCGCATGCGGCCCGGCCGACTCGGGAGCACTGGTTTCAAAAGTCCAAGTTGTGGGGACAGCCCGCGCCCCCAAGGTTATGACGGCGAAAATTAAGCAAATGACGAATTTGGTTTTCATGGTTTTAACTCGCTGGTTTAAGTTCTGTCCAAGGATCAGGTGTAGCAACGCAATTTAGATGCCATTCCTTGGGCCCGAGCCTTTTCTCACCCTTCTCTTCGCGTGTAACTCCATTGAAACCAACATACAAAAAAATCTCACTTTTTTAAGCCAACTTCGGCCAGAAAAACCGCAGATACGCCAAAGTGTAAACCTCGCCGACAGCAAAAAGCTGTTTTCGTAGTAATACCCTCAAAACAAACGAGTTATGCAGCACCCAAAAAGTGTAAGCCACACCGACGTTTTTTCTCATAAAAACAACTGGGCTTGCAAAGCTTCGCAAACCCTGGGCATCCCGTTAGGAAAAACGACCCGGCACCGCCAAGCTCGTTTATCCGGGGCTTAAAGCGCGAAAAAGCCAGCGGCCCAACGGACGGCAGCGACTACTCACATTCACCATCCCGCACAGGACCGTATTCATCTATGCGTATCTGCGGTTAAAATAACTCCCACGTTTTCGCATGGCCACGGAAACCTCGGCACAAGCGCGGGGCGCCGATCCCGCTTGTCCACCGGGAAAGAGGCGGCCCCTCAGGCCAAGAGCGGCGGCCCGCGTGATTGGGCGGGCAGAACCGGCAGCGGACGGAAAAGAACGGTTGCTCCAGGCGGCTATGTCCCGTCACTTGCGCGAAAGAAGAACCGGGCGTAGAGATAGGCAACAAACTCAAAGGGCACCTCGCGCACCCCGTCGCTGGTGCGCCACCAATGAGCGGGATCATAAGCGGGATCTTCGAGGGCAATGGACTCAATGCGCACCGCGCGGCCGAAGGCTTTCTGGTAGAGCAATCGCGAGCGGCGCGTATGCGCCGCCAAGGTCGCCAGATCCAGCCGGGTGATGACGAGTTGATTCTGTTCCAGCCACTCCCGGACAGCCACGGCGCAAGCGTAAGTCCGGTCCCGGCGGACAACGGGACAGAACAAGACTTCGATGGTCTCCGGGGGCACGCCCCGATCAACGAGGTCGGCGGCCACCCAGTCGGCGCTGTACCGGCCCGATGCCCATTTGTTCCCTTCCTGGGAAACATTCCGGACCACGACCACGCGTTGGTAATTCCCCTGGCGGTACGCCCGTGCCGCCGCCTCAATCCGGCGGGAGGAAATCCACCCTTCAACCACCAAAACATCTCCCGCTCCCCCACGGTTAACACAAAGAAATGGATACAGGCCGCGCAAGAAAGCCCCGGCGACCAATAGGAAGCAAACCAGGACCAAAAGTTTCCCGGTCCAACTCAGAAACCACCCCTCGCGCCGGACCAGCAAACCACCCAGTCGGCGGCCAGGGGAAGTCGGGCTGGAGGCCATGGATCAGCGGAGGGCCGTTGGGCAACATCGGCCGCCCGGCGCAAGAGCCAGGCCGCGCGGCATTGCGGCATTGGCTGAAAAGCCGTTTGGGCAGCGGGGTGCGCCCAACCCGGGCGCTAGCCGGACGCGACAGCGCCGGCTTCCAGATGCGTGGCGAGCGCGAGGAGCATCCAAGCCTGCGACCACCGCATGTAATTGATGCGATTTGTCCCCCAAGGCCATTTTTGGTAATAGAACCAGCCCTCCGGGGCGCGCATCTCGCGCAGCGCCCACGCGCTGACCTCCCGCGCCAGAGGCCGGCTGCGCGCATCGTAGGCCGCCAATTCATTGAGGGTGATCAGGGCCTGGGCAATGGAGTGGATATCCACCGGCCACGTGCGCTGGTGAAAGTAGCGGGCCACCCCGCCCGGGGCAAAAAAATGATCCAGGTAAAACTGATACCCGCGGCGGATGGCCGGGGCGCAGGGGGCAAAGTCAAGGCATTGATGGACGCGTTCCAGCGCCAGGAGATTGTAGCCGGTGTGAAAACTGTCAATCCATTGTTGTTTGGCCCCTTCACCATAGGGCCACGAGCCATCGGGCCGCTGGCGCGCCAGGGAATAGCAGCACGCCGCCCGCGCCATCGCCTCGAGATCCGGCCCTCCGCCGAGCGCGTGCAGCCGGGCGAGCAACGCGGCCCCCAGCAGGCTGGCATTATGAATGTACCCGCGGTCCAGGGGGGTGTAACTGAAACAAAGCGTATCGCCTTCCCGGGTCAGGTTTAATCCGTGGCGCAGGAAATCCCCGGCGCTGTGGGCGGCTTCGAGCCACGCCGATTCCCCCAGCAACGCCTGGGCATCCAGCAAGGCATTGGCGGCGAAGGTGGTGCAGATGATGTTGGGCGTGAACCGCGGCACCAGATAAGTGCGCGTCTGCCAGGCAAAATTATATCCCCAGCAGGTGTACGGTTGGTCGGGCGACCGGAGTGCCAGCAGCCGGGCGGCCAGGGTCCGCACCTCGGATTCAGACGTCAACCCTTGGCGGAGGAGCCGCACATGCGCGGCCAGAAAAACGGCGATCCCTTTCGGATTTTGTTCGCCGGGCACCCCCAGCAGCGGACGCAAATTGACCGGACACCGCTTGAGCAACTGGGTGAAACCCAGCCGGGGAATCCGGTGCCCCAACAGCCCCAGACGCCGCAGCCACCGGCTGTTAAGCGCATCGTAAGGATCGTGTCCCGCCCAATTCTGCCCGCGACAGTAACGGCGCAAGGTTTCCACCGCTTCCCCGATGGCTGAAGGAAAGTCAGCCGAGGCGGGGGCAGCAGAGTCCACCGGGGATGGAGGGTTGGCAGATGCCTTCATCAGTTCAAAATTTTGGCGGGGGCTTCCGAAAACAGCGGGAAAACCCAACCCCGCGTTTGGCGTATCGTTGGCGGGAAAGCCGGGCAGCCCCGGTCACGTCCGCGGGTTCACTTGGTTTTCCAAATAGGCAAACGCCGCGAGGATGCCGGCCGCCGCATTGTCGTAGTTAAACTCCCGGACCGTCTCACGGGCGCGGCGGGAGAAGGCTTCCCAGCGGGCCGGATCAGTCAGCAGATCCGCCGCCGCGGCCGCCCATGCATTGACGTCGAACGGCAGGACATACCCATTCTGTTCGTGCCGGACCAACTCGCCCGCCGCCGCTGTCCATTCGGTGGTGATGACCGGGGTGCCTGCGATCATGGCCTCGTTGATGACCACACCCCAACAATCGCCCGCCGTGGGGAGCAGCAGCAGCCGGGCCTGGGCATAATAATCGGGCAACTCTTCGTGGCGAATGAACCCGGCAAATTCGTAAGTGACCCCGCCCCGGTCAAAAACCTCACGCATTTCCGCTTTAAGCGATGCCTCGCCCTCGCCGATGATGAGCACCCGGCATTGCCCGAGGCGGGCCTTGAGGGCGGCGCACACTTCCGCAAAAAAACGGGGATTTTTTACCGCCACAATGCGACCGGAAAACAGGATGTCAAAGCGGCGCTCAATCGGTCTCCCGGCCAGGCGTTGTTCAAAAAAGTCGTTGTCCGCCACGAGATGACTGAGAAAGCACTGTTCTTCGCGTAAACGGGGGTTGTAATGCCGGTACAAAGCCAGCGTCTGCCGGCTGGCGCCCACAAAGGCGTCACCCAGATGCTTGTAAACCAAGTGCCGGGTCAGGCGCCGGAGCCGGCCAAAACCCTGTTCGCGCCCATGCCAACTATCACTCAACAAGGCGACTTTCGTGCCCAACAAGCGGCACAGCAGCATGGCCAGCCAACCGCTGGGATCTTTGATGGAAGCAAAGATGAGCGCAATACAGGGACGATAACGGAGAAGAAAAGGCAGCAGCCCGGGATTGAAAAAGCGCTCGGTCCCGCCCGTAGTCAGGGTGATGGCTTTAAGAATCGTCTTGGGATGGCGCCCCATCTGGAAGGTCCAGAGGCGGCGTTTTTCGTTGTGTTTGAAGTAAACGACCGGGAGGTCACCGCCAAGCCGCTGGTACACGCGCTCAAAGACTGGCTCGCGCCAAGGAGTGGGGATGTCACTGATGATCAGGCGACGCATGCACGATAACTACGGAGTGCGGAGGCACGATGGCGGTTCGCAAAACCACAACTAAAAAACCGGAATTAAGGTCCCGGAGGACGGCGGCGACGGACCAAAGCAGCGCCCCCGGTCATTCCGGCCAGGCCCAATAGCAATAAAGTGATACTGTTACTTTCGGGTATCGGCTGGCCGTTGCTAAAATAGAGTCCCCACGGCGCCACGCGTTCATCATCAAACAGCCACGCGTTCTTGGTCCAGATTTGCCACGTATAATCGTAGTAAGCCGAGGGGGGCTGGCCATATTCGAAAAGGGTGAAGGCCAAGCTTTCGGGAATGAATTGAGGAATGTCCTGATACGTCTCGAAGCTAAGACCGTCAACTTTGGAGACGTAAACCCACTCATAACCAGTAGTCAGCGCCTCCCATCGGAGGTGGCCGGAAATGCTCTTGTGGTGTTCGCCAAAGTAGAGATCCAACTGCATCGGGGTAATGGCAGTTTTCGGGGCCGTCGTGACATAGTCCCCGTATTCGGCGTTGGGATAATCAAACACCAGAAAATCGGGGCCGAAATCAATCCGGGCCGTCCCTGGAATGTTGACCCACTCGGAGACGGACCCCATTTCGTCATCGGTATCCAGGTAAACGCCCCACTCCCCCTGCAGCAGGACATCGTAGTGGTAGAAGGTGGCGCTGGCACGGCATGGCCGGTGAATTAAACCAAACACGCAGGCCGCCAGCCCGATCCGGAGCGCGGCCATCAGCAGGCGTTGACTTGGCGACGTTTTCATGCGCTTTTCACCGCTGACCTTCTCTCGCGCCACCGGTTTTGTCAAGCGCGCAAAGGGTCATCAGGCAACCGATTAGCGCGACGATTGGTCCGATTCGGTTTCCTCGCCGTCCTTGGCACGATTCACTGGCATCTGGGCAAAGATGGCCTCCATGATCCGGGACGTGCGGAGGATCTCTGCCATCGGAATGGGGTCGGGACCATTTGCGCGGATGGCTTGATAGAAAAGCTGCATCAACCGGCGCATGCCGTAATCCATGTGAAATTCGTGGCGGATAAACTGGCGCATATTCTGCAGGGAATTGCGGGCGTATTCCCGGGCGAACGCGCCGGGACCGAAGAAATACCGGAGATAACTCTTCAGCCCCGATGCGCGGATGGGCAAGACAGTGCGGTAGGTATTATCCAGGACCAGATTCCCGGTGCGCCCGAAGAGCCGCAATTCTTGTGAACCGGCGCCCAACTGGGTGGTGAACAGGAAAAAGGCGGTCGTGCCGGCCTCGTCTTGGATGGTGGCGCGCACCTCATCCACGATCTCGGTCTGACCGCAGCCCACGAGGAACGGGCTGCTGAAACAGAGCGCGCTCACCCGCGGCGCCTCCCCTACCAGAAACTCGGCGAGTTTGGCGACTCCGTGACTGATGAGATTTTGCAGGAGCGACCCCGGCAACCGCCGCACCCAGTGGTGGGGATCCCCAAGCACCGCTTTTCCGTAAGTGGGGTCGTCGTGGGCAAAACATTGAATGCTCTCCAAATGGACGGGCGGTCCGCCTAAAAAACCCGACCGCACCAACTGCCGCAGGCGCAGGGCCTCCGGACTGAATTGCAGGTTATGCCCCACCGTGAGGCGGACCTGCTTCTCCCGCGCCAAGGCAATAAGCGTCTCCGCCTGTGCCGTGGTTTCCGTAAACGGTTTCTCCAGGTAAACGTGGCAGCCGGCTTCCAGACACAGTTTGGCCAGGGGAAAGTGGCTCTGGGCCGGAGTGGTGATATGCACCGCTTGGGGACGGGCCTCGGCCAGCATGCGGGCGGCATCGGTAAACACTTGGGGCACGCGGAAGCGGTCGGCCAGTTGCGCGGCCATCAATTCTTCCTGATCACAAACCGCCACCACCCGCACGCCGGGTAGATACCGCAACTGGTCCACGTGCTGGTCGGCAATGAAACCGCAGCCGATCAAGGCCACCGAAATCGAATCAGGCGTTTCCATCTTTTTGATAGGTAAAATAGCGGGTCAGGGCCTCGTCCATCGGTACACGGCACGACCACCCCAGCCGCTCTTTGAGCTTGTGATTGGCGTAGCGGTGGCCTTTCCAAGCAAAGGCGCACATGCGACGATTGAACACCGGCGGGACTTGTCCCTTGGAGGTCACGGCATAACGCTCCCAGAAGTGGCACAGCCGGTAGGCCAGCCAGTAGGGAACAGGCAGGGAACGAAAGCGGCGCACCGTCCGCTTGTACTGCCGGAGAAAAGCCCGGCTGGTGGGCAGATTGTCGTCCACCACATTGAACGCTTCGCCCTCAATCCCCGGGATCAGGCCCGCGAGGACGATGGCCTCCGCGCAGTTGTCCACGTAGGTCAACGGCAGCGGGTTTCCTCCCCCCAAGTGCATGAAAAAGCCGAAGGTATCCATGCCCACAAAGCCCGGAATCATCTTCTTGCCCGGACCAAAGACGATGCCGGGCCGGACAAGGGTGTAGGGGAGGCCATGCCGCTGATGCCAGGTCTGCACCAGTTCGTCCTGTTTCAGCTTGCCGTAGGTATAGGCGTCATGGCGTGCGCCATGCGCGGTTTCCAAGGGACAGGTTTCGTCCCAGACCGCTCCGCGGGGCAAATCAAAATTGGAATAGACGGCAAAAGAACTGACATTGACGAAGCGTTGGAGGGCCCCGCCCCGCGCCACCGCCGCCAAAAGATTCCGTGTGGTCACCACCGAGCCTTGAAAACAGGCGGGGAACGATTTGCCGCGGCCCGCCACCAAGTGATAAACCACGCGCACCCCGTCGGCGGCGCGCTCGCAATCCCCGGGCGACAGGAGGTTGCCCTCGATCACTTGACCCGCGGACGCACCGTGCTGCTCGAGCACGGCGGTCAGACGCCCGCGGTCCCCGCCCGGACGGACAAAGCACCGGACCCGCGTACAACCGAGCCGCAGGAGGCAATCCACTACGCGGGCACCCACAAAACCGGCGGCGCCCGTAACGAGGATTTCGTCATCACGGCGGGCAATCCATGTTGTGGAGCTGGGGGAGGCGTCAGGTTGCATAAAGGATATCGGGCTTCGTGGGGCGCATCAGTGCCGATCCGGGAAAGCGGGAAAAGGCTTGGGGCCGCCGATTTCACTGATCCACGCCGATGGGAAACCGGAAAAAATCTGAATAATCTGTGACATCGGTGGATGGGGTTGCCGGTTATTAGAGCGGTTACAGAAATAATGTAGCGACCAACGGTTCGCCGACCCTCACCCGGCCTGACGACCACCCTCTCCCCATCGGATGGGGAGAGGGGTTGCCGGTGAGGGCATCGCTACAGGTTTGATGGAAACGCTCTAGCCGCGGCAGCAATTCATGAGATGGCTGCTCAGGAAATGGAAGGCCGTATGGACCAACCGCCGTCCACCAAGGGGAGAAACAGCCGGCATCGCAGCTGAATGGTGCAAGCGCGCCCCGGCCAACAACCGGTTACGGGGCCACCTGGCGGAAGTTGGGCGGCGGAAAAGGCCGGCCCTCCGGTATCCACTCAAACGCTCCCTGATCCGGGGCCGCTCCATAATAGGGCAAACTCACGCCCTGGCCCTCCGTCCACGTCAACGGTGACGCCAAATGCAGGATATGATTCTCCCAATCGTTGGACACCACTTGCGAGGTCACGGTCTGCCCCTCCAACTGAATCAAATCACCCGGCACGATCAAATTGCCGTCGCTGAAATAGAGCGAGTTGTCCACGGGCAACGTGGTCCCGCTGCCGCTCGCCGTGGCATAGGCCAGCCACGTCCCGGCGTCAATGCAGGGACTCCCGGCCCGCAAGCGAAAGTCTGGCAGGTTGTTCGGATCATAGGTGTAGCCCCAGCCGTTGGTGCTGAAGAAAAGTGGGTCAATCGCATCGTTCGTGAAATTATTGCGCAGTTGTTGGTACGATATGCATCTCTCACTGATATTACCCGGTAGATTGTGCCAGATGATGTTGTTCACCACGTAGTTGCTCCGGGCAAAATAATTCCCCCCGGAATTATTCATACCGAGGCCGTAACCAAAACATTGCAATCCGGCACCCCCATATTGCTGGGCCAATCCGTTCCCATAGACGACGTTCCCATAAAACGCGTTGGATACGCTGTAGTTTAATGGGGACATTGCCGTAAAGTACACCCCACTGGCCAGTGAGAACGCAATGGTATTAAACCGGAAGATCCCGTGCCGTTGCACCATCTCAATGGCAAAGGCGCCATTATCGTCCGACGGCGGGCCGGTGTAAAGGAACGTGTTCCACTCATACACATTCCGCTGGTCCACCTGCCCCATTTTACTCCCCTCCCGGCTAACCGTTTCGCCATCGCCCGGTTTGATGTGTCGCCCGGAATAGCCCCCGTAATGATTGATCTCCTTGTAAAAATTCATCAAGTGGCAAACTTCGTTGGTGGGAATCCATATATCGTTGATAAAGATGTTGCTGCGCAGCACGTTATAAGGACAACCCGTACCAATGGCATCATGAGCCGAGTGCATAAACAAACAACCCTCCACCAGATTCCAGCCCGATCCCACGTTGTTGGGTCCGGTCGTAAACCCAACATGCTCGCCAATATCGTTGCACTCGTCATTACACCGGCCGTAATCTCGAAAGATACAATTCTGGAGGCGGTTGCTGACCGCCGGGGCCAGAAAACTCAAGCCTTGATAATCGTGCCCCTCGCTCCCGGTGGTAAAGGTGCAGTTGGTGAAGGTGATATTGGTTGAGGCGGTGATCCCGGCCCACTTGTAGCAGTTGCTCCACGTAATCCCGTCAAACCGCCAGTGCGAGTTGGAGCGGAGCGTGATGCAATAAAAAGCGGGGGGGCCACCCTCGCGGGTAATGTGGCTGATGACCGGCACTTCGCCTGGATACGCCTTGAACGTGGTTGGATTCTCCGGCGTGCCGCTGGTGCCGATATAGGACCGGATCGCATTCGAGTTCCCCACGTATAATCCGCCGCGCAAAATAACCGTGTCCCCACCCTGAATCAAGGGCTTGACGTGGCCCCCAAACCCTGGAGCGTTATGGGGGCTGATGGCGGTGGTGCGATACAGCGCCCGCCATGCGGTGTTGGTCGTCAGACCGTCGTTGCTGTCGTTCCCGTTCACCGGGTCCACATAATAGGTGGTGGCGGCGGCGGACAGCGGAAAAAGTAATAATAACCGCGCCGCGCCCCGCCCGCCGTTTAGCATTTTTAACACGAGCATGCGCATCAATATAAATCAAGCAATCCAAGTGCCAATTGGCGGCCACTTGCCGCCATCTCACCCATAGCCGCTGCGAATAACGGACAACCCCATCCACCGATGACGCAGATTATTCAGATTTTTTCCAATTTCCCATCGGCGTGGATCGGCGAAAGCCGCGGCCCCAAGCCTTGATGAGATGGTTTCGAACGACGGGGTGAGGGGCTGCCGGTGAGGTGAGGACATCGCCACCTGTTTGATGGAAGCGCTCTCGTGTCACACTTTGAGGCAACGCTGTCCCAAGCCCGCCCCGCAAAATACCACCCACCACCAGTCGCAAGAGCAAGAAGGATGAGCCGCCTTCGGCCTTCCGCCAACAGACGCCGGCGGTTGCATCCCCCCCCGGTCCCGTCTTCTTTTTCCCGTTTCAGCGTTTGGCTTGCCCGTCTAGCAGGCTGTTGAAAAAGTCGTTTTCGGGCAAAATATCATGCGAAAACCCCAATGAAATTGCAGGCCGGTTTTTCAAAACATGCCTTTTTCAACAACCTGCTAGGGGTACTTTTCCGGCAGCACGGTCAAATCTCCCAACACCTGCTCGGCCAATTCTGTGTGGCTGGGGCGAATGCAGGCGGCGGGAGTGAAGGTCATTTCTCCCAGCACCGCCCGGCCTTGGATGGAATAAAAATCCACCCGCACAAAAGGAAACGGTTGGGAAAGGGTTTCCGCCGCCTGGCGCATCTCGGCATACGCGGCCGGCGGGCCCGCCGGAAGGGAGGCCGGCCGGCTCGACCGGTCATACGCCAATACGTTCTCACAGTCCCGATCGTAAAATTCCACCCGCGCCCGGTCATTCGCCGTGCGCCCGCGGCAAACCAGCACGCAATGCACTTTGCCCCCAAAGCAATACAATTTGTAATCGGTGGGCAGTTCCCCGGTGCCGTCGGCCAGGAACTCTTCGCAGAGGATGCGGGGGGTCATCCCGGCGTAGTGCAGCTCGCCCAGCAACCGGCTGTAATCGGTTCGCATCCATCGCGCCAAATCCCGCCGGGCGACCGTCGGATTCAAAGTTTCCGGAGCCCGGCAAAACACGTTGCACTTGCAACCGTGGCTGCACTTGAGCACACACGGATACGGTAACGCGCCAAAATCTATTTCCGCCACCGAGTCATAGACCCCATGCAGCCGGGGGAGTAAATGCCCCAAGCCCAGGCGCTCCACATACCCGCGCAGAGTGTATTTATCCCCGCACTCGGTCTTGAGCGGATGCCGCCAGTAGAGATTCAGCCACAGGAGCTTCTCATCGAACGTGCATGGGTTCGCAAAGTCCGGCCAGCGGCCCCAGGCGATCCGATACCGCACGCGGGCCAACAGGACGGGCGAAATCGCAAGCAGTACGCGGAACCCCAATGCGCGGATTCCGTGGTAAGCCGCTTTCAAAGGATCGCGACGGATCGGGGGAGCGAGCAGCGCATACATGTCAAAATTTCAACGGGAGGCCTCTACAAACTTTTTAAACATGCTTTGCTGAAATAGAGCTGAAAGATATGCGCACCACAACCAATGCCCGGCTTGGCCTTTTGGACCACTTCACGCCTTCGGCACCGCTGGTCCTAGCTCGACAACTTGGTCTCCCATTTAAAAATCCCGGGCATCAAAATCAACCAATCAAACAGCTTTTTCTGAGGTCACAACTGTAATTTTCTTCCCGGATTCGGTTTTATCTCCGGACCAGAAAGTCTTCCAGAGTTCGGGTGGAGAATTAAAGAGTGTCATCCAGCGACGGTAGAGAGGAGATTGGGTGTCTTGGACCCGGTAATAATTGAAAAAGCCAAATTGCTTGAAGTGAACGATTTGGTATTCTAAAAAGCCGAGTTTGCGGTGCAATTGGCGTGATGGAATATTTTGCAGGTTTACGACCGCCAGTAGATGTTTGGCACCCTGGTCCTTGCAACGCTGGCCCAAGGCCAACCACATTTGTAAAGCCAGGCCGCGGCCCCGCATTGCGGGAAGGGTATAGAGGCCGGCAAGATACCTGATATCAGGGGGTATATCGAAACGAAAACGGAGCGGCTTGACCTCGGTCCGGCCCTGTTCTATCCAGCCGAAACACGCATTCATATCAGCGTGTTTGATGGCAAATAGTTTATGGCCTTGAGCTAGGCGGTCCAAGATCTGTTCCCGGCTATAAACGCCATAACAAAAGAGCGGCTCTGCTTGTACGTCAGCAGCGGAGATGGGGTGCAATGCGGGTTTACTCACGTCCCCAAGCACCATTGCGGCCATGTCTTGCTTGAGGAAAACCACAGTACGACCAGTAAGATTAAACCCGAGGCGGAGTAGAACGCTCTGGATCAGTTTTCGAATTAGCCGCCAACTTTCGCTGAAGTAATACGCCATGTTCAGCAAATCCCGCAAGGCTGCGAACCACCGCGAAATACACACCTCATACGAAAGGGGCAACGCCCGTCGCCAGGGGAGACAAACTACAGGGACGGATCGCGAATCCTGCCAATGCAAAACCGATTTTACAAAGCCACGAAAAAATAAGGGGCTTAAAAGGTTGTGAACTGCGGCGAAGCGTGAATGGTCCCGAGCTCTTTAAACGGGGATAAGCAGCGTTTGCAAACCGTCAATCCTAAAACTTGAAGGTAAGATCGAAGATGGGCGGCGACTTTGTAAGGGCAATGCAGCAACTTGTGCCACCCCCCCCTGTAAATAACAACTTCTGTTTGACACGCGGATACTTGCGCACGAAAGAAAGCCTTAAAATTGATCAAATGGGCGGAAGATTGATCCTTGGGCACACCGCCCAGATTCAAAGCTACGCAACCGATGGCCTTACTTTGTTTAATAAGTCCTCAGAGCCGGCTTCGGCCTTCCGCCAACATATGCTGACGATTGCAGCCCCTCCGTTCCCATCTCCTTTTTCTCGTTTCAGCGTTTGGCTTGCCTGTCTAGAGCCTGTCATGCACTTTGGCGGGGTAGTCTTTTCGACGTAAGTACTTTTCTCTGGCTCCTTTACGACGGATATGTGAAAAGCTGGGGATGACGAAAGCACGAAAGCGTTATCCGAGTGATGTGAGTGACGAAGAATGGGCGTTCTGTGCGCCGTATCTGACGCGGATGCGGGAAGACGCGCCGCAGCGGAAGTATCCGCTGCGCGAGCTGTTCAATGGACTGCGCTGGTTGGTGCGGGCGGGTTGTCCGTGGCGGATGATCCCCAACGACCTGCCGCCCTGGCACGCGGTCCAACAACAAACACGCCGCTGGATGCGGGTGGGTTGCTTTGAAGCGCTGGTGGCCGACTTGCGGTTGTTGCGGCGCTTGGCGGCGGGCCGGAATGACGCGCCGAGCGCGGCGATTCTGGACAGCCGCACGCTCCAATCCACGCCCGAGAGTGGTGGGCGTGCCGGATATGATGGCGCCAAGAAACGCAAGGGGAGCAAGGTGCATGTGGCGGTGGATACGTTGGGCCATCTGTGGGCGTTGAAGGTCACGGCCGCGCACGAGCAGGATCGGGCGCAGGTAGACGAGCTCGTCCAAGCGGTACAAGGGGTCACCGGAGAGAACGTGCAACTAGCGTATGTGGATCAAGGCTACACGGGGGGACAACCGGCGGCCGACGCGGCCCAACACGGGGTCCAATTGATCGTGGTGAAACATCATCAAGTCAAACGGGGCTTTGTGTTGTTACCCCGCCGCTGGGTGGTAGAGCGCACGTTTGCATGGGCCGCACGCTTCCGCCGACTGGCGCGAGATTACGAACGCCTCGCCGCCACCTTGGCCGGGTATCACTGGCTCGCTTGGGCGATGCTCATGCTCAAATCCTTCCTCGCCAAAAGGGCAGGACAGGCTCTAGGGGTACTTTTCCGGTAGCACGATCAAATCCCCCAACACCCGCCTGGCAAGTTCGGTGTTGCCGGTGTCAACGCAGGCGCTGGGGGTGAAAGTCATCTCGCCCAGCACCGCCCGGCCCTTGATGGAATTGAAATCCACCCGCACGAAGGGAAACGGCTGGGAGAGCTTTTCCGCCGCCTGGAGTATTTCGGCGTGCGCGGCGGGTCGGGGCAGCCGACGAGCCGGCTCCGTCATGGACCGGTCATAGGGCAGCCGGTTAATCCATTCCCGGTCGTAAAAATCATAACTGGCCTTGCTGTTGACGGTGCGCCCGCGGCAGACCAGCGTGCAATGCACTTTTCCCCCGAAGCAATACAATTTGTAATCGGTGGGCAGTTCCCCCGTGCCATCGTCCAGAAACTCTTCGCAAAGGATGCGGGGCGTCATGCCGGCGTAGTGCAACTCGCCCAGCAACCGGCTGTAATCAGTTCGCATCCACCGCGCCAAATCCCGCCGGGCGACCGCCGGATCCAAAGTTTCCGAAGCCCGGCAAAATACGTTGCACTTGCAACCGTGGCTGCACTTGAGCACACACGGATACGGTAACGCGCCAA
>MWDV01000213.1 GCA_002070715.1 Verrucomicrobia bacterium ADurb.Bin118
TCCAGCCGGCCGTTGAGAAAGGCGCGGCGCGTGAATTCCCCGGGCTGAGCCGGCCGCGCCCCGGCGGCCAGGACGGTGTCCAGCACGGTCCGGGCGACGAGCATGCCGCCGTGACATGAAATTTCCACCGTATCCTCCCGGGTGAAAGTGCGCGGCGCCCGGAGCACCGCCACCAAGACTTCATCCACTCGTTGGCCGTCCCGCATCACATGCCCGTAATGCAGGGTGTGGGTTGTGGCCTCACGGAGCGGTGGCGCTTGGCGGCCCGCCGGGATAAAGCAGCGGTCTACCACCGCTAACGCCCGCGACCCGGAAATGCGAATCACCGCCAAACCGCCTTCCCCGAGCGGAGTGGCAAGGGCCGCAATGGTATCATCAAACATACGGCAACTTAACGGGCAGCGACGAACGCTGGCAAGCCGCACGCCTCGCCTGCATTTATGTGGGCTTCACACAAGAGGCGCTTGAGTTTATGGCAACGGCGTTGGCTCATCACTTTCAATTTGACCAAGGTTTATTCGATCGGTTCAGGGGTCACGATGTCCCCCGTCTTTCCCAATGGATTGGGAATTTACGCTTGCGTCCTGACCGGTTGAAATGCTGTTATCTGTCCGGCAAGATGGTTGCCGACGACCGTTTTTAATCAGACATCACTCATGGGCAAACAAACCAAATCAATCGAGCAGGCTTACCGCCTCGCCAAGGAACGTTACGCCGCGCTCGGCGTTAATACCGACCAAGCTCTCAAAACACTCGCCAAAGTGCCGGTTTCGCTTCATTGCTGGCAAGGGGATGACGTGGGCGGTTTCGAGAATTTCGGCGCGACGCTCGGGGGCGGCTTGGTGGCCACGGGTAATTATCCCGGCAAGGCGCGCACCCCGGACGAACTGCGCGCGGATGCGGCCAAGGCGTTCTCGTTGATTCCCGGGAAACATCGCTTCAACCTGCACGCGTTCTACGGCGAGTTCCACGGCAAAAAGGTGGAGCGCGACGAAATCGAGCCAAAACATTTCAAGAACTGGATCGCCTGGGCAAAGGAACTGGGCGTGGGGTTGGATTTCAATCCGACCTGTTTTTCGCATCCCAAGGCGGCCAGCGGCTTCACGCTCTCGCATCCCAACAAAGCGATCCGGGCGTTTTGGATCGAGCATTGCCGGCGCGCGCGCGAAATCGGCGCCGCCATGGGATGCGCCCTGGGGACGCCCGCCGTCACCAATGTCTGGATTCCCGACGGCATGAAGGACACGCCCGCCGACCGGCGCGGGCCGCGCGAGCGGCTGGTCGAGGCGTTGGATGCGGTCTTTGCCAAGAAACTTAATCCGCGACACAATCTCGACGCCATCGAAGGCAAACTTTTTGGCATCGGCGCGGAAAGTTACACGGTGGGGATGCACGAGTTTTATCTCGGTTACGCGGTGCAACACCAGATCCTTGTCTGTCTCGACGCCGGCCACTATCACCCGACGGAAAGTCTGGCGGACAAGATTTCTTCGGTGCTCTGTTTTGTCCCGGCGATTTTACTGCATGTCAGCCGCGGCGTCCGTTGGGATAGCGATCATGTGGTGACGCTCACGGATGAGTTATACGCCATCGCCCAGGAACTGGTGCGCGGCGGCTACCTGGACCGCACCCACATTGGATTGGATTTCTTTGACGCCAGCATCAACCGCGTCGCGGCGTGGGTGATTGGCACGCGCAACATGCTGCGCGCCTTGTGCTTTGCCTTGGTGGAACCGCACGCGCGCTACAAACAACTGGAGCGGGCCGGAGATTACACGGCCCGGCTCGCGCTGATGGAGGAAGCCAAGAGCCTGCCGTTTGGGGCGGTGTGGGACTTCCATTGTCTGCGGCAAGGCGTGCCGGTCGGCGAAGCCTGGCTTGCGGAGGTTAAAGCCTACGAGCAAAACGTGCAACGCCAGCGCCAATGACGCGGCCCCGATACGACTTTTTTCTCAGCCACCGATCATCCGCCAAAACACGCATGAAATCCCAACGCAATCCGTTACTGTTCGCGTTCCTCATGGTCGCCTCCCTGTTTTTCATTTGGGGATTCTGCCATGCCATGCTGGACGTGCTGAACAAGCATTTCCAAAACATTCTCAGCGTCAGCAAGGCGCAGTCGGGACTCGTCCAGACCTCCGTCTTCGGCGCGTATCTGCTGGTGGCGCTGCCGGCGGCGTTGTTGATCCGGCGGATCGGATATCAGCGGGGCATTCTGGTCGGATTGGTGGTGCTGGCGGCGGGCGCGTTTCTCTTCATTCCCGCCGGCCTGGTGTTCAAGACCTTCTGGTCGTTTTGCCTCTCGTTATTCATCCTGTCCGCCGGGCTGGCGTGCATTGAGACGGCGGCCAATCCGTATGTCACCGTGCTGGGGCCGAAGGAGGGCGCGGCGGGTCGTTTGTCGGTGGCGCAGGCGTTCAACTCGTGTGCCTACATCATTGCCCCCACCGTGGGTGGACTGTTGCTGTTTGGCCGGGAAGTGGACGCGAACAATCCGGATTTTCATCCGTTGATCCTGCCCTATGTGGTGCTGGGTTGCGTGGTGCTCGCCATCTTCGCCGCCTTTGCGTTCATCAGACTGCCGGTGATTGCCGAGGACGGAGACCCTGCGGAAGCCGGCGCGGACCAGACCACCTTCCGCGCTCCGCTCACGCGCCAGCCGCATTTCACGGCCGGCGTGGTCACGCAGTTTCTCTATATCATTGCCCAGATTGGGATCAACGCGTTTGCCGTAAATTACATTTTGGAGAATGCCATCATCCACCCGGCGGACGGCGATCCCGTCACCTCGCCGCTTTTTGCCTGGTATGGCGCTGTGACGCATGCCGCCACCCCCGAGGCCACCGCCGCCTACGTGGTCACCATCGCCATGGTGCTCTATGCGGTGGGACGGTTTTCCGGCGCCTGGATTGCCCGCTTCATTCAACCGCACCTCCTGCTCGCGCTCTACGGCATCGCCAATGCCATCGTCATTTTGTTCGCCATCGCCGACATCAAAATGGTGTCCTGGCTGATCCTGCCGCTCTGCTGGTTGTTCATGTCCATCATGTTCCCGTTCATCTTCGCGATGAGCGTGCGCAACCTGGGACCGCAAACCAAGATTGCTGCGTCCTTCCACGTGATCGCGGTTGGCGCCGCCGGCTCCATTTCGGCGGTGCTGATGGGCTGGCTTTGGGACAACTTCCACAGCGTGGGCATCTCCTTCTCGCTGCCGTTGGTGGGTTTCATCGCCACGGCGATTTACGGTTTCATCTATCCCCGGCTGCTGGAAAAATCCGGCCGGACGGCTTGAGTGGTGCCGGCTCTTTGCGTCATGGCGAATCCTTTTCTCGGTGTCTTTTTCCACTGGCTCGGCGGCCTGGCTTCCGGGAGTTTTTATGTGCCGTACAAAGGTGTGCGCAAATGGGCCTGGGAAACCTACTGGCTGGTGGGCGGCTGTTTTTCCTGGATCATTTGTCCCTGGGTGCTGGCGTCGTTCATGACGAACGATCTACTCGGCGTGCTGCGTCAGCAGACGTGGGGCACGCTTTGGTGGACCTATTTCTTCGGCGTGCTGTGGGGGTTCGGTGGCCTGACTTTTGGTCTCACCATGCGCTACCTCGGGTTGTCGCTGGGGATGGGCGTGGCTCTAGGGTATTGCGCGGCCTTTGGCACCCTCGTCCCGCCGGTGCTGAAGAGTTTTATGCCGGACATCCCGGTTGAGGCCAGCATCGTGGCCATCGCGCAGTCCGCGTCCGGGCAGGTCACTTTGGTGGGGGTGGCCGTTTGTTTACTCGGCATCTTGATTGCCGCCTGGGCGGGTTTTACCAAGGAACGCGAAATGCCCGAGGCGGAAAAAAAACGGGCCATCGCGGAATTCAATTTTACCAAGGGCATCCTGGTCGCGACGTTCTCCGGAATCATGAGTGCCTGTTTCGCCTTCGCACTGACGGCGGGCAATCCCATCGGCGAGACTTCCAAAATCGCGGGCACCACGGTGATCTGGACCGGGCTGCCGAAGCTCTGCGTCGTGTTGCTCGGCGGGTTCACCACGAATTTCATTTGGTGTACGCTGCTCAACCTCAAAAACCGCACCGGTTACCAATACCTCGCCGCCCAAATCCGGCCGGAACACGCCGGGGGGCCGGCTTCCGGCGAAGCCTCCGGCAGCGGCGGGACCGCGGCCCCACCCACCACCGACGACCTGCGCGTGCCGCGGCTCCGCAACTACGCCTTCTCCGCGCTGGCCGGAACGACCTGGTACTTCCAATTCTTTTTCTACACGATGGGGGAAACCCAGATGGGCGAGTACAGTTTCGCGTCGTGGACCCTGCACATGGCCAGCATCATCATCTTCAGCACGATGTGGGGTTGGCTGCTCCGTGAGTGGAAAGGCTCCAGCCAGAAAGCCCATTCGTTGATCGGCGCGGGCATCGCCACCTTGATCCTCTCCACGATCATCATTGGCTGGGGCACGTGGATGAAAAGCCAGGGGACCAGCTAGCCAACACAACGCGGTCCGTCGTGCGCCTGACAGGACCGGGGTCTCGGAAGTTTGTTGGACGGCGACTGAGGGCGCGGGGCGAAGCCAGGCGGGAATCGCATCTTCTCAAAGACGAACTGATGGTGAATTCGTTTGCCTTCGTCCGCAGAATCACCCACCGACAACACTTCTTTTTGGCGCCGCATCAAAAAACGGGACGGGTTTTGTGATGGCTGCGGTCCGTTGATCGCCGTACAGTTGCCGCGCTGGCATGAGACGTCCCTTGGTCAGGGTGGCGCTGTTCTACGCAACCGGCGTGCTGGTCGCGGGCTGGTGGTCCCTGCCGCTCGCGGGGCTTTGGTTGGCCGCGCTCGGGCTGGCGGGTTTGGCCTGGCTGCGGCCCGAATGGCGGTCGGGTTTGTTGCTCGTTTTGTTGCCGTTGTTGGGGGCGTTGAATCTGACTTTGCGGACGGCAATTATCTCTCCGAATGACCTGCGCTTGCTGCTGACGAATGCGGTCCCGGCGGAAGTTGTCTTGCGGGGTACGCTTCCGGAAACCCCCGCGTTACGGATGTATCTGCGCGACGAGGTGGAATCCTTCCGCACCCTGGCACCGCTGGAGGTGACTGAGTTACGGTTGAACCACGCATGGCAGCCGGCCCGGGGCCGGGTGTTGGCGTTGACGCCGACTCCGTTGCCCCCGGAATTTCACGCGGGCCGCGTTGTTGAAGTTGCCGGAGTGCTGCTCACTCCGCCCACCGCCTTGGCGCCGGGTTTGTTCGATTACGCCGCGCATCTGCGCCATCGAGGTGTGTATTATCAACTTCGAGTTGCGACCGCAGACGATTGGCGCATCGAAGGCCCCGTCGGAGCGCCGCCTTGGACGGATCGGTTCGTGACCTGGGCGCAGCGCACGCTGCAACGCGGATTGCCGCCGGATGAAGCGCAACAGTTGTTGTGGGCGATGACCCTGGGTTGGCGCACCGCGTTGACCGACGAAGTCAGCGAGCGATTCATGAGGTCTGGAACCATGCACATCTTTGCGATTAGCGGTCTCCACATTGCCCTCATTGCCGGCATCCTCATCAGCTTGGTACGGGTGTTGCAAGTCCCCCGGGCGGGGAGCGGTGCGCTGGTCATTCCGCTGATCTGGTTCTACACCGCTGCCACCGGCTGGCAACCCTCCGCCGTGCGCGCCACGGTCATGATGAGCGTCATCATCGGCGGTTGGGCGTTGCGGCGTCCGGGGGATTTGCTCAACTCCCTGGCCGCCGCCGGGGGATTGATTTTACTCTGGGATCCGCGCCAGCTTTTTCAAGCCAGCTTCCAGCTCTCTTTTTTCGTGGTATTAAGTATTGCTCTGCTGCTGCCGCCTCTGGAGAAATTGCGGGATCAATGGTTGCGCGTGGATCCGTTCGTCCCGCTCGAAGTGCTGCCCCGCTGGCAACAACGCGGCCATGCGGCGTTGCGCTGGCTGACCACTGCGGTCGCCACTTCTACAGCGGCGTGGCTCGGGTCGCTGCCGCTTACCGCGTATTATTTTCATCTGTTCAGCCCGGTCACCCTGCTGGCGAACCTCCTCATCATCCCGCTGGCCACGCTTACGTTGATGAGCAGTCTGGGCAGTCTCCTCACGGGCGCGTGGTTTCCCGCGGTGGCGGAATTGTTCAACCACAGCGCCTGGTTCTGGATGTGGAGCATGATTCAGATCAGTGAAATGGCCACTCGCCTGCCAGGCGCGTTTTTTTATGTAAAACCACCGGCGCCCTGGCTCATGGGGCTTTACTACGCGTTATTGGTGGGCGTCATGTCCGGTTGGCTTTTTGCCGCCCGGCGCCGGGCGTGGTCCGTGACAGCGTTGGGCGCGCTGACGGTGCTGGGCAGTGTGGCGGCGCTGGTTCATGGGCGAACGGTCACGCTCACCGCCCTGCCGTTGTCGCAGGGGAGTGCTGTGTTTTGTGATCTGCCCGGGCGGCGGACGGATTTGTTGGTGGATTGCGGCCGGAGCAACGCGGTGGCGTTCATCACACAACCTTTCCTGCGCGCCCAAGGCGTGAATCAACTGTCGCAACTGCTTCTGACCCATGGCGACGTCAACCAAATGGGCGGCGCGGAAGCCTTGATGTACTCCTTTCGCGTGCAACACGTGCTCGCCAGCGGCGTGCGCCAGCGTTCGCCCACCTACCGGCGCGTGATGACCGACCTCAGCCGCACGCCGGACCGATTGCGCACGGTGTGGCGGGGGGACGCCCTTGGCTCGTTTCATGTGCTGCATCCGGCGGCCTCAGACCGCTTCCCGCAGGC
>MWDV01000214.1 GCA_002070715.1 Verrucomicrobia bacterium ADurb.Bin118
AGCACCAAATCCGCCTCGCGCGCCGCCGCGAGAAATTGCGGGATGTCGTCCGGGTTGTGCGAAAAATCGCCGTCCATCTCAAAGACGAACTCGTAGTCGCGGGCCAGGGCCCACTTGAACCCGGCAATGTAGGCGCGGCCCAATCCGTTTTTCTCGCGCCGATGGAGCACGTGGATTTCTGAATGCCGCGCCGCCAATTCGTCAGCGACCTGGCCCGTGCCGTCCGGCGAATTATCGTCCACCACCAACAGATGCACCTGCGTCGGCAGCGCCAACAGCCGTTGCGCTATGCGGGGGAGATTCTCCCGCTCGTTGTAGGTGGGCACAATGATCAAGATGTTATTCATGCGCGACGCGGCGGAGAAATAGTTAGGGTTTCAGGCCGCAAAGACAAGTTGAGATTTTTCCCCGGATGCGGGCTTTGGCGGAAAAAGTCGGGTCGGAGGAAGGGGAGACGGTCGCATCGTCCCACTTCTTCCTGAAGGAGAGACGCGGACTGATGAAGCCACCCAGCGGTGGGGCGGGTCAGGTTTTCGTGCGGCTTTCGCTGTGCGGCGGCTCCAACGGCGGCAAGACGAACACCTCGTCGAATTCCGGGTCAATGAACTTCACGGCAATTTGCAGTCCGGTGAGATAGTGTTCCCGTGCAAAATCAATCGCCCGCTGCGAGTGCCCGAAATCATAGGCCTGGTTGGCATCCGGGGTCCAATCCCCCAGACCGCGCAAATAAAGTTGCGTCCGCGAATGTTGCAGCAAAATTCTCATGCCAACCTCATTGCGACGGCGTTCATCCCTCCATCGCCGTCGCTTCCGGTTCGATGGCCTCAATACTCTAAATCATCGGCCCCACGATAAGCCCGGGACCGGGGGCTTCCAAGAGAAAACCCTGTTTTTGGGCCATTTTGGGCATTTGTACGGGGGCGGCCCCGTAGATTGACCCGACAAATAAATCCGGGATTACCCGGATATAGCGGCGCGTTTTACCTTTTCATCCTTGGAGGATGACCCGCGCAGACCGAAGGCACACTTGCCGATGGATGCCGCCGTTTCGGGGATGAGGAGGGAACTTTCGATTGCGCTCGCCCGGGGGTTGGTTGTAAAAGCCTGTTACACAAGTCATGGGCAAAGCTTTAATCATTGCCGAAAAACCGTCGGTCGCCAGTGACATCGCCAAGGCGCTGGGCGGTTTCAAAAAACGGGACGATTGCTTCGAGAGCGACACTTACGTGATCGCCTCCGCTGTGGGGCATCTGCTCGAATTGACGCCGCCGCCGGGAGTCGAAGTCGCCCGCGGCAAATGGTCGTTCAAACATTTGCCCGTTATCCCGGATCATTTTGATCTGCAGCCCATCGCGAAAAACGAGAGTCGGCTGAAACAACTCGCCAAACTCATCAAGCGCTCCGACGTGGCCGTGTTGATCAACGCCTGCGACGCGGGGCGCGAAGGCGAACTCATCTTTCGCAACATCGTCCGGTACACCAAGGCGAAACAACCCATCCAACGGCTGTGGTTGCAATCCATGACGCCCGTCGCCATCCGCGAGGGCTTCACCCGTTTGCGTGATGATGCCGACCTGCAGCCGCTTGCCGACGCCGCCGTCAGCCGCGCCGAGGCCGACTGGCTGGTGGGCATCAACGGCACGCGCGCGATGACCGCGTTTAACTCGAAGCTCGGTGGCTTCTACAAAACCACCGTGGGCCGGGTCCAGACGCCGACATTGGCGATCCTGGTCGAACGCGAGGAGAAAATCCGCAAGTTTGTGCCCCGGGATTTTTGGGAAATCATCGGCACGTTCGATGCCGCCGCCGGGCAATACGCCGGGCGTTGGTTTGACGAAAAATTTGTCAAGGAGAACGGCAAGGAGGCGGACCCCGACCGCAAAGCCGAGCGTCTCTGGAACGAGGCGGACGCGGAAGCGATCAAGGCCAAGTGTCTCGGCAAGCCGGGCGTGGTCACGGAAGAGAGCAAGCCGAGCACGCAATTCTCGCCGTTGCTTTATGATTTGACCAGCCTCCAACGCGAAGCCAACGCGCGCTTCGGATTCAGCGCCAAGAACACGCTCGCCATCGCGCAGGCGCTTTACGAGAAACACAAAGTGCTGACCTATCCGCGCACGGATTCCCGGGCGTTGCCCGAGGATTACTTGGGGCCGGTGCGGCAAGTACTAGAGATGCTCAACGGCACGGCCTACGCGCCGTTCGCCGGAAAAATTTTGCAGCAAGGCTGGGTGCGCCCGCACAAGCGGATTTTCAACAACGCGAAAGTCTCCGATCACTTCGCCATTATTCCCACGCCGCAAGCGCCCAAGTCCCTGACCGAACCGGAACGCAAACTCTATGATCTGGTCACGAAGCGTTTTCTCGCCGTCTTTTATCCCGCCGCCGAATTTCTGACCACCACCCGGATCACCCGGGTCGAGGGCGAACCGTTCAAGAGTGTTGGTAAAGTCATTACCGTTCCCGGCTGGCTGGAGGTGTATGGCAAGGAAGCGCCGTTGGACGAGGTCAATCCTCACCTCGCGCCGGTGCAGTCCGGCGAACGCGTTCATACGAGTGCCGTCGAGGTCAAACAAAGCACGACCAAACCGCCGCCGCGCTACACCGAGGCCACCTTGCTCAGCGCGATGGAAGGCGCGGGTAAGTTGGTGGAGGACGACGAGCTCCGGGAAGCCATGCGGGAAAAGGGATTAGGCACCCCGGCGACGCGCGCGGCGATCATTGAAGGGCTGGTGTATGAACAATACGTTCACCGCCAAGGACGGGAATTACAGCCCATCGCCAAGGCTTTTTCCCTGATGGAACTGCTCCGTGGCCTGGGTGTCGAGGAACTCACGAAGCCTGAGCTGACCGGTGATTGGGAATTTCGGCTGCGGCAGATCCAGCGGCGGGAGCTCAGCCGGCCGGCGTTCATGTCCGGCATTGCCGAGATGACGCAACGGATTGTGGACCGGGCCAAAACATTCGAGCAGGACACCATCCCCGGCGACTTCGGCGTCCTCGGGGTTCCCTGTCCGAAATGCGGCGGCGAGGTGCATGAAAAATACAAGGCCTATCAGTGCGTCAAAAGCGACTGCGATTTCGCCATCTGGAAAATCCTTTGCAGCCGGATGTTTGAGAACGAGGAAGTCGAGCAGCTCATTCGCGAGCGGCAAATCGGGCCGCTGTCCGGTTTTCGCAGTAAAATGGGCAAACCGTTCAATGCGGGACTCAAGCTCAATGCCGAGTTCAAGGTCGAGTTCGACTTCGGTACCGCCCCCGCTACGGAAGAATCCACTACCCGGACCCCGCTGGATTTCACTGGGCAGGAGCCGTTGGGGAGTTGTCCCCGGTGCGGGGCGCGTGTGTTCGACGGCGGGATGAATTACGTCTGCGAAAAATCGGTGGACGACAAACGCACCTGCACCTTCCGGGCGGGCAAGCTCATTCTGCAGCAACCGCTCGACTCGCCGCAGATCAAAAAATTACTGGCTACGGGCCGGACGGATTTGCTGAAAGGTTTCGTGTCCAAAAAAACCGGACGCAAGTTTGAGGCATTTCTCGTGTTGAAAGACGGCACTGTGCAGTTTGAGTTTGTGCCGCGCGAGCGGAAGACCAAAACGACGGCGCCGAAAGAACCCGCGCCCAAGCTGGATTTCACCGGACTGCCGCCGCTGGGCAAATGTCCGAAGTGCGGCGGGCGCGTGTTCGCAGGTGTCACCCATTACGTCTGCGAGAAATCACAGGCCGAAAAGCGCCCCTGTAAATTCAAGGTGGCGAAGACCATCCTTGAACAGCCCGTGGACGAGGCGCAGTTGCGCAAACTGCTGGCCGGGGAGAAGACGGATTTGCTGACCAAATTCGTTTCCTCAAAA
>MWDV01000215.1 GCA_002070715.1 Verrucomicrobia bacterium ADurb.Bin118
CCCGCAAAATCAGTGGTAAGCTCGTGATAATGTAAATTAGACCTCGTTCATCACCAAACGCAAAGGACTACTCTCCTATGAAAACCAAAGTTGTTTCTCTCGTCAGTGCAGTGGCGTTGACCATTGGCTTGGCCTGGCCGGCAGGGGCCGAATTGGTGACTTATTATATTGATAGCAGCCAGAGCAGCTTGACGATATCCGGACACGCTTTCGGGCTCCAGTCAACCGCCCAGGTGCCCGGCTCGTTAGTGGATGCTTTCGCGGGCACGATCACCGGGGATCTGAGCGGCGGCGTGCTGACCTTCAGCGGCGGCAGTGCGATCACCGCGTTGCTGAACCCGGCGGGGCCTTTTACCACTGCCGACAATTTGTTCGATGGTCCGGGCAACTACGGGGTCCAAGCCGACGGGTTTGTTACCGGTTACGGCGTGGCGAATATGAGGGGCATCTATCGCGACCTCAAGTTTGATATCACGACCGGCACCGCGCAGAACGGCTCGGCCCCCAACGGCCAGAACATAATTCTGACGGAGGGGCATTTGGACTACACGATAGTGCTGAACGGCACGCTTTTCGAGGGCAAGTCATCGTCCTTGGTTGGCCGGGGAGGGGCGAACACATCGGATTCGCTGGTGACCCTGACCCCGACTACCTTGATTCTGCCGGTGCAGATAACCACCGGTGATTATTCCAATCGGCGGGAGAATTATGAGGGAGTGATCGTCGCCGTTATTCCCGAACCTGGCGTGCTCAGTCTCGGTCTGTTTGGAATGGCAGCGATCCTGATCGCCCGGGCGCGCCGCCACGGTTGACATTTACGATTCGGTCCACCCGGTTTGCGGAAGAAAGCAAGCCGGGCAGGCGGCGGGGCGCCGGCCTCTGGAACGAGGGACGCCCGCCCATGTCGGCGGGCGGGCCGTTTGACTGCGGGAGGGGGATCCCGTCGGCTTCTAAAGCCGGCGGAGGGAGGGCCAGAGCGCCGATTGGAGTGCGCGGTTTAGGCATTGACCAGCGCCCGCACAGGCGGGAGGCCGGTTTGAGAACTCATCAATTGTTTGCGAAAAACCTATGAATACATCTCCCACTGTTCCGTTGGTTCGGCACCCACAGCCCCGGCTTGCAAAACGGCAAAGTCTCCCGCTTTCCGTCTTGGCGGCGACCTTGGTTTGGGTCGCGGGCGCCTCCGCCCAGATATCCACGTTTGACGGAGGCAACGATGCGGGCTGGCTCCGTTCCACCACCCCGGACGCCACCTTCAGTTTTCCGCCGGACGCCACGGGCGGCCATGCCTATCGTTTACAGGGAGACCCGGCCCGGTCCGGCGCGGAGACGAATGCGCGGGCTTTCAGCTACCTGACCAATCGCATTTACACCAACTTCTTCGCGGCAGTGGATGTGGTGGCTTGGAATACCAATCAGGATTGCAACTTGGTGCTCGGCCTGATTGCCCGGGCGAGCAGTAACGAGATACTCTACGGTGGGGTGCCGTTCGACCCGAATCGGCCGACGGGGTTGACCCTTAATGTGCGGGTGCACAACTGGCGGGCCTATGCCGGGCCGGGCAACACCGGGCCGCTGGGGTCGCGCGACCAGATGAGCATTTGGGGCATTGTCAATGCGGCGGGCACCCTCATGATGGGCAATCCGGCGGCGGTCACCCAGGTGGGATTCCGCTGGGTGCCGGGGCGGGCTTACCGGCTGGTCTTGAGCAACACCAACAATCTCGGCGACTGGCCGCAATATTACACCGGCGCGATCTATGACGTGAACGATCTGACGCGACCGTTGCTGACGATGACCGGGGATGACTCTTATTTCGGCAACTCGATGTACATTCCCCCGTACGGATATGCGGGCGTGTTCGGTTATCACTTGTCCGACGGGGATCCGGACCCAACGATGGACGTGACGTTTGACAATTTCTATGTGGGCGAGACGCCCCCGCCGGGCGTGGCGGCGCCGGGAATCCCACATGGATTGCCGGGGGCGCCGCAGGTGGTGAACCGGTCGCCGGCCTCGTTCCAGAATTTCCATCCCGCGGCCAGCGGAATCACTTTCCAAGCCACCACGCTGACCACGACCAACGGCGTTAAAGCCGACGCCATCAAACTCTATTTGAACTGCGTGAACGTGTCGGCGGATCTGGCGATTTCCGGTGAGGCCACCAATCTGAGCGTGGCCTATGCCGGCTTGGCGGCCAACACGGTGTATCAGGCGCGCATTGAGCTGGAGGACACGCTGGGGCGGTGCACGACCAATGAGTTCACGTTTGACACTTTCAGCGACGCCTACCTGGCCTCCGGGGACGTGAAAATCATCGAATGCGAAGATTACGATTACGCGGGCGGCCAGTTCCTCAACAACCCGCTGGCCTCGGGCTATCTGACCAACGGCACTGGGCCGATCAACGCCGGCTCCGGGTATGTGGAGCTTTCGGGCACTGCGGGCCTGGATTTCTTTGACCATAACAGCGGGCCGAATCTGGAAGCGAACGCGTTCCGTTCGGGTGATCCGGTGGGGACGCAACAGGGGAACTACGGCGCGTTTTATTACGCGGATGTAAACGAGCTGTCCGGCATCGGTTATTCCCAGTATTACGACACCCAGCGGAGCAAATACGCGAACGTGAACCCCGCCCTCCACGAATACATTGTCACGCGCTTGGAAGGCAGCGAATGGCTGAATTACACGCGGGTCTTCGAAGGAACGCGTCACTACAACGCCTATCTGCGGACGGCCTGTGGTCTGGCTCAACCGGTGGCTTTCCAGCATATTGCCGCCGGGCCGGCGACCAACACCTTGGGCCGGTTTGAAGTGCCCAGCACCTTTTACCACCATAATTACCAGTATGTTCCCCTGCGGACCGCCGACGGCACTCTCAGCGTCGTCAACCTGAGCGGCACCGCCACGGTGCGGTTGCTGCTCGACAGCCTGCGCAACGACGCGACCAAATACGGGCTGGCCATGAATTACGTCGCCCTGGTGCCCGCCGCGCCGCAGTTGTTGTCGGCGGCAGCCGTCAACGACGTCTTCACGCCGGAAACCTGCGTATTGGTGGATGCGGAGGCCAAGAAGATCACGGTGCCGCAACGCGACAGCACCCGGTTCTACCGGATTCTCTGGACGCAGCCGGTGCGGATTACCGGGATCGCGTTCGCCGGCGAAAACGTCATCCTCAACTACCAATAAGCCGCGCCGCCCGCCGGGGCCGTTCCATCCGGGGTATTTCTTGCCTTCCGGGACGCAAGCGCCTTGATCCACAGCGGGTTCAGAGAGATCCCCATTGCGCTAGGCGGGCGGCTTCTTTATTTTTTGGCCGTCACATGAAGGCGGCGGCATCCAAATACGTCGAGAACAAGGGTTATCTTTCCCGGTTGGCCCGGACCGATGAATGGGCGGCGCGGGAGGCGCACGGCAATCTGCCCGGCGAATTCACCGACGAGGCGGAATGGCTGCGGCACATGCGCGAAGACTATCCGCGATTCGTTCCGTTCCTGACGCGCAAATGCGGCCTCCATTTCCACGGGCGCATCCTCGAAATCGGCGCGGGCGCCTGCTGGTTCAGCGCCGCGCTGTCCCGCCTGCCCCGCGTGGTGGAAATCGTGGCGACGGATTTTTCGCCGCGGTTGCTGAAGGATTTTGCCCCGCGCGTCTTTGAACTGCTCGGCGCCCGCGCCGACAAGATCACCCGCATGCCTGCGGATTTTCACAAGCTCCCGTTCGGCGACCAGCGTTTCCACTTCGTGGTCTGCTCGGCGGTGTTGTCCCAGGCCGTCAACATGGTCACCGTGTTGCGCGAAGCCCGGCGGGTGTTGCGTCCCGGGGGAAAGCTGGTGGCCATCCGCGAGCCGGTATGGCCGCGTTTCCCCTTCCGCGCCCGGACGCGCCGCCCCGCCAACCGCGCCCCGGCTCCCGGCGAAAAACAGTGGTACACCCTCGAGGAATATGGTGAGTTCTTCGCGCGCGCGGGCTTCGAACTCGAGGCCCGGCGCGTGAACCTGTCCAGTGGTTTGAAATACTACTTCAACGAGGTGGTCAACGGCTTGACGCACGCGCGCTACGCCTTGGTGGCCACCAAACGCACCCGCAAATAAAGTCGTCTTGCGGGCGCAGCCGTTGCCCCAGCGACGGCGGCTCAGTTTTCCGCAGCGGACTCGCGCGGCGGTTTTTGTTGCTCCCGTTCCCACTCGGCAAATTGCCGGCTCAGCTCGCGCCATGATTTCTTCGGAGGCCGCGGGCCTTTGACCCAGGCCACCTGTCGTCCGCGCCAAGTGGCGTAAATGGCGGGGACGATTTCCAGCGTCAGGAGGGTGCTGGTGATCAGGCCGCCGACCATCGGCGCCGCGATGCGCTGGATGGCTTCGGCCCCGGCGCCGGTGGCGAACAACGCCGGAAGCAGCGCCAGCACGGTGGTGGCCACGGTCATGAGTTTGGGGCGCACGCGCTGCACCGCGCCGTAGGTGATGGCCTCGAACAAATCATGCTGGGTCTGCATGCGCCCGGCGCGTTGCCAGGTGTGAAAGGCCTCGTCCAGGTAGATGATCATCACCGTGCCGGTTTGCGCGGCGAGCCCGGCGAGCGCGATGATGCCCACCCAAACCGCGATGCTGAGATGGAAATCCATCAACCACAACAGCCAGAAGCTGCCGGTCAACGCGAACGGAATCGAGAGCAAAACAATCAAGGTCTGGGGCACGCTTTGAAAATTGAGATACAGCAGCACGAAAATGATCGCGAGCGTTAACGGCACAACAAACTTCAGCCGGTCCCGGACGCGCAGCATGTATTCGTACTGACCGGTCCATTCCAGGCGATAGCCGGCGGGAAGCTGACCGGCGTGCTCGATTTTCTCCCGCACCACGGCTTTGGCGTCGGCCACGTAGCGACCAATGTCCCGGTCCGCCACGTCCACGTAAACCCAGCCGGTCAATGCGCCGTTCTCGCTTTTGATGAGCGGCGGGCCGGTGGTGATCTGGATGTCAGCCAGTTGGCCGAGTGGAATTTGAGCCGGGCCGGGATCCGAATCGCCGGGCGCGGATGTCGCGGCGGTGGCAATTCCTGTCGCGGTCCCGTTGCGCTGCGGCGCCGTTGGCGGCATGGCAATCGGCACCAACACCCGTTTCAATTTCTCCGGATCATCGCGCAATTCGCGGGCGTAGCGGACGTTGATGGAATAGCGCTCGCGGCCCTCGACCGTGCGGTCAATCGCCATGCCGCCAATCGCCGTTTCCACCACCCGCAGCACCTCCTCGACGTTCAGACCGTAACGCGCAATCGCCCGGCGGTTCGGGATGATGTCCAGATAATACCCGCCCACCGTGCGCTCGGCATAGACGCTGCGGGTGCCTTTTACTGCCTGCAAGACCCCTTCCAACTGTTCGCCGATGTCGGAAATGATCTTCAGGTCCGGGCCTAAAATTTTGATCCCCACCGGCGTGCGCGCGCCGGTGGAAAGCATGTCCATGCGCGCTTTGATGGGCATGGTCCAAGCGTTGACCAGTCCGGGAATGGCCAGGGCCGCGTCCATTTCCTGCACGAGTTCGTCCCAGGTGAGCGGACGCGCCTCGGGCCACACCCGGCGCAGCGGCCCGGCCAGCCACGCGGGCGCCCAGCGCGAATACCACCGCGGCTGGGGCACTGTGCGCCAGGCGGACGGCGGCTTGAGTTGCACCACCGTTTCGAACATCTCAAGCGGAGCGGGGTCGGTGGCGGTTTCGGCCTTGCCCGCTTTTCCGTGCACGGTAAGCACCTCGGGAAATTGCTTGAGCAGCCGGTCCTGGATTTGCATCAGCCGCGTCGCTTCGGTGATCGAAATCGTCGGCAGCGACGTGGGCATGTAAAGGATCGTGCCCTCGTTGAGCGGCGGCATGAATTCGCTGCCCAGCTTCTGATAGATGGGCACCGCCGATGCCACCGCCACGGCGGCAATGGCAATGGACAATTTGCGCCGGCGCATCAACGCGCGGACCCACGGGTCGTAAAGCCAATGCAACAAACGGCTGACCGGATGCCGGTGTTCCGGCAGCACCTTCGTGCGGGACATCAGCACAATGAGGGCCGGCCCCAGCGTGATGCTGAGCAGCGCGGCTGCCACCATGGTGAACGTCTTGGTGAACGCGAGCGGTTTGAAAAGACGCCCCTCCTGCGCCTCCAGCGCGAATACCGGCAGGAAGCTCACCGTGATGATCAGCAGGGCGAAGAACAGCGGTTTGCCGAGTTGCTGGCAGGCGCGGATGATGATGGCCTGCCGCTCGGCGCGCGGCAAATCCGGCGGGGCGTGCTCCAGTTTTTTGTGGACGTTCTCCACCATCACCAGCGCCTCGTCGCACAGCACGCCAATGCTGATGGCAATGCCGGC
>MWDV01000216.1 GCA_002070715.1 Verrucomicrobia bacterium ADurb.Bin118
AGCGAGGCGGCGCCGCTGGAGTTATGCGCGCCATCCAGCAAAACGCACTGTCCGGCGGCGCGTTCGAGCAATTGCATCCGTCCCGGCCAGCGCACCGTGGACAACCCTTCGCGAAGGGCCCGCGCGTTGACGGGCAACTGCGCCTGCAAGGTTTTCACTGTGGCCAGGGCGACGGCGGCGTTCAGGCGTTGATGCCCGCCGAGCAAGGGCAGCCGCACCGTGTCGAGCGGCGGTTGTTGCGTGTGCGCGGGAGTCACCAGGGTGAGCGGACTGCGGTGTTGCCGCGCCGTTGCTTGAAGGACGGCCAGGGCCTCCGATTCGTCCGTCGCGGTGATGCACGGCACGCCGGGTTTGATGATGCCGGCCTTTTCCGCCGCAATCGCGGCGAGGGATTCGCCCAGCCAGCGTTGATGGTCAAATTGAATGTTCGTAATCACACTGGCCAGCGGCGTGACAATGTTGGTGGCGTCCAGCCGTCCGCCCAAGCCGGTTTCCCAGATGACCAGGTCGCACGCCTGCTCGGCAAAATACTTCAAAGCCATGACGGTGACGGCTTCGAAAAACGTGGGATGATGCCCCGCCGGGAACGTCTGAAAAAAAGGTTGTAATTCATCCACCAACCGCACCACGTCCGCCTCGCTGATGGGCCGGCGGTTGGCCTGAATGCGCTCGCCAAACGCCACCAGATGCGGCGAGGTGTACAGGCCCACGCGCCAGCCCGCTGCGCGGTACATGCTTTCCAGCAGGGCGCAGGTGGATCCTTTGCCATTGGTGCCGGCCACGTGAATAAACCGCAGCCGGTCCTGCGGCCGCCCCGCCAGTTCGGCCAGCCGCAAGGTGTTCTCCAATCCGAATTTCGCCCCGAAGAAGCGAAGGTCGTAAAGGAATTGGATGGATTCCGTATAGGTCATTGACGAGCGGATACACTGCCGACGCCGCCGGGGAGGTCAACGCCGAACCGCAAAAATTTTGCGTTGCCGGCAGCCGTTCAGGGCGCCCAACGCAGCCGGTAAAACGCCGGCGACACCGGCGCGCCCAAGTCGGAGAATTGATCCGTGTAATCAATCACGCCGCTGGGCGGGGCGACATTGGTTGCGATGGTGGTCCAATCCACGAGGTTCGTCGAACGCTCCAGGAAATACGTCCACGCCGGCGTTGCGGTGAATTGCAACTGCACCGCCGCTCCGGTGACCGTCGGCAGGCCGCTGAATTCGGCCGCGGGCGGGGCGCCGATATTTACCACCTGCACGCTTCCCGTGGCACTGCCGCCGCGTCCGTCGCTCAGCAGGTAGTTGAACTGGTCGGTCATGCTTACCCGGTTGGAATAAAAGATGGAGGTGGCATTGGTCGTCAGGACGATGCCTTGGGCCGAGGTCAAACTGACGCCCGTCACGGTGAGCGCGTCGCCGTCGGGATCCGTCGCCCGGCTGATCAGGGTGGCGAAAGGAATTTCCAAGACCGCGGGCGCGGTGTTGGTGAACGACGGCGGGGTGCCGGCGGCGGGGCGCCGATTCACCGCGATGCGGCCATCCGCCACCAACCGGCCCAGATCCCAGTTCAAACCACTGGCCAGCGGCGGCAGGTTGGAGGAAACAAACGCGCCGCCGTAGCTGCCCGCGGCGTAGAGTGTAAACACTTCGCCACCGGTCAGAGCCGCGCCCGTATTCGCGACTTCCAAATGACCGCCGTAGGTCAACGTGCCGCTGGTCAACACCAGCTTGTCCGCCGACGGCGCGGCACCGCGGTTGATGCGCATGAAATTGGTGCCGAGAATCGAAGGCGGGCTGCCGAGGGTCAACGTGCCCAGCGCGGATTCCGTGCCCGGCGCGATCCGGCCCGTCGGATTCACGGTCACCGCGCCCCCGATGGTGCCGGTGCCGCCGAGCGTGCCGCCGTTCACCGTCACACTGCCGGAGCCGGTGCCGGAACCGCTGGTGTTGTTCACCAACAAACGGCCGGCGGTGATGGTGGTGCCGCCGGCGTAGAGGTTGGCCGCGGTCAGCCGCAACGTGCCCGCACCCGCTTTGTCCAGTGCGCCGTTGTTGATCGGCGCGTCAATCGAGAGATCCACTTCCGCCGTCCCATTGCCAATGGTGAACGTGCGGGTGCCGCCGCTGAGTTCAATCCGGCCACTGAGACCCGTCCCCGAACCGTTGGCGATGATGGCCGTGGCGTTGGCGCGCGGGTTGAGGTTCACGTTTCCGGTCACGAAGATCCGCGCCGGGGCCGTGTTGTGCGGCATCAGAAAAATCCGGTTCCAGGCCAGTGTGCCGCTGGCGAGCGTGAACGTGCGGGTGGCGTCCACTTGCAGCGTATGCACGTTGAGCGTGCCGCCGTTGAGGGTGACCGGCCCGGAAAATTGCGCCGAAATGGGGCCGCCATGCAGGACGGTGGCGGAATTGTTGGCGCGGTAGGTGGGGTCATAGTTGATGGTCAGCGATCCACCCGTAAGATTCAGCGCCTCGCGCATGTAGAGTTTGCGGATGTTGTGGACGCCCGTGGAAACGGTCACGAGGATGTTGGCGTTGGGGCGCTCCAGAATCACGGTGTCATACTGGCCGGAGGTCGGGCCGCTGCCGGCCGCGCCGGGCAGCCGGGCGACGGGCAGCGGGCCGGTCGCATACGGCGGTGCCTGTCCCGCCGGGGTCACGGGCGCCACCGGGGTTTGGCCGCTGTTCCAGTTGGCGAGCGTGCTCCAATCGCCGTTGGCGTCGTGCCACCAGACAGCGGGCACGAGCGAGTTCCGCACGTATTCGATGTCCCCTTGGGACACGTCGCCATCCACAGTCTTATCCACGTTGCTGAAGCCCGGGATGAGCACGGTGCTCGCGTATTGCCAGAACGACCAGGGCGCGGCATCGCCGTAATCATCCCACGGTCCGTAATACAAATTCAACGTGGTGGGCGTGTGCTTGGGACTGCCCGTCTGGATGGGGATCGCGCTGGGATTATCGTTATTCGCGTAGCGCGCGTCCCACAGCATCGGATAGGCGGGGCTGACCACGCTGGGCAGCAGGGCGGCGGGTTTGGCCAGTTGATCGCGCAGCGAAGCGGAGGCGCCCTGCAGGATGCTCGAGTAATTGCCGTTGATGTAGATGGCCGGACGAATGCGCATGACCTGGTAAATCCGCGATGAAAAATCCACGCTGAATTGCGCCAGCTCATTGGCGCTGCGCTGCCCCTGGCCCGCTTCCAGATCATACATCGGCATCAAATAACCCGGGCGCATCCACGGCCCGGCCATTTGCATGAAGTGATCGGCTTCGTCCGCGCCGGTGTTGGCCACGCCGCCCGTGCCGGCGGTGCTGGCGATGATGTCGGGCCGCGCAAAGTGATAAGCGCCGGCCATCATGCCCGCCGTCGTGGCGCGGGTGATGTTTTGGATGAACCGGGAATCATCGTAGCGGCGCGCAAGGGTGGACGCAGAGCCGCCGCCCGGCGTGCCTTGCGGTTGGTCCACGCCGGTGGTGCCGCCGCGCGTCGCTCGGATCCAGACAAACTTGACCTTGCCGCTGGTGAAGGCGGTGTTCCAATTATTTTGCGAGATGCCCGTGGCCGAGCTGCCACAGTTCCAGTAGGAAATGTCCGCGCCCAGGATCCGCTCCTGAGCCGGGCTATGCCCTACCCCACCCAACCAGCCGAGGACCAACATCCCTCCGATGACTTGCCTCAAACGTTCTGGTACCCGATGGAAATAGCTGCCGCTCAGACCGTTTCGATCCCGATGCTGTATGGAAACATACGCTGTCACAATAGGGCGAAAGTAACGGCGCTATCCGGGTGGGGCAAGGAAAGGCCCGTAAAAAATCCCTTCACCCTTTGGCATCACTCCAGGCCAATCAGCCGGAGCAAGCATGACGATGGCGGTGACGCTCCGTGTTCATGGGCACGAACGCCCCACGGCGGATTGTGGGTGCGGAAAATTGGGCGCCCGCCGG
>MWDV01000217.1 GCA_002070715.1 Verrucomicrobia bacterium ADurb.Bin118
CCACCGCAGCCACGAAGTACCATTGTCCCTGCGTGATGATGTCCTGCCCCAAGCCGGTGAACCGGGCGGTGCCCCGGGGAGTCCAAATGCCAAGATCCGCAGTGACGGCGGGCGCCGTGACCCCGCTGAATCCAAACTCGGCCACGTCGTTCTGACCAAACAAACCCGTGCGATCCGCCTGGGTGTAGGCGGAATTGAACCAGCCCACGATCGTAAATTGGGCCCGGTTGTTCAGATAACTGACGCCGGTGTCGGTGTAGTTGGCGAAACCGTCATAAGCCACGCCGACGTTGCCGCTTTCAAACCCGGCAAACTCGGTGGGTTGCGGTCCGGGGATGCCCAGCGCCGGATCGTTGGTATGGGAGGCAATGTGGCCGCCCCAGTAATTGAAGGCTTCCGTGCCGCTGGTTTCGTTCAAGCGCCAGTAAGCCAGCGGATTCAACGCGCGCAAGGCGGCTTCGTAGGCGGGCGGGCTGGCGTTGGACGCCACCACGGTAAGGGTGGCCGCGTCACTGACCGCCGGAATCTGGACGACGTTGTCGAGGACCACATCGTAACTGCCGGCATCGGCAAAGGTCACGTCCGCCAGGGTGAGGCGGTCAGTGTTGACGCCGGCGATTCGCCCGCCATCGGTGAGATCCAATCCCTGGGCGCGCCATTGATAACTCAACGGCAGGTCCCCCGCCCCGAGGACATCGAAGCGCGCGGGACGGCCTTCGTAAAGTGCCAGGGACGCGGGCGACCGCACAACCGAGGCCGGCAACAACCCCACGTTAAGGCCTTTTTTGTAATAGAGATAAAGCTCCTGATCGGACAGCGAGCGCGCAAAGACGGCCACCTCGTCAATCATCCCGGTGAAAGCGCGGTTTTGCGGCGTATTCGCCGAGCTGGGATCATCCCCAATGCAGGTCAACCCCTTGAAAGCGCCGGGGGCGTGGGGGATCGCATTGGTGGCGGCGTGCTGGCCCGTGCTGTTGTAAACGTAAAGCGCGGCACTGTCGGGGCGGATCACACACGCGACGAAAGACCACTGGTTGGAGGGAATGACCAATCCGGAAGCAAAGTGATAGGTGTCGCTACTGTTATTCCATGTGTAGCCCAACGTGTTATTGGGGCCGTAGCCCAAGCCACAAACATCGTTATTCGTGGTCCGGCTGAAAAGGATGCCGGTGTAGGACGGGATGGTGGGAGCAGTGGGATACACCCACGCACACAGGGTCACGGTATCCGATTCCATAAGGAGCGGCGGGGCCACGACCCATGACCGGATGGTGTTGCCGGCGGATCGGAGGGCGGAATTCCCGGCTTCAAATCCGGGAAAGGCCGGCGGTTGCGGCCCGGCCACGCCGGCGGACCCGTTCGCGGCGGCCAGTCCGTAAACGCCGTTGAAGCCGCCAACGTAATCGTACGCCGGCGCATGGTCGGCGGCGGGATCCGCGTTTTCGTTGAGCCGCCAGTAGGCGAACGGTTGATTGGTCGCCACCATCTCCGCGTAACTGCCGGGGGCGGGGGTGACCAGCGTCAACGGCGCCGGATCGCTGGTGACCACGGCGATCGGGTTGGAAACCACCAACTCGTAGTTGCCTTGATCCGCCGCGGAGACATTCCGGATCGTCAGGATCGGGGTGGTGCTGCCGGAGATGTTGCCGCCATCCACCAGGTTGCCGCCGCCGCTTTTGCGCCATTGATAGGTGGACACCAGTCCGCCCACTTGGGCGCGGAAAGTTGCGGTGCCGCCGGCATAGACCTGGCACCCCGGCAGCGGGGCAATCGTCACCGGAGAGACCTCGGTCGTGGGCACGATCTGCACGGCATTGATCGGGCTGCGCAGGGTGCCGCCGGCCGCGCGAAACTCCTCCGTTCGCAATAGAAACGAGTCGGCGGTCAAGTTCGAGAAGACCACATAATTACCGGGGGAATTCCCCAGGAGCGCGCCCCAGCCGGCATTCCCGCCGCCCAGTTCGGCCACGGTCGGGATCCAATTGCACAAGGAAGCCAGGGGCACCTGTGCGTACAGGCCGGTGTTGAAAAAGTTCGCCCGGTCGCAGATGAAGGCGTGGGTGGTCAAATCGGCGCCGTAGGTCAGGCCCTCAGTGGGATTGCCCGAGGCGGCTTGGAGCCAATACTCCCCGGTTCGCCCTTGGTTCTGGTCTCCGTCCGCGTAAATGACCACCGCGTAGGAGGTCGCATTTTGGCTGGCCAGCCAGGCGCTCAAACCAGAGGCGAACAGCAACGGTTTATTCTCATTTGGGTTGCCATAGATGGTCGGCGCCAAGGCCCCATTGGCGCCCCCGTTGGAATCACAGTAGGGATTCATCAAGTTCCCGTCGGGATAAAACGCATCCACAGGCGTTTTGGCGCCCGACTGGCTGTAATGGCCCGAGGCGTCCCAATTAATGATCACCCCGGTGTCCGCGCCGGTGCTGTCCACGACGGAAAACTGTCCACCGGCGTTGTCGCCCCAGCGCCCGAGTGACATCCAATTCATTTGCTCGAACCCGGGCGCGCCCGCGTAGTCGGTCGGCAATAAATAACCGGATTGGAGCCCGCCATCAGCGTTGACGCCGAGTTTCAGGCCAATAATGCCGGCGGACGCGAGGGAGGTGAGGCACGATGCGGCCAGTGCCGCGATGACGGTCTTATGCCGCAAACGGAGAACGCGGCAGGAGGACGGATAGGGAGGTGTGTTCATAGTGTTTGGTTGGTGATTAGGTGGTGAAGGAAAATTCAGTCAAAAATTTTGTTTCAGCGCACGGAAGCGGCCTGGCGCAAACGATTGGCGGCGGCGATGGCGCGGGGGTCGCCACTGGCCACGCCCGCGGCCAAATCCGCCTGCAAGGTCCGCATGCGCTGCTGCACCAGGGCCGCTTGCTGCTCGTTCATCTGCTGCTGCCGCATCCGCAGTTGCAGCATTGCCTCGGCCGCTTTTTCGTATTCCCGCGCTTTCTGCGCGGCCTCGATCTGGCGCAGCCGTTCCGCCACCGCCGCAGCCGTATCCGCCGCTGAATACGTCGGCACCGGAGTGGGCGCGGGCGCCGCCACGACTTCCGGCGGCAGGGCCGCTGCGGCGGGGGTTGGCGGGGCCGCCTCTTCCTTGCGTCCGCAACCGGCCAATAGTCCGCCCAGCAAAAGCAGCGCAAGCCCGCTGGATATGTCCTTCATACGTCGGGTGGTTTTCATGGAATCCAGAAAGTTGATCATTCAAAATCGGCCCAGCGGATGCCCGGGGTTGCACCACATTCGGTTGGGCAGCATGATCGCCGGGATGCTGGCGCCCCGGCTGTCCCGGGCGCCGGCAAATTCAGGGGTGTAGAACCGGTTGATCCGAATGGCCTCGGTGCTGCCGTCAAACAGGCCGATGGTGGCGCCTTTGCCGTGGCGCTCGGAAATGCCTTCATCCGGATAACTGGACACGTCGTTGAAAAAGAACGGCGTTTTCTCGTCGGTTTCCCACATCAACACCCGGTCGGGTTTGAAGGCGGTGATCTTGTACGCTTGGGGACGGGTGCCGTAGCCGGAAACCGCGCCGTTCCAGACATAACTCGAGAACAGGATGCCCCGCTGCACAAACAGCATGTCCACCTTGTTGTCCGCCGGGCACATCAACACCTTTTCCGTCTTCAAATACGGAAACAGTTGCCCGCGCCGGAAATAATTCAATTGGTTGGTGAGCGCCCGCTCATAAGCGGGGATGGAAGTCCCGCCGACGGGAATCCCCGCCGCGTACGCCCAACAGTCCGTCGCCGTGCCCCAGCCGGGATTGGGCATGACGTCATCATTGTCTCCGGCGTACAACTGCGTGGCCAAAAGGATCTGCCGGTTGTTGTTCAAGTCCGCCGTCCGTTGCGCGCGATTTTTGGCGCCGGCCAACGCGGGCAGCAGCATCGCCGCCAGGATGGCGATGATGGCAATGACCACCAATAATTCGATCAGGGTGAAACCAAGGGAAGCCCCGGTCGGGTCGGAGGCTGCCGGTCGTTGGTTTGTGGTGTTTTGTCGGTCAGACATCTTTGCGGGATTTGCACTTTGCATGATTTTTATTTGCCAGCTTTTTAAGTTATGCCCGGACGCTTAGGTTTGTGCTTTTCCTGTACGACACAGTAAGATGAGCCGGGACGAAGTCAACCACGAAATCAGACCCGTTATGGGTGGATACGGTGGAAGAGAAGACGCGATGGCGGGACAGGTTGAGCGAATGTGTGGCGCCGGACCAGGCCGCCCCACTTAGCCCCGTTCCGGATGGAGGTTTTGGTTGGCAAGATTCTGAACACAAGTGACTTATATCTTTGCCGCCGTAGCGCCATGGTTAATAGGGATATGCGGAACCTCTCCGGGGAGCGAAGATTTCATTTCATCCAAGGGCGACAGGGATGTTGTATTGCAGAGCCGGCGCCGAGGCTGTGGACTTGATTATTTTCACGGAGAAGCCGGGGAGGGGATACACCTCGCAGGTTTTTGATCCACGGCTTTGCGGCTGCTTTTCCCGCGCATTGCTTTGATTCATGCGGACTTCACGTCAGAGATACGCTGGAGTGTTTGGCAACGACGCTGGTTCATCACTTTCAATTTGACCAAAATTCGCTCGCCCGGCTCAGGGAGCTGACGATGCCCTCAGCCTTTCCCAAGAGGGACCAATTGGTGTTGGCGGTTGAGTTGGGGCACGATAAGTTCCGAATAGCAAGCAGCGAAGGACATGAATGGCGTAAGACAACGGACTTTGATTTCCGGGATTACGGTGGGATTGGTGGGATTAGCTTGCGTGGCCGGCGCCGGCGAGCGGGGGCCAAAGGAGCATCGCCCCCAAACCCGTCCGCCGAATATTCTGTTTGTGTTGGCCGACCAGTGGCGGGCGGAGGCGTTTGGTTATGCGGGCAACCCGGACGTTAAGACACCCAACCTGGACCGGTTGCAGCGCGAGGGCATCCACTTTGCCAACGCCGTGTCCGGCATGCCGGTTTGCTGTCCGATGCGCGCGTCATTCTTGACGGGGCAGCGCCCGCTCACGCACGGCGTCTTCCTGAACGACGTGCCGCTCAACCCGGAGGCGGTGACCATCGCCAAGGTGCTGGGCGCGGCGGGCTACGATACCGCGTATATTGGCAAGTGGCATGTGAATGCGCATGGTCGCTCGAACTTCATCCCGCGTGAGCGGCGGCAAGGGTTTGATTACTGGAAAGCGCTGGAGTGCACGCACGACTACAACCACTCGGCCTACTACGCCGATGGGCCGGAAAAACTTTACTGGGAAGGCTACGACGCCATCGCCCAGACGCGGGACGCGCAACAATACCTGCGCGACCATGCGCCGGCGCGGAAACCCTTCTTTCTCGTGCTCGCCTGGGGGCCGCCGCACAGTCCGTATTTCACCGCGCCCAAAGAATACCGGGCCTTGTATGAACCCGCCAAGCTGACCTTGCGCCCCAATGTGCCCGCGACCGAAGCCGCCCAGGCGCGGAAAATTTTGGCCGGCTACTATGCGCATTGCACGGCTCTGGACGATTGCTTCGGCGAACTGCGCCGCACCTTGCGCGAGACCGGGCTGGAGGAAACCACGTTGCTGGTCTTTGGCTCGGATCACGGCGATATGCTGGGATCGCAAGGCGCCTTCAAAAAACAGCAGCCCTGGGATGAGGCGATCCGCGTCCCGCTGATCATGCGCTGGCCGGGCGGTCTGGGCGTCAAAGCGCGCCGCTTGGACGCGCCGATCAACTCGGAGGATCTGATGCCCACCCTGCTCGGCTTGTGCGGCGTGCCGATTCCGAAAACGGTTGAGGGATTGGATTACAGCGGCTACCTCCGCGGCCGGAAGAACCCGGGTGACAACGCAACAGTGATCCTCTGCGCCTCGCCGTTCGGGGAATGGGGACGTCAGGTGGGGGGCCGGGAATACCGCGGCATCCGCACTCTGCGCCATACTTACGTGCGCGACCTGAACGGCCCCTGGCTCCTTTACGACAACCAAACCGATCCCTATCAGACGAACAACCTGGTGAACCAAGCAAAGTACACCCGGTTGCAGGCCCGGCTTGACGCCGTGCTCGTCCGCAAGCTCAAGGAACGGCACGACGCGTTCCTGCCGGGCAATGCCTACATCCAGCAGTGGGGCTATCAGGTTGATGCCACCGGCACTGTGCCTTACGAACGCTGACTCCACCCGCACAACGCCGAGTGCCGACGCCCACGCGGCGGTTTTCCCGTCTTGTTCCTGCCCGGCGCTTTGGTAAGGTGCGCGTCTTTGTGACAACGGCCAAAGAAATCCAGCGGCGACGCACCTTTGCCATCATCTCGCATCCGGACGCGGGCAAGACCACGTTGACGGA
>MWDV01000218.1 GCA_002070715.1 Verrucomicrobia bacterium ADurb.Bin118
GCGCAAGGCCGGCACATGCCCCGGTGTTGGGGCTTTTTTGGCGCGGTGATTCACGGGACCACCGGCTGCGCGGTGCTGGGCGAGGGCCAACCCAAGCCGATGCTGTTCAAGGGACACCGCCCGCTGGCTGAGCAAGTGCTTTGGCGGCATCGCGGCGAAGCCGGTGATCAATACCAGATCGAGCATGACCGGTTCTTTGATGCCATTCGCCACAACACGCCTTACAACGAAACAGAACGCTGTGCCTACGCCTGCCTGACGGCCATCATGGGTCGCATGGCGTGTGAATCCGGCCAGCTCATCACTTGGGAGGACGCCCTGAAATCCAACCTCGAACTGGCGCCGGGGCTGGACAATTTCACGATGGATTCCGCGCCGCCCGTCGGACCGGATGCCCACGGGAAATATCCCATCGCCATGCCCGGCGAAACCAGGGTTCTTTGATTCACCGGCCACGAAAGGTGAGCGGATGATTTCCGGTGCCCCGGCAGAGCGGTCGCGGGTTCACTTTTGGTTTCTGGCGACTGCGAAAACGCCCCCTTGCGCGGATGGTCCGCCATTTGTTCGACAGCGGCAACGCGTCCCGCTACACTCCACCCGGTTTTATGACGACCCAGAACAGCAATTTGACGCCGGGCCAAGCGCCAACGCCTTCGGATTTTATCCGCGACATCGTCGCGCAGCATGTTGCCGAGGGACGGTATCCCCAGATTCACACGCGCTTCCCGCCCGAGCCCAACGGCTATCTGCACATTGGCCATGCCAAGAGCATTTGCCTGAATTTCGGCATCGCCCGCGAGTTCGGCGGCGTTTGCAATCTCCGCATGGACGACACCAACCCCGCCAAAGAAGACGTGGAATACGTGGATTCCATCCAGGAAGATGTGAACTGGCTGATTGCCGGATGGGCGGATGACCGGCTGGGGCTCAAGCTGAAAGGCAAAACGCCGGATAAAATCACGAGCAACGGCAAACCGGATTTTTACCTGCCGCCGCACCGGGAACACGCCGGCGCTCAATCCGCGCAGCTTCTCGCCACCGGGCCGGACCCGCAAAATACCGGCCCCGCCTTGGAACCGTTTTATGCGAGCGACTATTTCGGGCCGCTTTACGAATACGCCCTTGCGCTGATCCGGAAGGGCAAGGCGTACGTGTGCGATCTCACGCCCGACGAGACGGATGAATACCGGCGGCAGGCCAAGGAAAGCCCGTTCCGCAACCGTTCCGTGGAGGAAAATCTTGATCTCTTCACGCGGATGAAGCAGGGCGAATTCCCCGATGGCCACCGCTCGCTCCGGGCCAAAATTGATGTCGCCGCCCCCAACGTCTGGATGCGCGATCCCCTGCTCTATCGCATCCGGCACGCCGAACATCATCACACCGGCAACCAATGGTGCATCTATCCGATGTACGATTTTGCGCACTGCCTGAGCGATTATCTCGAGGGCATCACCCACTCGATCTGCACACTCGAGTTTGAGGTGCATCGTCCGCTCTACGATTGGATTCTCGAAAACTTGGACCTGCCGCGTCCCCGGCCCCACCAATACGAGTTTGCCCGGCTGAACCTCGGCTACACCGTCATGAGCAAACGCAAGCTCCTGCAACTCGTCAACGAGGGGTTGGTCGCCGGATGGGATGATCCGCGCCTGCCGACCATCAGCGGCTTGCGGCGGCGCGGCGTGACGCCGGCGGCCCTGCGTAATTTTGCCTACCACATCGGCATCACCAAATACAACGGTCTCACCGACGTCGCCGTCCTGGAATTCGCCATCCGCGAGGATTTGAACCGTCACGCGCTGCGCCGGCTTGCCGTGCTGCGTCCGCTGAAGGTGGTCATCACGAATTATCCCGAAGGACAAACCGAAACCCTCGCGGCCGTCAACAATCCCGAGGACGCCGCCGCCGGCAAACGTCAAATTCCGTTCAGCCGCGAGTTGTTCATCGAACGCGACGATTTCATGGAAACGCCGCCGCCCAGGTTTTTCCGTCTGAAACCGGGCGGCGAAGTACGCCTGAAATACGCCTACATCATTCAATGCCAGGAAGTGGTGAAGGACGCGGCGGGCAACATCATCGAGTTGCGTTGCACGGCGGATCTGGACAGCAAAACCGGCGGCGCCACCGCCAGCCGTAAAGTCAAGGGAACAATCCACTGGGTCAGCGCCGCGCATGCCCTCGATATTGAATGCCGGTTGTACGACCGCCTGTTCACCGTCCCCGAGCCCGACGCCACCGGCGATTTCAAGCAGCATCTCAATCCGCACAGTCTGGAAGTCATCACCGCCAAGGCCGAACCAAGTCTGCGCGAGGCGCAGCCGGAGGCGCGGTACCAGTTCGAGCGGCTGGCCTACTTCGCCCTGGACAAGGAGAGCACGCCCGGGAAGCTGGTGTTCAATCGCACCATCACGCTCAAAGACACCTGGGCCAAGCAAGCGCAACAAGGCTGAGGCGCGGCCACTTTTTCGGCGGACGGCGGGGCATCTGGATTGACAGACCACCGCGGAAACGCCATACCGTTCGCGTGATGAATCAACGCACGCTTACCCGCCGCGCTTTTCTCCGGGTTGCCGGTCAGGCCTCGTTCGGGATCGGCGCGGGACTCGCCCTGCCCCAACTGTTTCTCAACCGCACCCGGGCCGCCACCGGACAAAACCCGTCCGAGCTGATCCGCGTCGGGTTCATCGGCGTCGGCGCCCAAGGGCGGAACAACATTAACGCGCTGATAAAACATGCCGTGGCCGTGTGCGACGTGGATCAATCGCACCTCGCCAGCGCGGCAGCTCACGTGGAAAAAGCGCTCGGCAGCAAGTGCAAAACTTTTTCGGATTACCGCCGGTTGTTGGAAGACAAATCCATTGACGCGGTTTGCATCAGCACCCCGGACCACTGGCATGCGTTGCCGGCCATTCACGCCTGTGAAGCGGGCAAGGATGTGTATGTCGAGAAGCCGATGACCCTCACCATTCGCGAGGGACAAGTACTGGAGAAAACCGCCCGGCGCACGGGGCGGATCGTCCAGAACGGCAGCCAGCAACGGTCCGACACCCGCTTCCGCCGCGCCTGTGAATTACTGCGCTCGGGTTACTTGGGCCGGATCAAGGTCATTCACGTGGGTCTGCCCGGGACGAATTACGCCGACCGCGCCAAACCACCCCTCGTACCCGACCGCGAGCCGCCGCCGGAATTGGATTACGATTTCTGGGTCGGTCCCGCCCGGTGGCGCCCCTACAACGTCAACCGGGTGCATTATCTCTTCCGCTTCTTCTGGGATTTTGGCGGCGGACAGATGACCAACTGGGGCGCGCACCATCTGGACATCACCCAATGGGCGCTGGGCATGGATGAAAGCGGCCCTGTCAGCATCGAAGCGTCCGCCACGTGGAATCCGGATGGTTGGTTTGAGACACCCCAGACTTTCGAGGTCATTTACGAATATGCCAACGGCCTCAAGGTCATCACCCGCAGTCCGTCGCCCCGGACAGGGTGCCGGTTCGAATGTGAAAAGGGCGTGCTGCACGTCAACCGCGGCCTGCTCGTGACGGAACCCGAAGAACTACTGGCCGCAGCGCCCGCCGAAACCCAGGTCAAGTTGTATCAAAGCGCGCAGCATTATCAGAACTGGCTGGATTGCATCAAGAGCCGGCAACGCCCCATCTGCGACGTGGCCATCGGCCATCGTTCCTCCACGGTTTGTCATCTCGGCAACATCGCCATCCGCACCGGTAAAAAAGTGAAATGGGACCCGGTGAAAGAACAAATCATTGGCGACCCGGCGCTGGCGGTTTGGACCGATAACCCCTATCGCGCGCCCTGGAAACTGCCCCAAGTCTGATCGCCCGGAATTTTCCATCCCCGCGCTACTGGCCCGCTGCGGGGGCCGGGCGGGCGCCGCCGGCGATCAGGACGGTGCGCGGGCGTGGTTTGGACGGGGACGCAGATTGGCTTTCAGGGCTGTGAGGGCGTTGGGGCGGGTTTGCTCCATAAGCGTTTAATGATTTCCACGGTGCGCTCGACGAGTTCCTGCCCGCCCTCGGGGCCGACCTGCCCGCTCTGGACGATGGCGCTGTAACCGCCGCCGGCGACGGCGCGCGGGGTGGGCAGGTAGCCGCTCGGGCCGCCCGTCAGCTCGATCACCAGCGTTTGCAAGGCCGGGCTCCGGCTCTTGATTTGGGTGCCGTAGTCTTGGAACAGCTCGAAGGGGTTGGTGGCGATGGCAATATCTCCGATCCGCAGGACATGCACCTCGGCGGTAACGGTGGGCGCGTCCCCTTGCGCCTGGTAGCGGTCCACGGTGCCCTGGTGCCACGCTATACGGCGGGTGGCGTCGTTCTTTCCCTTGAGGGCCTCGATTTCCTTGATCGCTTCCACGGCTTCCGCGTCGGTCACTTTGCGCGCGGGCAGCACCAGGTCCACCACTTCGTGGGCGAAGGGGACCTCCCGCTGGATGTCGCTGCGGGTCAGCTCGCCGACTTCGAGGACCTCGCCCGCAATCCGGCGTCCGATGTCCTGGGTGCGCGACAGCCCGCGCAATTTGAGCATGCGCTCCTCGGCGGCCTTGCGGTAGAGCCAGTGG
>MWDV01000219.1 GCA_002070715.1 Verrucomicrobia bacterium ADurb.Bin118
GGCGGCAAGGGGACGTTGTCCGTACCAAGCCGTAAATATCCGGCCCTGCCCGGGGGCGAGGAGGTGCCGGCCCAATTGCGCGAAAAAACGGAACGGCTGGGGCGGCAACCCGTGGCGCCGGCGCGTAAGGCAGTGCAACCGATAATAATCCCGCACGGCTTCGGCGGAGGTGCTTGCCTCCACACGCACGCCGGCGGCCTCCGCCTTGCGAATGCCGCGACGCATCGAACCTTCCAAGCCGGCAAACAGTTGGGTTTCCGAATGGGTGAGATCCAGTTGATGCCGGTAGAACGCCACGGACGGCGTAGCCCCGGGCCACTGCCGGGCTGTGTCCCGGATTTCGAGATATTTCCAGCGGCGCGTTCGCCCGTATTCAAGGGCGGCCGCGTAAAGCGGCGCGGCATCAGCCGTGGCCGGCCCCAGCAACGGACATTCATCCGTAAACGGTAGTGATACACCCCGCGCGCCGGTCCAAGGACTGCGAACCTCCATGAGCGGCAAAGCCTGCTCCAAGCCCGCGCCGCCTGTGCGGCAAAAATAACAGGGTTGGTAGCCGTAGGTTTCGTGCAACACCCGCGCCCACGCGGCGGTATGAAACGGGGTGGCGTCCGCCTGCGTCGCCACAAAAGCGTCCCACGCCGGTTGCGTCAGCGGATTCAGCGGCGCCGGCTGTGGCCGGGCCGCGTCGGCTTCCGCGTCAGACGCCCAGGCGAAAGGCATGATTTCAAGACACGCGTTCATGAGCGGGGCGGCGGGCCAGCACGGCCTGAAGTTGAGCCGCCACATAACGGATTTGTTCCTCGGTCAACTCGGGATACATGGGCAGGGAAAGAAACTCTCGCGCGCATTGTTCCGCCACCGGGAAACTGCCGGGGCGGTAGCCCAGGAAGGCATAGGCCTCCTGCAAATGCACCGGCACGGGATAATGAATGCCGCAGGCCACGCCCGCCTCGCCCATGGCCGCCAACACCGCGTCGCGCTGGGCCACCCGCACCGCGTAAACATGATAGACGTGATGATTGCCCGGCGCTTCCACCGGTGTGATGACCTCCGAGCCGGCCAGCAACTTGCGGTAAAGCGCGGCGTGCGCCCGGCGGCGCTGGTTGGCGGCCTCCAGATGCGGTAATTTGACGCTCAGGACCGCGCCTTGAATCCCGTCCATGCGGGCGTTCCAGCCGATGAGCGCGTGATGATATTTCCGGGCCTGGCCGTGGTCGCGATACATTGCGATTTTTTCCTTCACGGCGGGATTGGCCGTTATCACCGCGCCGGCCTCCCCGAAAGCGCCCAGATTTTTTCCGGGATAAAAACTGAAACAACCCGCCGCGCCCAACGTCCCGGCTGGATGACCGTTCCGGGTGGCGCCGTGCGCCTGGCAGGCGTCCTCCACCACCGGCAGCCCGTGCCGCGCGGCGATGGCGAGAATGGCTTCCATATCGGCCATCTGTCCAAACAAATGCACCGGGATGATGGCCCGGGTGCGCGGGGTGATGGCCGCCTCCAATTGCGCGGGGTCCAGGGTGTAGGTGACGGGGTCAATATCCACAAACACGGGCCGGGCACCGCAACAACTGATCGCCTCGGCCGTGGCCATGAACGTGGCGGGCACAGTAATGACTTCATCACCGGGTTTGATGCCCAGGGCCAGCAGGCTCAGCCAGAGGGCATCCGTGCCGTTGCCCACGGCGAGGCAATGCGGGACACCGCAAAACGCCGCGAACTCCTGTTCGAACCGGGCGACATACGGGCCGCCGGCAAAGGCGGACTCGTTCACCACGGCCGCAATGGCGGCGTCGAACTGCGCCCGTAACGGTTGATGATGCGCTTGGAGATCAAGGAAGGGTACTTTCATGGGATCAGGTCGGTTTTTGGATTCGCAATACACGGGCGGGATTGCCCGCCACAATGGCGTCGGCGGGGACATCGCGGGTGACCACACTGCCGGCGCCAATGACGGCCCGTTCGCCCACCGTAATACCGCCCAGCAAGGTCGCCCCGGAGCCGATGGAGGCCCCGCGCCGGATTCGCGTGGGGACGCATTGCCAATCGGCTTCCGTTTGCAACGCGCCGTCGGGATTGGTGGCGCGCGGATACAGGTCGTTGATGAACGTGACGCCGTGGCCGACGAACACTTCGTCCTCGATCGTCACGCCTTCGCAGATGAAGGTATGGCTGGAAATTTTACAGCGGGCGCCGATACGGGCGCCCTTCTGGATTTCCACAAAGGTGCCGATTTTGGTCGCGTCGCCAATCTCGCAACCGTAGAGATTGACGAAGCCAAATATCCGCACGTCGCGGCCGAGCTTGACGTCCGGCGCAATCCGAAGAAACGCGTCCATGGAGGTTCAGGCAGGGACCAAAGACGGGGCGGCAACGGGCACGGGCGGCGGCGACTGATGATGGTTGCGCCGGGGCACTTCCAGCAATTGTTTCGCGCCATTCTCCCGCAACGACTGGCTGGATGTCTCCAAGATTTTGACCACGTCCCGACCGCGTTCGCCGCAGGTGATTGGCCGGCGGCCGGTGCGGATGCACTCGAGGAAATGCTGGCATTCCAGCTTGAGCGGTTCCTCCTGCTTCACGTAAGGGACGTACACATCCCCGTAATGATAGGAGTACTGGAATTCCGCAAACGTGTCGTAGTGCGGCGGCCGTTCCACACGGGCGTCGTAAATCTTGATCTTCTCGTTCATGGCCACGTCGTCATAAACGATCATGCGCCGCGAACCGACAAAGGTCATTTCGCGCACCTTCTTGGGATCGAGCCAACTGCTGTGGATCGTGGCCGTCCGATTCCGGCCAAAGCCCAGATAGAGCGTGGTAACATCCTCGATGCCCGGGGTGACATGGGCGTTGCCCCAACAGGCCGCGACCTCGGGCATCTGATCCATGACGTAAAGGATGATCGAGATGTCATGCGGCGCCAGGTCCCAGGTGACGTTGATGTCTTTCTGGAAGAGTCCCAGGTTGAGGCGCCGCGCGGTGATGTAACGCAGGTCGCCAATATCACCGGCGTCAATGATCTCCTTGATCTTGCGGACCGGCGGCGAGAAGAGGAACGTGTGCCCGACCATGAGCACCAGCCCCCGCTCCTCGGCGATCTGGATCAATTCCTCGCACTCGGCGGTGGAGGTGGCCATGGGTTTCTCGACAAACGTATGCTTGCCGGCCAGCAGGCTGGCTTTGGCCATGGGATAGTGAAAGCGGACCGGGGTGGCGATGATGATCGCGTCGAGATCCGCGCCGTTGAGCAGGTCGGCGTATTCGGTCGTCCCCTTAATTTCGGGATACAACTGGCGCAGATGCGCCAGCCGTTGGGGATTGGTATCGCAAATCTGCTGGAGCTGACAATGCGGCAGAGCGCGGAGATTGCGGACCAAATTCGGTCCCCAATATCCACAACCCACCACGCCCACATGGAGGTTCGTTTTCATGGCAACGTGTTTTCACTGAGTTACTGTGCTGCTTTTTGCAGCGGTTGCCCGAACACTGGAGCAGGTTGGGTGCCGCTCACGGCCAAAACTTGTTTCAAAAGGACGATGGGCGTCTTTACCATGATCGCCAAATCCAACAGCAACGACTTCTGTTGCGCGTACTGGATGTCCAAAGAAATCATCTGCTTGAACGTGGTCCGGTTCTTTCCGCTGACCTGCCACAAGCCGGTCAGCCCCGGCGCGGCGGCAAACCGCGCTTTTTGCGCATCCGAATACCCGGCGTATTCGTAAGGCAAGCAGGGGCGCGGTCCGACCACGCTCATTTCTCCCCGCCAAACATTCAACAACTGGGGTAATTCATCCAATCCGGTGGCCCGCAGAAAAGCCGCGCCGGGAATCAGGCGGTCATCGCCTTGGGCGTCCAGCTTGGTCATGGGGGTTTCCGTGGCCATCAATTGCCGCAGATGTTGCTGATGATTGGCCGCATCCGCATTGGGCTTCATGGTGCGGAATTTGAAGCATTGGAAAGACTGCCCCGCATAGCCCACGCGCTCCTGACGGAACAAGACCGGTCCCCGGGAAACGAACTTGATCCACAGCGCGATAACGGCGGCCACGCTGCCCACCAGGGGGAGGCTGACCGCCAGACAAACTAAATCCAACCCCCGTTTCCACCGCGGCAGGGGCGTCGTGTCATACTGCGTTCTCTTTTTTTGCGTTTTTTCTGTTGTTTCCGCGAATCTCATGATCACCTTTCGCGATTGCTGGAAACTGCCAGCCGTTGATTGACCCGCCCCAGCAGGTCTTCATCCGGGAGGCATTGAAAGATCGGCCGATCCGAAGAGCGAACCCCTCGCTCTGCCCGGCTGGACGAAAAACTCCCGATTCCTCGTCCAACCTTCATCTTTCAATATCCAAGCAATACCATTTTACTGTCCTGTTTTGTTCCGACTGTGTCGCGTTCTTAACCAAAAAGAACACGGGGGCAACCTAAGCGTAACCCCCTGAAAAACAATCGGGAGGACAACCTGATAATTGGTTGAGGGACAGGCTTAACGCTTGTCCGAGCGGCTACGGAGGGGCTTATCCCGAACACCCCCCCGCTGAGGCGGGGTCGGCGGAGCGGAAGAGGCGGGTTGGCGCTGCGTCCATTCGCAGGCAAAACGGGTCAGGGCAGCCGCATTTTTGAGATCCAGCTTGCGTTTGATGTTTTCGCGGTGGGAATCCACTGTTTTGCGGCTGATGCTCAATCGGCGGGCGATTTCGCCCGTCGCCAGCCCATCTCCAATGAGCTCCAACACGCGTAATTCGCGGTCGGTCAACCGCTCAATCCCGAAACGCTGATTGTGCGGCACAGGACGCAAAACTGCGCGTAACAATGGAGAAATCAGGCAGTTTTGCAGATAAATATCGCCTTGAAGGATGGCCCGCACACCCCGCAATACTTCGTCTTCAGAAGCCGTTTTCAGGATGAAACCACTGGCCCCAGCGCGCAAAGATCGCTCCACGTATTGAGGCTCGCCGGCATCAGCCATGACCAAAATACCCGTCGCAGGAAACTCCGAACTGAGGCTGCGCAACAGCTCCAAGCTGCCGCGATGGTCCAATTCCAACGAAACCACCACCAAATCAGGCTGTTGCTCCCGAATGACCTGGAGCGCAGCATTGGGAGAGGTGGCCTGGCCGCACAAAAGCATATCTGACTGCGCTGCAATTAATTGCGCCAATCCTTCCGCGTAAAGCGGATGCGAATCCACCACGAGGATTTTATGCGGAACTGGGGTCGGAGAGCGCGTCATGCCGTTGTTTTAAGCGTCATTCAAACGAAAAATCAATCCACCGGAACACCCCCACTTTCTCCGGATTAACACGCTCCAGCAATCAGGATAAATCCCCTATAAACGCATAGGATAATATCCTATGACATTCAGTGAATATCCGGAGGGCGCTTCATCGGGATTTCAGATTGAACACCCCAATTGGGTGACGGAAGTGGCGTTGTATTCGGTGGGCGGATGCATTGATAAAGTCCGTTTGATGATCGGACGGACACGTAAATTCGGTGGTGCGCCGTTCTTCTATCGGGGCACTTCGAGCCGGCGTAGGACCCAAGCGCTCGCTTGCTTGACCAGTTCGGCGGCGTTGGGAATGCGCAGCTTGTGTTTGATGTTTTCCCGGTGGGTCTCCACGGTTTTGATGCTCAATTTCAACTCCTCGGCAATCTGCCGGCTACTCAGACCGGCGCCCAGCAGTTGGAACACGTGCAATTCCCGATCGCTCAGACACGCCAGAGTTCCGCTGGCGTCGGTGTCCGCAGTGAGGAGACGGCGCAATAGCAAGGGCGTCATCCGGCGGCTCAAATAAAGATCACCGCCCATGACCGTACGAATGGCATTCAGGATGTCCTCGGACGATTCCTGTTTCATGACGTAACCGCGTGCGCCGGCACGGAGGGCGCGCTCGGCATACAAGGTTTCATCATGCTGGGACAGGACCACGATGGCGACCTGGGGCCATCGGGCGCGGGTGAGTTTGATGAACTCGAGGGTGTCGCCCGCGCCCAGCCAGAGATCAAGCAGCAACAGATCCGGACGTTGCCGCGCCAATTCGGCGTCCGCCGATTCCACCGTATCCGCCTGCGCGCAGACCATCATGTCGGGCTGACGGTTGATCCATTGCGACACGCCGGCCCGGGCCAACGGATGGTCGTCCACAACCAGGATGCGCACTTTACCGGAAGATTTTGCGGCGGGAGA
>MWDV01000220.1 GCA_002070715.1 Verrucomicrobia bacterium ADurb.Bin118
TTTTTCGTTCAGCTTCTTTTGTTGATGCGTAATGTTGCGACCTTCGCCGGCCTCGCCGAGGCCGTAGCCCTTGACCGTTTTGGCCAGGATCACGGTGGGTTGTCCCTTGTGGGCGAAGGCGGCGGCGTAGGCGGCGTAAACCTTCAACGGGTCATGCCCGCCGCGGGTGAGCTTGCGGATCTGTTCGTCGGTCAGGTGGTTGACCAGTTGCAGCAGTTCCGGGTATTTCCCGAAGAAATGCTTGCGGGTGTAGCTGCCGGGTTCGACGGAGTACTTCTGGTAATCACCATCCACGGCTTCTTCCATGCGCTTGAGCAACAAGCCGGAAGTGTCCCGGGCCAGCAGGTCATCCCAATCGGTGCCCCAAATGACCTTGATGACATTCCAGCCCGCGCCGGAAAATACCGCTTCCAATTCTTGAATGATTTTGCCGTTGCCGCGCACGGGTCCGTCGAGGCGTTGCAGGTTGCAGTTCACCACCCAGAGCAAATTGTCCAACCGCTCCCGCGCGGCGAGGGTCAAGGAGCCCAGGGTTTCCGGTTCATCGGTTTCGCCGTCGCCAATGAAACTGACCACCTTGACCTCCGGGCCCTGGATCAATCCGCGGTCGCGCAGGTAGCGATTAAACCGCGCCTGGTAGATCGAGAGCAGCGGTCCCAGCCCCATGGAAACTGTGGGGAACTGCCAGAAATCCGGCATGAGATACGGATGCGGATAAGACGACAGCCCGCCACCCTCGGCCAGTTCCTGCCGGAAATTCCGCAGGAGTTGCTCGCTCAAACGGCCCTCCAAAAACGCGCGCGCATACATGCCCGGCGCCGCGTGGCCCTGAAAATAAATCAGGTCGCCCGGGTAATCGTCGGTGCGACCGCGCAGAAAATGGTTGAACGCAATCTCCAGCAAGGTGGCGCTGGAGGCGAAACTGGAAATGTGCCCGCCCACGTTGGTCTTGCTGTTGGCCTGCACCACCATCGCCATGGCGTTCCATCGCACGAGACTTTTAATGCGCCGCTCCAGCTCGCGGTCGCCCGGGAAAGGCGGTTGCTGGTCGGCGGGAATGGTGTTCAGGTAGGGCGTGCTGACGGGACGGAATCCGCTCTGGCCCGGGGCAATCAGCCGTCCGGTCAGGCTTTGCAAAAACCGGCCGGCGACCTCCGGCCCGCGGCTTTTGAGCGCGAACTCCAGCACGGAGTCCACCGATTCATACCAATGTTGCGCGCCGCCGGCGGTCGGCGACGCCGCCGACGATTGTGTTTTGTCTGATGCGTTCACGTTGCTCGTTCAGTTGGATTTCGATTCCGCGTCCAGCCCCCGCTGACGGCAGAATCCCGTGACATGAAACCGGAAGTAACCCGGTTTGTCAGGCGTAAAGGTAGCCGACGTCGGGCGTCCTGCAAAGGGTTTGCGCGAAGGGCGGGGGAATGCCGCCAGCGAATACGGTGGGCGCAACGGATGCGTGGTCGCGGTTTAAGTTGGACAAGCACCGGGATTTTTGCGATGTAGGCGGGGGCATTCGAATGGGGCATGGCCAAGGCCTGGTTGATTTCGCCGGCAGGTTGTGTCATCCCCGGTCAACCACCCACACCGATAAGTTTATGCGACCTGAACAATGGCAACTCTTCAAAGCCGCCGCCAAACGTGAGAACCCACGGGGACCGATCCCGGTTTCGTTGATCGTGGATTGCCCGTGGATTCCGCCGTATTGCGGCGTGGGACAATGGGATTACTTCTTCGACGTCGAGACTTGGTTCCGCTGCAACGTCCAGGTGCAACGCGATTTCCCGGACGTGATTTGGTTCCCGTCGTGGTGGTCGGAAGTGGGCATGGGCGCCGAACCCTCGGCGCTGGGGCCGCGCCTGCGCTTCAATCGCAGCCGCGTTCCCGACGTCGAACCGCTGCCGTTCCCGATGGAGCGGCTCGCAGAACTCACGCTGCCCGATCCGCGGACGGACGGATTTATGGCGCTGTGCCTGTACCGCTACGAGAAACTCAAGCAACGCATTGCTGACGAAGGCTTCATTGTGCCGGTTGTCGCCGCGCGCGGACCGCTGACTATTGCGTCGTTTTTCCGGGGAGTCACGGGATTGATGGAGGACATCGTGGATCATCCGGAGCGCACGATGCAATTGCTGTCGTTGGCGGCGGATCTCGGCATCGGCTGGCTCCGGGCGCAGGCGGAGGTCCTAGGCGACAGCGTGGAAGGCATTCTGGTGCTGGATGACCTCGCGGGGTTCATTGGCCGGAAGCATTACCAGCAGTTTGCCCATCCCTTCCTGAAGCGTTATTGCGACGCTTTCCCGGCGCACTGGGTGAAGGTGTTTCATAACGACGCCAACGTGACGGCCTGTATTGATCTGATTCCGGACGCGGGTTTCGACGTGCTGAACTGGGGATTGGACCTGACCATGAAACAGGCGTGCGAAAGACTCGGCGGCCGCATGACGCTCATGGGCAACGTCCCGCCTCTGGCTTTGGGCGTACGCGGGACACCCGAGGAAAACTACGCGGCGGCCCGCCAAGCGTTGGCCGATGCGGCTGGGCATCCGTTGATTCTCTCGCTGGGCGGGGCCACCACCACCGGCGTCACCCCGGAGAACGTGCGCGCCCTGGCGCGGGCGGCGCGGGATTTCAACGCGCAACGGTGAGGCCGGGACCGGTGTTGGTGCTGGGCGCTGGAATCGGACTGGCGTTGCGTTAGCTCCGCATCGTGCGTAGACCGGTCAGTCAGGTCGGACTAAACGGCCTGTTGTCACCAGTCAAAGAGCGCCAAAAACCGCCAGTTTATGCGGGGTCTGACATCTTTGGCGCCTGGACGATATGCCCGGTCCCGCAGAGACTTATCCGGGATGGGCTACCCCCTGATCCGCAACAAATCACTCGACTTTGAATTTTGGCCGGGGTCATGCTGGGCGGGTGTCGGCGGTTCGTCTGGCGGATGAACCCAACGATTCCGGCAATCGAAAGCAAACAAGCAGATCAGATTCATGAGCACGCCCAAAAGCGTAATTGAGCTGGCCAAAAAGGCCGGCGCGAAGATGGTGGACGTTAAATTCGTGGACCCCATCGGCACTTGGCAGCATTTTAGTTGTCCCATCCACGAATTAACCGAGGAAGTGTTCGCCGAAGGCTTCGGGTTTGACGGCTCGAGCATCCGCGGATGGAAAAGTGTCGAAGCCGGCGACATGCTGGCCATGCCCGATCCGGCCACCGCGTTTATTGATCCCTTTTGCGCCGTGCCCACGCTGTCGCTGACCTGCACCATCCACGAAACCGGTACCAAGGAAGCCTACACGCGGGATCCGCGCGGCATCGCGCAACGCGCCGAGCGGTATCTCACCTCCACCGGCGTGGCGGAAACGGTCTTGTTCGGTCCCGAAGCCGAGTTTTTTATCTTCGACAACGTGCAATACGACACCCGGAGCAACGAGTCGTTTTACCGGGTGGAATCCGAGGAAGGCGTGTGGAACACCGGGCGCGATGAAATGCCCAACCTCGGGTACAAAATCCGGCATAAAGAAGGCTATTTCCCGGCGCCGCCGATGGATGCGCAGCAGGATCTCCGCACGGAAATGTGCCTGGTGATGATGGACTTGGGGATTCCGGTTGAGCGACAGCATCATGAAGTGGCCACGGCGGGGCAGGCGGAGATTGATTTTCGTTTCGACACGCTTGTCAAAGCCGCCGACGCCATGATGGTTTACAAGTATGTGGTCAAGAACGTCGCCCGGCGGCATGGTAAGACGGCGTGTTTCATGCCCAAGCCGTTGTTTGGCGACAATGGCAACGGCATGCACACGCACATGAGTTTATGGCGCAAAGGCAAGCCGCTGTTCGCGGGCGGCGAGTACGCCGGTCTGAGCAAGATGGCGTTGTATTACATCGGCGGCCTGCTCAAACACGCCCGCGCCCTGTGCGCGCTGTGCAATCCCACCACCAACAGTTACAAACGGTTGGTCCCCGGTTACGAGGCGCCAGTGAATCTGGCTTACAGCCGGTGCAATCGCAGCGCCGCCATTCGCATTCCTTCCTACAGCAACAACCCCCACGCCAAGCGGTTGGAGTATCGCCCTCCGGATCCGGCGGCGAATCCGTACCTCGCCTTCGCCGCGCTGTTGCTGGCCGGATTGGATGGTATCATCAACAAAATTGACCCGGGCGAACCACTGGATAAAAACATTTACGAACTCCCGCCGGAAGAACTGAAACACGTGCCCAACGTGGCGGGCAGTCTTGGCGAAGCGCTCGATTGTTTGGAAGCCGACCATGAGTTTCTGCTCAAAGGCGACGTGTTTTCCACCAGCTTCCTGGACATGTGGATTGCCAGCAAACGCAAGGAACACGACGCGCTGCGTTTGCGACCGCATCCCTACGAGTTTTTCCTTTATTACGACGTCTGAGCTGTTCCCGGGTGGGCCCGGGATGTTTGCCTAAAAAAAGTTCCTTCCGCTTTGGCTGCGAGCAGGGACTAAATGTGATTTCGTTGGGTGTCGTTTTTTTGGTGGCTACACGTGCGAAATTCGCTGCCGTAAGTCGGTTTCCTCTGTCGGAGTATTTCCCGACACCGTCGCCCTTGTGCTTTCTCCTGCATGATAGAAAGCGGCAGAGGACTGCCGCACTCCACGACGCTTCGCGCTCGCAAACGCCTCCGGTCTGCGCGCCAGCTTTTGGACTGCGCCAGTCCTCTGGCGCTTTTGGAAACTGCGATCACCACGGTTTTCTTCCTGCCCAACCTCAAGACACCGAAGTCATTCTGGTGAAGCTGAATCGTGGTCAAGCAGCGTTAAAGATTTCGCACTACTCCCGATCCGTCACGATGATCTGTCCCATTTTGTAGCGGCGTTGGCCGTCATCGCTGGACAAGGGTAGGGCGATGGTCGGTGTTCCGTCGCGCTGACCAACGGAAACGAACACGTCGTAAGTGCCCGGTTTGGTTGCGGGAGCAAATTTACCGAACGGATCCACGTATTCGTGTGCAATGACAAATCGGGCTGCGCTTTCGGCGACGGGAATCTTGTCTGGTGGTCCGGGCGGCAGTTGTTTCATGTCAAAATCCTCCGCCACGTTGACGGAAACAATGCCGCCTTTTTCGTCCTTCAAAGTGAGCGCCCAAAAACCGCCGCCATAGCAAGGCGCGACACCGGCGTTCGCCCATTTGGTGGTGACGGTGAAAGGCGCGCCGAGCGCCACCTCCGCCGGCCAGGAGATTTCGTGCAGTTGCAGGCGGTAGCCCAGCCGGCGATTGATGCGCTGAATCAGTTCGCGATTTTCATTCAATTCCTCGCGCGGCCACCAATGGATGGAAAGATAACTGGCGTGGTAATCCTCCACCGCCTTCAACAAGAGCGAACCGTCGCCCCAGGCGTTGCGCAGTTTTGAGCTGCCGAAATGTTCGTGCTCGAGAATGACGGGCAGCGTGGGCCAGAACGCTTCCGCCATCTCGGCGTGATACCACGAGCGTGGCGGCGGCTGCACCATGATGCTGTCATCGCGCATGGTAACGCCACGAGCGCGGGCGTAGTCCATGATTGGAAAATCGCGACCCGGTTTGTCGTGACCGGCGGCATCGTCGCTGAGGCAGAGCTGGGTGTGTTTGAAATATTTTACGTGCAGATCAATGTGACGTTTCACGGCGGCCAGGGTTTGTTCGTCGGACAACTGACTGCTCATCAACGTGTGCGCCTCGCCCCACAGACCGAACGTGCCGATGTCAATGAAGGCGACGTTGGGATTGCCGTCGTAACGCCGCGCCATGACCGCCAGGAAATTCTCCAGCTTCTGCAAATAGATCGGATCCAGGAAGTCCGGATCCCATTGCGCTCCGTCCGCTTTAGGTCCTTGTCCGAATTGGTAAGTGACTCCCTTGGCACCGGCGGCTTTCACCCATTCCGGCGTGGCATACCGCATCCAGTTTTCGGAAGTGGTGATCCGCAGTGCGATGCGTTTGCCTTTGGCGATCCAGCGTTGCGCCGGTGTGTCAAGCAATGACCAGTTGAATTCGCCCTCCTTCGGTTCGAGAAATCCCCACGGCACGCGCAGATAAACCACGGACAAGCCCGGCCAATCGTCGAGCGTGTCGCTCGGTTCGAGCTTTGACCCGTAATTTTCCAGCAGGTTGGAAAAGAAATGGAAGGTCCAGCCCATGCCCGGATTGACGAGCGCAACGCCAGTGTCTTCGGGCCGCACGACGTGATTCGTCGGTGCAGCGCCAGTGCGAAGAACAGTGGCAGCTGCGACAAGGAGGCAGAAAATTCGGACGATGCGGTTAACGGTCACGGCTTAATGTCTATGCGAAACTGGCGAGGCTGACAATCCAAGGCGTGCGATCTGCCGGTGACGCTTTTCGTATTTCGGTCGGGCTCGGGTTGCCTGATTTGACGTAACGACGTGGTTGCAGTAATCACTGTGCTTGGACGATTTATGAAAACTTGGCGCATGCAATCTCCGGGCGGGTTGGACCGCCTGGTTTTGGAAGAAACAGCGGATCCGGGAGCTCCCGGCAAGGGGGCCATCCGCGTCGCCATCAAGGCGAATTCCCTCAACTATCACGACCTGCTGGTGGCGCTCGGCACCATTCCGACGGAGAACGGCCGCATCCTGCTTTCCGACGGGGCCGGCGTGGTGGAGGCCGTGGGCGAAGGCGTGGAAGAATTCAAAGTTGGTGATGCGGTGGTTTCGACGTTTTTTCCCATCTGGCTGGCGGGGGCGCCCATCCCGGCAGCCGGTGGGTTCCAACACACTCCGGGTGACGGAGTGGACGGCATGGCGGCAAAATATGTGGTGCGCCCCACGACGGCGTTCACGCACGCACCCCGCGGCTGGACGCATCCGCAGGCGGCGACGATTCCCACTTCCGCGTTGACAGCGTGGCGGGCCCTGGTGGTGGATGGAGGATTGAAAGCCGGCGAAACCGTGCTCGTTCAGGGAACGGGCGGGGTTTCGATTGCCGCCCTGCAAATCGCCAAGGGAATGGGCGCCAAGGTGATTGCCACCTCTTCTTCCGACGAAAAACTGGAGCGCGCCCGGAAGCTGGGGGCCGACTTTACCATCAACTACCGGCAGGAGCGGGATTGGGGAAAGAAAGCGTTCGCCTTGACCGGCGGACTGGGCGTGGATCACGTCATCGAGGTCGGCGGGCCGGCCACCTTGGAGCAATCACTCCGGGCCTTGAAGGTGGGCGGGCATGTCGCCCTGATCGGGGTATTGTCGGGCACGGCCGGAGAGCTGCCCATCATGCTGGCGCTGCTCAAGCAGGCCAGGATCGGGGCTTTGATCGTGGGGAGCCGTCGGGATCAGCAGGATTTTGTTCGCGCCTTGGAAGTGATGGGTGCCGCGCCGGTGGTGGACCAGATTTATCCGGCGGCTGAACTGGTCGAGGCCTTCCGCCATCTGCAAAGCGGGCGGCATTTTGGGAAAATCTGCATCGAATGGTAGGTTCGTTGCCGGTGTGAATCCCGAACGCTTCGACAAACGGGTGCCCAGTCTTTGAGCCCAGACGTGGGTTGCGCGCGAGTCAGTTCCTTTCGTCCGGTTCGGGCCGATGCCGTTTCAGGCCGACTTCGTGGGCGATGTCATCCAATTCCTCGCGGCTCACGTTATCCAGGGTTTTGCCTTTGGAACTGAGCTTTTCGTTGATCTTGACGACCTTCTCAGTCATGGCCTCGTGCGTTTCCTGCGTGCCGCCTGCCAGCACGAAATTCGGGCCCGCCGTGAGCCGACGATGTCCATCGGTATCCAATCCCACGCCCAGCAGCAGGGCCTTGCCCTTTCGCGGTTTCTTTGCCTTCGCCATACCTCACGATTGCGGTTCGCGCGCCTTTCTGCAACCGACAAATTTCAAAATCCGTCCGGGGTTGCGGTGGGTGAACCGGTTTGCCGGCCCGATTTAAGCGTTGCCCCCTCCGCAATTGTCCTCGAATAATCCTCGCCCCATGCAGTTGATCCAGACGACACGGTGCCAAAGTGGATGGCGGGGAATGGCTTTGTTCCTTCTCGTCGTTGGCGGGATTGTGGCCAGTCACGGCGAACCGGCTGCCCGCCCAAGCTGGCAATGGTCTGAAATATCCGCAGCTGCGGGCGGCGGCAAAGGCGCGGCGCAACTGGCCTCCGGCGACATTCTGACCACGCGCATGCGGCGCACGGCGCAAGGTGTGCAGGTGGTTTGCGCGCGCAGTGTGGATGGGGGCCGGCACTGGCAGGATGAGGCTGTGATTGCCAGTGAAACCGGCGTGGACGCGGATTTGGGCGATGGGCATTTGCTCGCGTTGCCCACCGGCGAGGTGCTTTACAGTTATCGCCACAACCGGCTGCAAACCAACGCCGCCGGGCGGCGCACTTACTCGATCCGCGTGGCGGTGAGCCGCGATGCGGGCCAGACCTGGCAGCCGCACAGCGTGGTTGCCCAATCCACCCATGATCCGGTCCGCGAACCGGAGGCCCTTCGCGGATTGTGGTCGAGTTTTCTGCTGCGTTTGCGCGACGGTACCTTGCATTGTTACTACGACGACGAAGACACGCCGCATCGGCGCGGCTTTTTCCGTCATCAATGGCTGACGCGGAAAACGTGGGATGCCGCCGCGCATCGCTGGCGGCGCCCGGTCACCGTATCCCGGGCGCTTAATGCGCGCCACCTTTCCCGCGACGGCATGCCCAGTGTGGTGGAACTGCCGTCGGGCCGATTGCTTTGCGTTATGGAAAGCGTGCAGACCGCACCGCCCCACGCCAATTGCCTGCGCGCCGTCACGAGTGACAATGGCGGTCGCACCTGGAGCTGGCGCCGCACCGAGCGCGCGATTGTCTATGCTCCCCAGCGGGAGAATTCCCTGGCGGTTTCGCCGTGGCTCGCGCGGTTGCCAGATGGCCGGTTGTTATGCGTGTTTACGACGGATGAAGAGCGGGACACGCCGAGCCGGCCCGGCACGCCGCCTAGGGCCTTCCGCATGGATGTGAAATGCCTGTTCAGCGACGACAACGGACAAACCTGGCCCGGCCCCCCGCAAACGATCTTTGCGGAGGCACATCACAATTACGCCCCGGGCGCACTGGTGTTGCGCGACGGCAGCGTTTTGGTGACGTGCATGAGTTTCGACCGCGCCGGCCACCGGGCGTTCCGGGGCGTCAGCGCACCTTGAATTCGTATTGGCCCGAGCCGACGGTGAACACCGTGGCCCGGTCGGTTTTCCGCAACAAACGAACCCCGGGCGCGCGTTCCGCAGGGCGGCCGCTTTCCGTGATCGTTGCGTCCGCCGCGGCGGGAACATGCACTGTCGCGGTGGCGTTCGCGGGAATCGTCACGCGCAATTTGAATTCGCTTCCGGTTTTCTCCCACGCGCTCGCCACCCGTCCACGCACGGATTGATAACTGGCTTTCGCCCACTGCAAATCCCCGACGGGCTGTGGTTGGATGAGGATCTGGTCAAACCCCACCGCTTCGGGTGCGGGCGCGATGCCGGCCAGCGCTTTGTAAAACCATTCACTGACCGAACCGAACATCGGGTGGTTGTGCGAATAGGTGTTGTCGCTGAACGCCCAATGTTCCCAGAGCGTGGTGGCCCCTTTTTCAAGCATGTAACCCCAGCCGGGAAACGTGCGTTGATTCACCATAGCGTAAGCGGTATCAGCGCGACCGGCGTCGGTCAGCGCGTGCAACAGATATTTGGTGCCGAAAATCCCGGTGGTGAGATGCCCATCCTGTGCGGCGATGTCGCGGAGCAATACCTCGAGCGCTTGGGATTTTTCTGCCGTCGGGACCAACTCATGATACAAGGCGAACGCCTGACAGGCTTGGGAGGCGATGTCGTAACGCCCCGTGCCGGCTTCCAGAAACTTCTGGTTGAACGCCGCTTGAATGTCCTGCAGTTGAGCTTCCGCGGCCAACGCGTCGCCATCCCGCCCCAACGCCCGGGCCAGTTGCGCGAACAATTGGACGTTAAAATAATAAAACGCCGTGCCCGTCAGCGCGCGAGGTTTGGGGGCCAGACTTTCGTGATCGCTGATGCCGTTGTCGAGGATGCCATCCCGCGCTTGCTCGTGCAGCAGTGCAATCCAGCGTTTCGTCGCCGCGTAGTGTTCTTCGGCCAGGCGGTGCTCGCCGTAATACTGGCGGAGTTGCCAAAGCAACAGCGGCTGTGCGGTGCCCCACCCGACGGGGCCGGATTGTTCTCCCAGACCTTCGTCGCTGATGCCGACGTAGGGTGCGGTTTCGGTGAACCCGCCGTTGGGGCGTACGTCGTCCACCAGGTCCTGCGCCGCCTTGGCATAAAATCGCGCCATGTCGAAATTCAACATCGCCATCTCGCTCGAAGTGACGATGTCCCCGCCGTACCCCAGTTTCTCGCGGTGCGGGCAGTCCGATTGCACGCTGAACAGGTTGGCCAACAATGTCCATTGCGTCATCTGTTGGATGCGGTTGAACATCGGGTTGGAACATTCAAACGATCCGACGGGGGTGACATCAGCATTGAGCCGCAGGCCTTCCAACGCTCCCAGAGTCGGTCGGCCGGGAAAGCCGGTGACCTCGACGTAACGGAATCCGTGAAAGGTAAAACGCGGGGTGAAAATTTCAGTGCCCTGTCCCTTCAGGATATATTCATCGAGTTGAAACGCCGTCTTGGGTTGGCCCTGGCCCTCGTAGCGGTAATCTTTTCCACCGCCTTTGATCTGTCCGCACACCGCGGTCATGCCATTGAGCGTGCCGTCGTCGTACAGTAATTCGCCCGAGCGCAACCGGACCCGCGTTCCAGCCGGGCCTTTCACCCGCAAGCGCGCCCAACCCGCAAAATTTTGGCCGAAATCGAAAATGAACACGCCCGGCTGCGGTTCGGTGAGACGCACAGGCGCCAGCCGGCGGGTTACCCGGATGGGCGGGGCGTCTTGGGCGCGGAGCGGGCCGAGTTTGGGTTCGGTCGCGAGCACGGCGGATTCCCACGCCGCGTCATCAAACCCGGCTTGGTCCCAACCGGGTTGCTCGTGGCGGGCGTCATAGACTTCACCGAGAAAAATGCTGTTGCGTCGGATGGGGCCGTCGCCCACGCGCCAGGATTCGTCGGTGACAATGGTTTCGGTTGAACCGTCGGTGAACTCAATGACCAGTTGCAGCAGGGCGCGCGGTTCGCCAATGGTCAGGGCGTCGCGGGGATTGATCCGGCCCCACATGCGCAGCGGCAATGGATTGAACCAACCATTGCCCAGCATGAAGCCCACCGCGTTGCGCCCCCGTTTGAGTTGGGCGGTCACGTCGTAGGTGGAATACAACACGCGCCGGGAATAGCGGGTCCACCCGGGATCGAGCACTTGGTCGCCCACTTTAGCGCCGTTCAACCGGAGTTCGTAGTAACCCAGTCCGCTGACATAAGCGCGGGCCCGGGCCACTTTTTTATCGAGGGTGAATTCTTTGCGAAAGAGGGGCGCGGGATGGTCGTCGAACATGTGTTCTTCAGCCAGCGGCGCCGGCGCGGAACGCTGAATCCAATGCGCCTGCCAATCCTCCGGGGAAAGCAGCGCCATTTCAAACCAAGCGGGCGCGCTGGAGCGCGAAACTTTGCCGGCGGCGTCCCACGCGCGAACCTTCCACCAGACGCGTTGTCCGGGGCGCAACGATCGGCCCGCGTAGGGGACGTGAACGGACGCGCGCGAATGGACCTTGCCGCTGTCCCATAAATCAATCTCCCCGCGCGCCAGCCGGGCGGGACTGGAACTGACGAAAATTTGATAGGCGGTTTGGATTTCGCCGCGGCGTGAAGATTGAAGCCCCCAACTGAAACGCGGTTGAGGAGTGTCCAGTCCCAAAGGGTTCACCCGAGATTCGCAACGCAACTCGGTAATCGTCACATCGGCGCGGGCGTTTCCGCCGAAGCCGGGCAACCATCCCAAGAGACCGGCCAGCGCAAGCCACGCGGCAAAAGGAATAACTGGTGGCGTTTTCATGTGAGGAGCAGGGCAGACTTAATCGGCGGCCGGCCGGAGATGCGCGCGCGCGTTCTTTTCCAGCCAGGCTTTCCACAATTCCAACTCGACGTACAGTTCCAGAAACACGCGCGCCCGGTGTTCATACAAGCCGGCCATCAGCCATTTTTTGTCGGAGCGCTCGTCCAGATACGCTCCCAAGCGGGCGGCGGAAACAACCACCGGCGCGAATGGATCGTCGGGGAGCGACTCATACCAGCCCACCCGGGTCAGGTCGCGGAAATACCACGGCAGGGGCCAGTAATCGCTGTCAGGAGCGGCGACTTTCACCAGCATGCGCGGACCGTCCGGATGGATTTGCGCCAGTTGTTCCACTTGTTCCACCAAGCGCAGCAGATCGGGCGACGTTTGGGCATAGACATACGGGTTGCGCCAATCCGCAGCCCGCACAAAGTTCGCCTGCCACGTCTGCCAGCCCAGATGAATTCCCCCTGCCAGCAAGACGACGCTCAAGATGATTTTTGCCGGCAACGAACGGATCCATTGAAACAAAGCCACCGTTCCCACGCCCGCCAACACGATCCAACCGTGCCAAAAACCGACGAGGCACCAAGGCGTTTTGTAAGCGATCAAACAATAGATCGCGGTGAGCCCGAGGGTGTAAAGGGCCAGGATCCGGATCAACGGCACCCGGGCTTGGGACACGCCCCGTCGTGTGGCCGCGGCGAGCATGCCCACGCCGCCCAAAAGCAAAATCAAACCCTCGCTCCACCACAGCCCTTTGGGCCGGTGAAAGCACAAGAGCCGTTCCAGATAGAAATACCAGGGATGAATGTGCGGGGAATCGCCGGCGGCACGTTGCATCCAGGGAATATAAGTGCGCAGGGAATCAAGGGGGCCGGAGGGATTGGTGAGAAAAGAGGTGAACAACAGTTGCGATAGGACAATCGCCGCAGCCAGGGCGGCCACCAAAGGCCATCCCCAACACGCCCGCGCCCAAGCGCGCACGGTTTTCAAACCGCCTTCCCCCCACGCGGTCAAGATCAGCGCCCCGACCAAGGCCACCAGACAGAAAATGAAGGTTTCTTTGGTGGCATACATCAGTCCCACGCCAGCGCCGGCGACGCCCGCCCACAGGATGCGCCGGGTTTGTGTCCATCGCCACGCGCCCACTCCTGCCAGCAGCGTAAAAAACGCCAGCAACATTTCGTGGATGTAATGCCGGCTGTAATAGACGAGGGCAGGGGAAAGCGCCGTCAACAACGCCGCCACGAGCGCGGCCCGCCGCCCCAAACCGTCCGCGAGTCCCGCCAATAAAAGAATCAACCCCACGCCGAACAAAGCCGGCGTGAGGCGAAGTGTGGTTTCGCGCAGGGCGCTGAAGCTGCGCGTGCCGCTTAGCCAGAGCAGCGGCAGATTGGCATAGTAAAGCGTCGGCCCGTGGTATTCGTGGGGATTGTAACGGTAGCGTTTATCGCTCCAGTAATCGCTGAGCCGGATGGCGTTGACCGCCTCATCCGAGTGCAACGGCCGCACCGCCAACCGGGTGCTGCGAATTCCCAGTCCCGCGACGGCTACGAGGCAGAGGGCCAACGCCCAGCCGCGGTTCATGGGGCCGGCAGCGCGTAAACCTCCAGTTCCTGCCAGCAGTTGAGCGCGCTCAGGCTGCTGCCGTTAGTGTAGGCCCGCACGTAACGCCCCTTCACACCCTTCGCATCCACGATTTTTCCTTCGTGGGTTTCAAAATACTCGCGGTCGGTGCCCACGCCCAAGCCGGAGGAATTGTCCACGTCATTATTGAAGACGGTCGTCACGTGATCTTTGAATTCCGGATCCGCCGACACCTGCACAATGACATCGCGCATCACCTGGATGTACCGGTGATCGTGCCACATGACGATGGCATGGATGGCGTAGGTCTGGCCCAAGTCCACCTGTACCCATTGGGTGCCTTTCTTCATCTCAACCGCGTCATAATCAAACGCCTCTTTTTGGCCGTCGGTGATCTGATTAAGTTCGCCTTGGAATGGCTTGACGCTGCTGGTGACCGGTTTGTTGAGGGCCACGTTCTTCACGCCCTTGGCGGTCATGAACGGCGGACGCGGCTTGTCGGAAAGCGGTTCAATCGTTGCGCCCGTGGGCAAGTCTTCCGGGGTGCCTTTGAGCGTGGGCGCGGGCAGAGTGAGGTTCAAAACTTCTTGGTCATCGGCCGCCGCCGCGGAAAAAGCGGTCAACAAGAGATGCACGGCCATACCGGTGGCGACGAGCGCTGAAAGTTTACCAAAGAGATGCAGCTTCATTTTCATTATATTCTCAACGTTTCAAATATCCCTATCTGGATAACGGATATGTCCGCCGACCGAAAGACAATTTTCCGCACCGGCCCGACATCTTTCAGACGGTAAAAGCCGCTTCATTATTCGGCGGTCGCCCTTGCCGCGCCTTGGGATCGTGGGTTTTGCCGGGGTTGGTTGAACCGTAATTTTAACGAGGACCGGGTTAGGCCACAGGAGGTGATACCCAGCCGCCGGAGCAAAGACGCTTGTCATCCGCGCCCCGACGGCGCAAGGTAGGGCCGACCGAACGGGGCAACCATGATCACAACGTCGCGTTCCCTTGATGTGGGTGAAATCCGGCGGATTCGCCGCCGGAAGACAATTGCGGGGTCAACAACCCGCCGGTCATGAAGTATTATCAACCCGAAGTCGCTTTCGCATGAAACACGCAACCCTGAGCCAACGACTCCGCAGCCCGGTCTACCTGATGGTAGGTTTTCTTCTGCTGGGCATGGGCTGTGCGCTCTGGACCCAGCATCGGTACGCCCAGGCGCAACACCGGGTGGAAGATCTCGCCACCCTGGCACACCGGGTCCATTTTGACCTGTTACAGATGAGCGAATCCCTGCGGGGGTTGCTGCTGGATCCGCACAGTGTGACGGAGCAAAAACGGCGCCGCGACGCCGAGGACGATCTCGTGAGAACCCTCAATGACATTGAGACGCGGTTTCCCCATCAACCCGACCTGATCAGCCGCGTGCGCACCCTGCGCGAGTATGCGGAGAAACATCTGGCCGTCTTCCAAACCCAGGTGCTGCGGGAGCTGGAGAATAATCCCGAAAAAGCCTTGGAATGGTACACCCAAAAACGCGCGGAAACCATCCGGTTGCGCGACCGGTATCTCCAGGATTTTGCCGAACGGGTGGCAGTGGTGAAATCGCAGGAAACGGACGCTGGGCGCAAAGCCACGGTGTTGGGTACGGTGGGGGTGTTGGTCGCCCTTCTGCTCGCCGGGTTGACCGTGCATATGCATGCCCGCGCCCTGATGCGGCCGTTGGGGGAATTAAGCGCCGCACTGGAGCGCATGCGCCAGGGGGATTTCAGCCAGCGCATCCAATGGCACCGCACCGATCAATACGGTGTCATTGGCGAGGGATTGAACCGGCTGGCGGATGACCTCTCGAAGCTCGTCGGCCAAGTGCAACGGTCGGGCATCCAAGTGAACACCACCATCACCGAAGTCTCCGCCACCTCCCGCGAGCAACAGAGCACCACCACCGCCATCGCCGCCACCACCGTCGAAATCGGCGCCACTTCCAAGGAGATTTCGGCCACGTCCCGCGAACTGGTGCAGACCATGAGCGAGGTGGCCGATGTGGCCGGTGAAACCGCCCACCTGGCCAACCGCGGCCAGACCGCCCTTACCCGCATGGAGGCCATCATGCGCGAAATCATGGAAGCCTCCGGCGGTGTCACCGCCAAGCTGGCTGTGCTGAACGAGAAAACCACCAACATCAACTCCGTGGTCACGACCATTACCAAGGTCGCGGATCAAACCAATCTGCTCTCGCTCAACGCGGCCATTGAAGCGGAGAAAGCCGGGGAGTACGGACTGGGGTTTGCGGTGGTGGCCATGGAAATCCGCCGGCTCGCCGATCAAACCGCAGTGGCCACGTACGACATCGAAAAGATGGTCAAAGAGATGCAATCCGCCGTGGCGGCGGGGGTGATGGGAATGGACAAATTTTCCGAGGACGTGCGGCGTGGCGCGGCGGAAATCCGTCAGGTCAGCATTCAACTGGCGCAAATCATTCATCAGGTCCAAACCCTGACGCCGCGGTTCCAAACCGTAAACGAAGGGATGCAAACCCAGGCCGCCGGCGCGCAACAGATCAGCGAAACCCTGGTGCAACTCAGTGAATCAGCCCATCAAACCGCCGAATCTCTGCGCCAGTCCAATCTGGCCATCGAACAATTGAACGAAGCCGCCCGGACACTGCAAGCCAGTGTGGCGCGGTTTAAGCTGGAGTCTTAGGCGTGTTGTTCCTCCAGTTCCAACTCGACGACGACCGCTTCGTCCTGGACGCGGGCCGCGTGGCCGAGGTGTTGCCGTTGGTGGAACTCCGGCGGCTGCCGCAGTCGCCGCCCGAGGTGGCCGGCCTGTGTAATTACCGCGGGCAACCGGTGCCCGTGCTGGATTTGGCGCGATTGCTCCTGGGCCGTCCGGCGCGGGAAGCGTTGAGCACCCGCATCCTCGTGCTGCATCACCGCGCGGCGGTGGATCAGCCGGCCTTGCTCGGGGTGATCGTCGAGCAGGCCACCGAAATCTTCCGCCGCGATCCCCGGGAGTTCACCACCGGCGCCGTGCCGGGGTTGGGACCCGTGTTGACCGACAGCCAGGGCATGATCCAATGGATTGATCCGGAACAGTTGGTGCCCGCCCATCTGCACGCGCGGCTGTTGCCTCCCACCATTCCGAAGACGGCATCCGTTGCGGCGTCGGGCGACGGCGTCACCGTCAATCACGCAGGAGATGAAACGGATTGAACAATGGTTGCGTGATCGCATGGGGATGGACTTTAACACCGTCGGTCCGGCGGTGTTGGAGCGCACGGTGCGGCAGCGCATGCGGCTGCGAGGGGTAACCTCTCTGCGGGAGTATTATGCGGTGCTGACGGATTCCACCGCGGAAGCGGAGGAGTTGATTGAACTGGCGGTGGTCCCCGAGACATGGTTTTTCCGCGACCCGGAAGCGTTTCGGGCGCTTACCCAACTGGCCCGCACCGCCCTCGACATAACGACCTTTGGACCGGCCCGCGGACGCCCAGCGCGCGGGGCTGCCGCTGGAAATGCGAACGGCGAAGGGGAGGTTGCCGGTCGCGCCCGGGGTACGCCGGCGCCGCCGCCGCGTCGGCTGCGGGTGTTAAGTATTCCCTGTGCCACCGGCGAGGAAGCTTACTCGCTGACGATGGCGCTTTTAGATGGCGGCATTCCCGCAACACAGTTTCAGGTGGATGCTGTGGATCTGAGCCAGCGGGCATTGACGACCGCTCAGCGCGCGGTGTATGGGCGCAATTCTTTTCGCGGCAAAGACCTGGCTTTTCGTGATCGCTATTTTGAACGCGTGAAAGACGGCTTTGCGCTGAACGCCAATGTGCAGGGTTGCGTGTGCTTTTCCCGCGGCAACATCCTCGATCCCGGATTGCTGGCCGGCCAGCCGCCGTACGACTTTGTGTTCTGCCGCAATTTGCTCATCTATTTTGATGGAGCGGCGCGGACGCGTGCCTTGGAGCGATTGACCGCGCTGGTGAGCGCGACTGGATTTTTGTTTGTCGGCGCGGCGGAGCTGCCCTTGGTCGTCAATTATGGCTTTGAATCCGCCCGTCTCCCCATGGCCTTTGCGTGTCGGAAATCAATCCCGCATGCTGCTCATTCGCACGATCAAGCTGGCGAGAGTTCCGGCGCGAGCATTTCCTTGCGGGCCCCCGTGCGGAAAGCGGCTTCGCTTCAGAAGGGGAAAAACGCCGTCGAAAAACCAGCCGCGCACCCGGCGCACGCCGGCGATCCGGGCCCCGCCGAGCTCCTGGAGACGGCGCGTCGCCTGGCGAATGCCGGTCAGTTGCGCGAGGCCGCCGAACTGTGCGAACGCCATCTCGAAGTGTATGGGGTTTCCTCGGAGGTTTATTATCTCCTGGGACTGATTGAGGACGCGCAAGGGCGGGCCGGGGCCGCCCAGTATTATCGCAAGGCCCTCTATCTGGACCCGAATCATGGCGAATGCCTGGTGCAAATGGCGCTGTTATGTCAGCGGCAGGGCGACATGCGCGGCGCCCGGGTTTTCCAGCGCCGGGCCGAACACGTTCAGCAACGTCCTTGATCGCGCATGGCTCCGCCTTCCGCCAAATCCTCCTTGCCGGCGCCACCCGCGCCCGCTTCCGCGCTCACGCCGTTGGATGAGTGTTGGCATCGAATCGGCGTTTACGGGGATGGGTCCTGCCCCGAACTGGCGCGGCAGGTGCATTGTCGAAATTGCCCCACGTTTACCCGGGCGGCGGCCGGATTGCTTAATCGCGACCTGCCCGTCGGGTATCGGCAACAGTGGGCGGCGCACTATGCGCAGGCCAAACATCGCGCGGCGCCGTGGGATATTTCCACGGTCATCTTCCGGCTCGGCACGGAATGGTTTGCGCTGGACACGGTTTTGTTGCAGGAAATCGCGGAGGACCGTCCCATGCACACGCTGCCGCATCGGCGGCGGGGGGTGGTCTTGGGGGTGGTCAACATCCGGGGGGAATTGCTACTGCTGGTTTCGCTGGCGCGGTTGCTCCAACCTCACGCGCCCGGCGCGGAGGAGTTCACGGCCCGTTGTTGCCCCTGCGTGCTGGTGGTCCACGCACAGGGAAATCGGTTTGCGTTTGCCGTGGATGAGACGCCGGGGGTGCAGCGCTTTCATCAAACAGACCTGATGCCGCCGCCGGTCACTGCCACCCAGGCCGTCCGCACGTTTACCCGCGGCTTGCTGCGTTGGAACGGGCATTCCGTGGGCTGGCTCGATGCCGACGCTCTGTTGTTTCACCTCAACCGCAGTCTCGCGTGAACGCCCCGGACGATCTCCGCCAGTTGTCGTTGATGGAATTGTTCCGGGTCGAGTCGGAAAACCAGACGGCCACGCTCACTGCGGGATTACTGGAGCTGGAACGTCAACCGGAATCGTCCGCCCCTTTGGAAGTCCTCATGCGCGCCGCCCATTCGCTCAAGGGGGCCGCCCGCATTGTCGGACTCAATCCGGCCGTGCGTCTCGCCCATGCGTTGGAGGACTGCTTCGTTGCCCTTCAACGCGGGCAACTGCGGCTCGACGCCGCCCGGATGGACGCGTTGTTTCGCGGGGTGGATTTATTGCAAAATCTGGGATGCTGTCCGGATGCGGAACGCGAATCCTGGCTGCGGGAACAGGCGTCCCATTGGGAGGCATCCGTCAACTCGCTACGCAACCCGATCTCTACAACGAACGTTGCGACAAGCCCCTCACCCCCGCAGCCGGCAAATCCTACAACGCCCGCCGCCGCCGATGAAATGCCCGTTGTCCTGCCGACGGCGCCGGAGACGACGGCTCCCGCGCAACCAGCGCCAACCGCGTATCCGACAACTGGCGGGTTGCCGGATTTGCCGGAACGCGTGTTGCGGTTGACGGCGGAGAATCTCAACCGGCTGTTGGGACTGGCCGGCGAAGCCTTGGTTGAATCCCGTTGGTTGCGCCCCTTCGCGCTCAACATGCAGCGGCTCAAACGCCAGCATGCCGAGATCGAGGCGGATTTGGCGCGCACAGCCGGGGCGTTGCGCGAGGTGCCCGGGGCGGAAAACGCGCTGCGCGAGATGCAGGAATTCAACACGCAACTGAAAGAGTGTCGCAGCTTTTTGGACGAGCGCCTGGCGGAGTTGGATCGCTTCGATCAGCGCAGCGCGCAGTTGTCGCACCGGCTGTATCTGGAAGTCTTGCGCACCCGCATGCGTCCCTTCAGCGATGGCGTGCGGCGGTTTCCGCGCATGATCCGGGATCTGGCCCAAAGTTTGGGGAAGGAAGTGCGTTTGGAAATCGTGGGCGAACACACGCAAGTGGACCGGGATATTTTGGAGAAGCTGGAGACGCCGCTGGCCCATCTGTTGCGCAACGCGGTGGACCACGGCTGCGAACCGCCGGACGTCCGGCGGCAACAAGGCAAAGCTCCGGTGGCTACCGTCCGCCTGGAAGCCCGGCATAGCGCCGGTCAGTTGGTGGTGATGGTCACCGACGACGGCGCGGGGGTGGATTTGGAGGCCGTTCGGGCGGTCATTCTGCATAAACGACTGGCGGCCCCCGACGTGGCCCAGAGCCTCAGTGAAGCGGAATTATTGGAGTTTCTTTTCCTGCCCGGAGTGACCCTGCGGGAACAGGTCACCGAAGTGTCGGGCCGCGGCGTGGGGTTGGACATCGTGCAAGACCTGGTGAAAAGCGTGCGGGGAAGTCTGCGGGTCAATTCCCAACCGGGACGGGGCACGCGGTTTCAGTTGCAACTGCCGCTCACGCTTTCGGTGCTGCGGGCGTTGCTGGTGGAAATCAGCGGGGAAGCCTACGCCTTTCCGCTGGGCCGGCTTAACCGGGTGCTGCACCTGTCCCGGGCGGAAGTGGAATCGTTGGAAGGTCATCCGCATTTTCGGCTGCAAAACGAGACAGTCGGGTTGGTCATGGCCCATGAAATTTTGGAGGGGCGTCCACCGCCGACCCTGGGTGACACCCTCGCCGTGGTGGTGTTGGGGAATCGCCAGGAGCAATTCGGTTTGGTGGTGGACCGTTTTCTCGGGGAACGCGAATTGGTGGTGCAACCGCTGGATCCCCGGCTTGGCAAGGTCAAAGACATCAGCGCGGCGGCGTTGCTGGAAGACGGGGCGCCGGTGTTGATTGTGGACCCCGACGATGTGGTGCGGTCCGTGGCCAAGGTGTTGGCGGAAGGCGGGGCCGCCGGTTTGGGCGACCGCGCCCCGGCCCTCGCCGCGCCCCGCCGCAAACGGGTGTTGGTGGTGGACGATTCGCTCACGGTGCGCGAGCTGGAGCGTAAACTGTTGCTCAACCGCGGCTACGACGCGGAGGTGGCGGTGGATGGGATGGACGGCTGGAACGCCGCCCGCACCGGCCGTTTCGACTTGGTCATCACCGATGTGGACATGCCCCGGCTGGACGGCATCGAATTGACGCGGTTGGTGCGGAGCGACCCCCGACTTGAATCCTTGCCCGTGATGATTGTTTCGTATAAAGACCGGGATGAAGACCGGCTGCGCGGTTTGGAAGCCGGGGCGGATTATTATCTGACCAAAAGCGGTTTTCATGACGAAAGATTGCTCCAAGCGGTCGTGGACCTGATCGGCGAACCAGAAATGTGAACATGATAAATCGGCAAACAGGGAAGGGGAAAAGCGCGCCGCGCCGCGCCTCTGCTTACGGGTTAGAGTTCGCCATCACCGCGCCTCACGCCGCGTGCCAACGTCAACGAAGTGTCCTGTCCAGCCATGCGAATCGCCATCGTCAATGACCTGCCGACGGTGGTTGAAGCCATGCGTCGGGTGGTGCTGTCCACCGGCGAACATGGTGTGGCTTGGGTTGCGGCTGATGGCGGCGCGGCGGTGGAATTATGCGCGCGGGAACGGCCCGATTTGATCCTGATGGATCTGACCATGCCCCGGATGGGCGGCGTTGAAGCCATTCGCCGGATAATGGATCGCTCGCCCTGTCCCATCGTCGTCGTGACAGCGGAGGGGAAACAAGATCATGCCCGGATCTTTGAGGCCATGGGCGCCGGGGCGTTGGATGCCCTCCATCTTCCCGGACTCGTATCGTCCGTCACCGCCGAGACTGCGGACAAGTTGCTGGCCAAGATTGATACAATCCGACGGCTCACCGGAATTCGCACCCGGAGCTTGTCTGCCAAGCCCGCCCGCGATTTAACGCCGGGTTCCCTGGCGTCACGTTCGCACCCGGCCAGCGCAACATCCGGTCTGAATGCAGCCAGCCCAGCGCCGCTGGTGGCCATTGGCGCATCCGCCGGCGGGCCGGCGGCGTTGGCCCGGATTTTGGGTTGCTGGCCGGCGGATTTTCCCGCCGCCGTGGTGATTGTGCAGCATGTGGACACGCAATTCGCGCCGGGCTTGGTCCGTTGGTTGAGCAGCCAGACTCCGTTGCCGGTGCGGCTCATCCAGTCGGGGGATCGCCCGCAGGCGGGTCTGGTGTTGGTCGCCAACGGCGAGGATCATCTGGTGTTTGATAAGGCCCAGCGTTTGGTTTATTCGCCAAACCCCACGGGCGCAGCGCTTCGGCCGTCGGTGGATTTATTTTTTCAAAGCATCGTGAAATACTGGCCAGGCGACGTGATCGGAGTCGTGCTGACCGGGATGGGCCGCGACGGCGCGCGCGGGCTGAAAATGCTGCGCGAAGCGGGGCAGATAACCGTGGCGCAAGATCAGGCGACCAGTACGGTTTATGGCATGCCCAAAGCGGCGGCCGAATTGCGGGCCGCCCGCGAGATTTTGCCTTTGGAAAACATTGGACCGCGCCTGGCCATGCTGGTGCAAACCCGCCGGCGCCGTCCCCGTCCAACACCGCCAACCTCCGCCCGGGTTGGCGCGACCGGCTTGACCCGCAAAAACCCCCAATTCCACAACTGATGGCCACACCCCCTTCCACCCCTTCCGCCGCTCCGGGAACGCCTTCTCCACCCGAACCCACCCCGGCGCCGTCCGCTTCTGAATCCGTGCCCGCCGAATACGGCGCCATGGTATTGTTGGTGGACGACCAGGCCATGGTATGCGAAGCCGTTCGCCGTCTCCTGACCGACCAAGCGCAACTGGATTTGCATTATTGCGCGGACGCGCGCGAAGCCCTCACGGTGGCCCAGCAAATCCGGCCGACGATCATCCTGCAGGATTTGATCATGCCGGAATTGGACGGGCTCACGCTGGTCCGCCAGTATCGGACTCATCCAGCCACGCGGGACATTCCCATCATCGTTCTCTCGACCAACGAAGATTCGCGCGTCAAGGAAGAAGCGTTCGCGGCGGGGGCCAACGATTATCTCGTGAAACTGCCGGACCAGGTGGAATTGGTCGCACGGATCCGCTACCACACGCGGGCGTACCTGAACCAGCGGCAACGCGACGCCGCGTTTCGCGCCCTGCGCGAGAGCCAGCAGCAACTGGTGCAAAACAACGCGGCGTTGGTGGCCTTGAACCAGAAGCTCGCGGAAGCCACGCTGGCGAAATCGGAGTTCCTCGCCAACATGAGCCATGAAATCCGTACCCCCATGAACGGGGTGATCGGCATGGTCTCCCTGTTGTTGGACACGGAACTGACCGATGAACAGCGGGAATACGTGGAGGCCGCCCGCAGCAGCGCCGACGCCCTGCTGACCATCATCAACGATATTCTGGATTTCTCGAAGATCGAGTCGGGCCGCCTGGAGTTGGAACATCATCCCTTCGAACTGCATACCTGTATTGAAGAAGCGCTGGATTTGCTGGCGCCCCAGGCCGCGGAGAAAGGGCTGGACTTGGTTTATCAAGTGGATGATGCGCTGCCGAAAATCCTGATTAGCGATGTCACGCGGTTGCGGCAGATTCTGGTGAACTTGATCGGCAACGCCGTGAAATTCACCGCCGCCGGGGAAGTGGTGGTCAGCGTGGCCGCCGCGCCCGGGGGTCGCAAAGGACGGGACTTCAATCCGGCGCCGGGCAGCCGTTCCACTTCGCTGGGTCGGCGAACGTCGGAAACGTCATCATCGCCGGCGGAACCGCCGCCGTGTTTGCTGCACTTTTCCGTGCGCGACACCGGGATTGGCATTCCCTTGGAAAAACAACACCGGCTCTTCAAATCCTTTCAACAGGTGGACGCTTCCACCACCCGGCAATACGGCGGCACCGGCTTGGGCCTCGCTATTTGCGATCGGCTGGTCGAGTTGTTGGGCGGCCGGATTTGGGTGGAAAGCGCGGCGGGGCAGGGGGCCACCTTTCATTTCACCATGGTCGCGGGTACGGGCCCTGCCAACGTTCCGGCGGCCTGGCAGATGGAACAACCGCAGTTGCGCGGCAAACGTCTTTTGGTCGTAGAGGATAACCCCACCAATCAGGAATTGGTGCGGAGCTGGGCCGGGCGGTGGGGATTGCGGGTGACGACGGTGGACAGCGCCGCCGCCGCGTACGAACGCGTTGCGGCGGAGGATTTTGATCTGGCCTTGGTGGATCAGTATTTGCCGGAGACGACCGGCATCATGGTGGTGGAGGAGTTGCGCCGCCGGCGCCGCACCGCCACGCGGCCGCTGCGGGTCCTCATGGCGGGCCGGCTTTCCCTCGCTGGACGCAGTGAGGGACCGGGGACCGGTTGTCCCGATGTCGCCGGCTGGTTGCATCAACCGTTGCGGCCCGGGCAGTTGTTGGAGGCGGTGTGTCGTGCCTTGGGCGTGCGGGTGCGGCATGAGCAGAGTGCGCCGCCCGCGCCATTGTTGGATGGCACCCTCGGCGAACGGCTTCCGTTGCGGGTGCTGGTGGCGGATGACAATCCCATCAACGTGCGGGTCGGCCAGAGTGTCTTGCGCAAGTTGGGTTACAACGCGGATGCCGCCGCCAACGGCTTGGAAGTCCTGTCCGCCTTGGAACGCCGGGCCTATGACATCCTGTTCCTGGACGTGCAAATGCCCGAACTCGACGGCTTGGAAACCGCCCGGCAGATTTGCGCGCGGTGGTCCCGGGACAAACGCCCCCGCATCATCGCCATGACCGGCGCCGCGCTGCGCGGCGACCGGGAACGTTGTCTGGCCGCCGGCATGGATGACTACATCAGCAAGCCGGTGCGGGTGCAGGAGTTGCAGGCAGCCATCGAACGCTGGGGCCCGACCAAGATTCGCGAGTTTGATACGGCCACGTTTTTCTCGCGCCCCGCCAGTCCGGCGGCCAGTCTGTTGGATGAATCAGTGCTGGACGAATTGCGCGAATTACCGCCCGCGGAGGGCGTGTCGCTGCTCCGCGAGTTGGTGGATCTCTATCTGGAATGCGCTCCGGAACGCTTGGAGCAGCTCCGCGCCAGCCCCGACGATCCCGCGCAAATCAAAATGCACGCGCACACGTTGCGCGGCATGAGCATGAGCCTGGGCGCCCGCGAGGTGGCCGCCCGCTGCCTGCGTTTGGAACACGCTGCCGCGGCGGGCAACCTGACAGACGCGCCCGCCGCCATCGCCGAGTTGGCATCCGTCTTTGCTCAAACCTGCCAGGCCTTGCGCGCCTTGCGGGAAACTTAAACCCAACCCATCCCCCGGACTCAGCTATGTTACAAATTCCCCAACGTCTGCAACGCGGCGACACCCTGGGCATTGCGGCCCCGGCCAGTGCCCCGCCGGATCCGCGCAACCTGGACCGCGCCGTCGCGGTAATGGAATCCCTCGGCTTCCGCGTCAAACTCGCGCCCCATGTGCGGGCGCGCTGGGGGTTTCTGGCGGGACGCGACCGGGAACGCGCGGCGGATTTGATGCGCCTGTTCGCCGACCGCACGGTTCGCGCGATCATCTGCGTGCGCGGCGGTTACGGCACCGCACGGCTGCTGCCCCTGCTGGATTATGCCGTGATTCGCGCCCATCCGAAAATTTTCGTGGGCTACAGCGACATCACCTCGCTGCACTGCGCCTTCTTAAAGCAAGCCGGGCTGGTTTCGTTCCACGGGCCGATGTTGAACTCGGACTTTGTGAACGCCGACATGCCGAAGTTCACCCTGCAGAGTTTCCTGCGGTTGTTAACCGAACCGGTCGCCTACGGCAGCATCGCGCAGGGGTATCGCCGCCGGACGGTTCAGATCCTGCGCCGCGGCGAGGCGACGGGGCCGTTGGTGGGCGGGAATCTCACCCTGCTTTGCACGCTCATCGGCACGCCGTGGCAACCCGATTTCCGCGGCCGCATTTTGTTTCTCGAAGATCTGGGCGAAGAACCGTATCGCATGGACCGCATGCTCACTTACCTGCTGAACGCCGGCATCCTGCAGCAAGTGGCGGGCATCGCCATCGGCATCAACAAGGATTGTCACGACCCGAAAGCGAAGCGGATGAAGGAATACCGGCAAACGCTGGAGGATGTGTTCCGCGAGCGCCTGCTTCCCTTGAAAGTGCCGATCGTGAGCGGCCTTCCGTTCGGCCACATCCCGCACAACGCCACGTTGCCGCTGGGTGTTCAAGCGCACCTGGACGCCCGGCGCGGCGCGTTGAATCTGGTTTCGCCGGCGGTGCGTTGAGGACGGCGCGACGTCGAAGCCCGCGATGCCTGAACGGCGAAGCGGGGCGGCGGTTCGCCCGAGTGACTTGGTTAGCCCCTCCTTTCATCTCTCTTTCGTGTGAACCACACCATCAAGACGCCGCCGCCAACCAGTAACGCCCAAGTGGATGGCTCCGGCACGGGGCGCGCAAAAATGGGAGCGTTCGGCACCGAATGGTAAGCCCAGCCATGGAGCACACCGCCAGCTTCTGCCGCCATCGTCACGTCGAAGTACCCGAAGTGAAATCCATCCTCCAGTTCCAACTGGACGCCGATGAAGCCGCGCGCGCCTGGACTGCCCGGCCACTCGCTGAGTGTTCCGCTGCTCAGATGCATCGCTATGGTCGCAAAGGCGATTTCTCCTGGCGACACGTAGCCCCCGACCGGATCGCTGGAAAGCCAAGCGCACGTTGGATCGAGCGATGAACCGACGAGGAAACCTTCCTCCAAACGGGCGACTGGGCCGCCAATGTTGGGCGGTGGTGAGAGCCTGATAACCACCCGGTTCGCCCGCTCCGTGCGCAGGCTCACAGAGCCTGGGCTTGCGCCAAAGGTAAAATCGGTAAGGCCGTCGCTGTTGAAGTCAATCGGATAGTAAAAGCCATTGAGCATATCGCTGCCAATTCCCAGCGGCTCCGGCAGGGCAACCGTAATCGTTCCCTGGGCAACGGCGCCGGCCGCCGCGAGGCCAAGCAGCCCGGCGGCGACCAATAAAACACTCAGCACTTTCTTGCTCATTGCCCCCTCCGCATACGCCAGAAGCGCACGCCCGCTGGGCTCATCAATGGCACGGTGTTGGTGCGGCTCTCGGACAGCACGGAGACAGCCGCGGTCCAGTTGGCCAGGGGGGTGGCGACGTTGGTGGAGGCCAGAATCGTGAAATAGGCGCCGGGGTCGGCCACAAACGTCAACAGAAACTCGTTCGTCGTGGGTGATTTCTCCAGCGCGGTGATGACGGGCACCGGCGGCGTTGCCCCGCCAAGAACCACCGAGACCTTCTGCGTCGTCGGCGCGGGATTGCCGGGCAGCCCGCCGGAGTGGGTGACCGTAATGCGATACTCGCCCGCCGCTGGTGACGCAATGGAAATGCGCTCCACATTGTTCCGGTTGTCCACGCCCCGCGTGGCCGCTGCCGAACGGGCTGCCGCCGTCTTGTTCGTCAGGTCGGGATTCAATACCCACGGACGGGAGATCGTCGCCGTGCCCAAATGCTCAACGACCACATCGAGGTTGTTGACCAGCATCGGATCGGGCAGGTCCGCCGCCGTGACATTGGTGATGGCCGGCCCCGGCGGGTCACTCCAGGCCGCCGTCACGGACAGCGGCTCTGTCCCGCTGGATGTTACCACCCACGAAACCGATTGCGTCGGTGCCAACGTGAACTCCTTGATGAGCGAGCCGCGTCCCCAATTGAAGTCCTGCTCCACGCGCTCCACCGCGCGCCGGGCGTTGAAGATGCCGTGCCCCAGCCGGTAGTCCGACCCTTCGGCCCCGACCTCATCCACCGTGTCAATCGCCACGGCCTTGAGCGTGGAATTCAGCCAGGCATCCGCCGCGTTGGTTAGTCCAGGATAGAGTTGCGCCCGCCGCTGCAACACCAACCCCAGCCCGCCCACCACGCCCGGCGCGGCAAAGCTCGTACCTTCGGCGAACACCTCGTACTGGTTGACCGCTGCCGCCGTGGGCGAGATCAGGCCGAGGATATACCCGCTACTCACCTCTCCCAATTGATAGCGCAACCACAGATTCGGCGTGCCGACCGCAACCAAGTCAGGCTTCAGTCGCCCGTCATCGGTGGGGCCGGCACCGCTGAAAGTGGCTGGAACGGCGTTGGCACCGGGTCCGAAACCGAAGATCACAAAGTGATTGCTGACCCAGTAAACATCCTCGCACGCTCCTACCGTCAGCACGTTCTTTGCGGTGCCGGGTGCGGCGAGGGAGTCATAACCGCCGTCATCGCCGTCCAGCCAGTCGCGTGTAGTCGTGCTCACCACGAACACGCCGTTGCTCAACCAATAGTAGGTGCCGGGTGAATTGGTCGGCCCTTCAAGCCGGTCGTTCCCGCACGAATAGACCATTAAATGACGAATCGCCTCTGCATTGTGGAATCGGTCAACCTGGACGCAGCCGATGTCAGCGTCGTTCGGAATGGTGTAAAGCCCGAACTTTGGGTCTTCGGAAAAGCTCGCTCCCGGCGGACCCCACCAAACCCAAACGTTGGTGACCACCACACCGACTTGGTTGGTGAGGGTCCGGTGACGCCGCCAGCCGTTGGCCAGTCCCCACGAATGGTTGGCCAGAAACACCGGCGCATTGGTCGCATCCCCCGCTGCAGCCGATTCCCGCTCGCTCTTGAAATTTGCCGTGTCGTAGGCAAAGACATTGGCCTGATACGCCACGCCGCGTGCCTGGTAGAACTGTCCGAAGATACTGCGGACTCCACCGGCGGCCATCGTGCCGGCCACGGCAGTCGCATGGCCGCTGGTGTCCAGCATCGCGTTGTCCCGTTGCCGGACCCGCGTGCCAAACTCAATGTGGTTGGTCCGCACCCCGCCGTCTGTCTCCCACAATGCGAGCGTGACGTTTGTGCCGGTCAGGTTGCGCCCCGTATTACTCTCCGAGTAGGGCCACGCGCCCAGCGGCCACAATTCGTCGGCACTGATGCTGGCCGCCGCCGCCGTGTTGTGACTGCCGACGTAGGCCGGCCCGCCGGCAATCTCGTCCACGAGAATCAGCTTTCGCCCATCAGATTCCTGAATCTCGCGTGGCGTGCCAAGGCGTTTGGACAACTCGTCCAACGCGCGCTCCTTGGCTGGTTGCTCGGCAGCCGAGCGGGTGGCCTGCTCGCGCAAGGCCGCGAATTCCGCTTCGCCTTCCTGCCGCTTCTCCTCGCTCGCCGCCCGGCCGGGCGGAATCAGCGCCCGCGTCTGCGGCGCAAGCGCCACCTTTTTCTGTTGCCACGCTTCCTCGGCACGGCGTCTGGCGTCTTCTGCCGCCTGATGTGCCGCCGCCGCCAGTACGGGGTCGGCGGCGATGGCCTTGGCCAGCGCGGCAGCCTTCGCGTGCCGCTTCCGGGCGACGGCCTGCTCCGGTGTGTCGGGCACGCCGGTGTCATCCGCCAGGAACTTGCCCGGCGCAAACTCAACCGCTGGCAATTCGGGATGCGGGTTGAAGGGCCACGGCGGCTTCCACTCGTAATCCTTCGCTGAATAGTAACTGCCCAGTTTGGGCGGTTCTTGGAGTTGGGCGCGACCGACGCTGGCAAGGGCAAGCGCCGTAATTACGATGGCGATTCCTTTCGTTGCGCCGATTCTTGTTTTCATGGTGGCGGTTCAGTTTGCTGTGCGTGTTCGCTTTGCCCACGACGTGCGCGAACAGTTAATTAAACGACAGTCGCATTGGGTTATTTGTCGCCATGTTACGGTGGCCGAAGCATAATGATTTTACAACGGGTTGTCACGCCGTGATTTCGCCGGATCAATCGCAATTTCTGCCGCCTGGCCAGGGGCCACGCGACAACGCGGGCCTGCCCGTACGCCCGCCCGCTGGGGGAAAACCATCTGAACAACATGCGACCGCCACTCCCTCCCGTTGAACGCGGCCGTTTCCCGGCGCGATTGCATGTGTTGCTTGCGCGCGAGGCAAAGGTCGGGTTGGTCATCCGGCGCGGCCCGTCGAAATCGGTGTGCGCGGTTTTGTGGAATCGCACGCGTGATGCTTTCCGCGTGGGACAGTGGCTGCGTGGTCGGATTTACGAGCGGCGTTCGGATCTATCGCCGGACGGCCAGCATTTCCTGTATTTCGCCATGAACGGGCGGTGGGAATCGGAAACGCGCGGCGCGTGGACCGCCATTTCCCGCGTGCCGTTTTTGAAGGCGTTGGATTTATTTGCCAAAGGCGATTGCTGGCACGGTGGCGGATTGTTTTTGTCCGAGCACGAATTCTGGCTCAATGACGGTTACGGCCATACAGAGTTAAAGCGCTCCAGCCGTCTGCATCGCAATCAGAACGGCGGTCCGCAGACCTATTTTGGCGGAGAGTGTCTGACGGTTTATTACAACCGCTTGCAACGTGATGGCTGGCGCATGCACGCCCAGGAATATCAAGGCGCCACGCTCTTCGAGAAGCAACTGCCAAAGTCGTGGATCCTCCGCAAACCGGCCTACGCGGAAGTGGATCAGCCGCCGGGGCGCGGCTGTTATTGGGACGCCCATGAGTTGCGGCAGATTTCCACCGATACGACGTTGGTTTTTCCGGAATGGGAATGGGCGGATTACGTGGATGGGCGATTGGTCTTTGCGGTTGCCGGACAGTTGCGCGTGGCGCGCTTGGGACGAAAGCAGTTGTGCGGGGAAAAGTTGCTGTACGATTTCAATGGAATGAAGTTTCAAGCGTTGACCGCACCGTATTAAGCGGCACCAGATGGTCACCGAACCAAGTTCAGCGGTCGCCGGGCCTCAGCCGGTGGTGTGTTCCTTTTAAGCAAAATCACGCCGAGGGGCACGGCCACAACGCCCATGACTCCCAGCACGATCGGTAGAGCCCAAAGCTGTCGGAAGCTGACAATGCGCGCGCGTCGCGGCGCATCGGGCCGATACAAAACCGACACGTTGTCGCCCACGTGAAATTCGGGCGGGGAGGAATAAAAGCTCGACGCCACCGTATGCTGGGCGCCGGCTGCATCCTCAAATTGAAAGGTGGGGGCATAAGTAACGTCTCCCGAACCCTTATCCGTCTTCTGGCGCATTTCGAGGATCGTGCCGGTCGTGCGTTGGGCCGTCCGGGTGAAATGCCAGGTATGAATCGCTGTGGCTGAGGCGGCCACCAGCAGGACGCATCCGGTGCCAATGAACAGTTTGGGGACGAGGGGATTCTTGGCTCCATGAATTTGTTTCGCCGCTTCACGCATGGAGCGTGAAAACCCAATCATGAAACCCAATATCACCCCGAAGACGATCCCGGACACCAAGACGATGAGAATGACGATGGCCGTGTCCATGTCGCGTAATTTGCGGCAGCTTATCCGGCGGGTCACCGCAAGCAAGCAGGGATTCCCGAGGGCGGCGGCGCTGGGGGTGAATCGTTTGCTTTACGGGTGGCGGGTTTTGCGTGGATTGGCCCCACGATGCCGCGCTTGACGCGCTTGTTTCCGTCCCGGCGCTCCGCTTCGGCTTGTGGACCTATCGTCGGTGCTTTGGGTGGATCCGGATCAGAAAGATTTCCAAACGAATGACTGATTCTCGATCAATGCCGCAGGCTTGGTGCATGGCATGAGCAAAGAGATGCGGGGGGATGGCAACGTGCCGGTATCCCATCGTCCGCATCCCCAGAATCGCGTAATAAATTCCCGGCAGGACATCCGCTTGCCGGGCCAACAACCAGAGTCGCTGGTAGCTGACGTTTGACCGGTGCATCTTCGGCGCCTGCCACGCGATCACCGGTTTCCCCTCGAGGGTCGTCACGTAGGGGATGGGATCCTGTAGGATTGTCTCGAACTCCAACGGATCCCCTTTATTGCGATAAAACTTGAGAACCGCGTCAACGCGATCGGAGTCTTGGACCGGATCGCCGTACCCGACGATTTCATTCAACAACTTGATTCCGGCCCGAAGCTTCCGGGGCACTTTCTCTGAACGCTCCTCCGTGCGCCTCTGCGCGCCGAAGGCCTCGCGAGAAAAAACCCTGGCGAAAAGCTCACGAACCCGCTTGGCAATCCTCATAGGCGCAGCAGCTTAACGCGGCTAAGCCGCAACCAAAGGAGCGCAGAATTTATTCCGCGTGTTTCAAGGTCAGCGGGCCACTCGCGGAATAAATTCCGCGCTCCGGTAAAATCTTTGCAGAATGCGATGATGTTGGGAGATAGCACTGCAGGGTCAGGCGGCGTGGCTTGTGAGGCTAGATAAATCATCTCGGAGTGGCCAGACGCTCCAAGCACGCCGCGGCGCCCAAGCCGTCGTCCATCGCACCGCAGATGATGTCGGTGATGTCATCGTCAGAGCCGGCAACTCGCGTGTCGCGGCGAATGGCTGCGAGGAGCCGGCTCATCGCCGATCCCGAAGTCACCGTCCAGCCATGCGCGCACGGCGGCCATGGGCGTGAGAGCGCGCAAGCGCTCAAACCGCTCTTTGTTCTGTGGTTGAAACGTCATGTGGGGTGGGAGGTGCGGACGCTGCTAACGGCCAAAAGCTGAGCCACGCGACCTGCGACTTCCGAACGGCGGAAGTCCGCAGCGCCAAACCGAAAGCGCCCAGGCGGTTTGCTCCAGCGTTTTGTTAGATCTCAATCTCCCCATGCGGTGTCACTTTTGGCAGATACGGAATGCGGAAATCGACAAACCGCTCCTTGGCGTCCTTTGCTTTCTCCCGAGTATAAATACGTAGGAAAAACTGTGTCGTGCCTTCAGGTGCTGACCAAAACTCCCAAATCATCGGAATGCCACTACGACCGTCATCTGGCACCCCAACTTGGCAGCCAAACTTGGGGTCAATCTCTGTAGATTCCGCCGAAGTCCGAATGGAAGCCCTCACGGCATAGCGCTCATTGGGGTTGCCTCCCAACCAACGACATCGGACACGAAGAAATCGGTTGGTTCCGGTAGGATACACATAAACATCCTCAACCCGCATGCTGATGCCATCAGCTATCGTTTTGGTCTGGGTGATACGCCAAGACCGGATCGGATTGGCCTTTGGCAGCAACACCACCGCCAGCACAGCCATCGCGACGCTGATCCATATGAGTGATTCACGACGACGCATAATTTGAGACCTAACGGTTAAGTGAGTGACCATTGCATTGGATTGTTTGCCGCCATTTCACGGTGCTTGAAGCATGATGATTCCATAACCAATTGTCAAGCCGTGATTTCGTCGAATCAGCCACTGTTTCTGCCGCTAGCAGTGGTCCTTGGGCTGGCTGCCGGATGGCGTCCGATGTCAATGCCGGATTGGGATTGCATCGGGGCCGGGCCCACTTCATGTTGACCGCCGACAACCAAATTCATCATGCAAACTCTCACATTGGGCGTCAGTTCTTTGGTGAGCAGCCGGCTGGCCTACGGCTGCTGGCGGTTGGCGGGCACCTCGAAGCCGGCGGAAGTCACCCCAGCCTCCCGCGCGGCGGGGAAACGCGCCCTCGCCACCGCGTACGAGGCCGGGTACACACTGTTCGATAACGCGGACGTTTATTGCCGGGGAGAAGCGGAACGGCTCCTGGGCGAGGTGTTGCGGGAAATCTCCGGCATGCGCGAGCGGGTATTGATCGCCACCAAATGCGGCATCCGGTTGCCCGGCGTGCCGCACCCGGATTCGCCCCACCGCTACGATTTTTCCGCGACCCACATTCTCCAGTCGTGCGACGAATCGTTGCGGCGTCTGGGGCTGGAAACGATTGACCTTTACCAGTTGCACCGGCCGGATTTTCTGGCGGATCCCGAGGAGGTGGCGGCGGCCTTCACCCGTTTGCGGGAGGCCGGCAAGGTCCGGTATTTCGGGGTGAGCAATTGCCGACCCACGCTGTTGACCGCCCTGCAGCGCGCGTGTCCGCTGCCGCTCATTGTCCAGCAGGTGGAAATCAGCCTGTTCCAGCGGGCCCCATTCACCGATGGCACCCTGGATCAATGTCTCAGCGAACGGATCACGCCCTTGGCGTGGAGTCCGCTGGCCGGCGGGCTGCTCGGGGACGGCGCCAAACGGCCGCTCGAGGCGCCGGTCAATTATCCGGTGGCCGCGACGCAGGCGGCGTTGGACGCGGTGGCGCAGGCCCACGGCACGACCCGGGCGGTGATTGCGCTGGCGTGGTTGCTCAAGCATCCGAGCCGGATCGTGCCCATCATCGGAACGGTCAACCCCGCGCGCATCCGCGAGCTGGCGCGGGCGCCGGAGATCGAGTTGACCTGCGAGGAATGGTATCGGTTGCTCCTGGTCGCGCGGGGTGAACCGTTGCCCTAGCGTGTTGACGCTGCGGACCGGGTTCACGCGCGAGATCCGCAGACCGCAAGGGATATGACACCGTCTCCCCAATCCATCCGGGTGTTCATCGCCCTGGCCTTGCCGGATGCGGTCCGTCAACGTCTCGCGGCCTTGCAGCGGGAACTGCAAACCTACTGGCGGGGAAACTCCATCCGCTGGACTCCCGCGGACCAAATCCACCTGACGTTGCGTTTCGTGGGCGATATTTCGCTCCATGCGGTGCCGGCGCTGGAAGCGGCGGTGCGGCGGGCGGCGGCGGGGATGGCCGCTTTCTCCCTGGCGGCCAGCGGCAGCGGCAGCTTTCCCGGAGAGCGTAATCCGCGCGTGTTATGGGTGGGGGTGACGGGCGATCTGGCCGCGCTGACGCGGCTCCAAGAGCGCGTGTGGGAGGCAACCCAGCCTTGGGGTGAAACAGAAGCCCGCCCCTTTCGGCCGCATCTCACGATTGGCCGGGTAAAAAACCTGCCGCCGGGGCGGCCTCCGCTTTCCCGGCAGACGAGCGGGCCGAGCGGCGAAGTCTTTGGGCGTTGGCGGGTGGAGGAAGTGTTGTTGATGCGCAGCGAACTCGCCGCCAGCGGGGCCACGCACACCGTGCTGGCGCGCGTGCCGTTTACCAGTTGAGGCGGGCACAGGAGACGCCTCCGTGGCGGACCGGGGGCGCGGGGGCGGAAAATTCCGGGCGATCAAGCTTGGGGCAATTTCCAAGGCGCAGGGGTTATCAGTCCAAACCGACCCGGAGGGCAAAGCCCGATTCCGGGGCTTCTACGGAAAGTACCGGGTGGTGGTGCCGCACGGCTGCCAGACCCGCAAGCTAGAACTGAGACTCACCCGTGGCGGGACGGCCCCGGCCCGGGTGGTGCGGGAATAACACAAAGCTGCGCAACCGGTCGCCGACTTTGCGCTTGAAGCGCCTCGCGAAAGAGCGCAGGCTCTACGCATGAGTGCATTTCCTCACGTCAACATTTCCGTGATGGATGCGTCCCCTGCCAACGTGCAATTCCACCGCATCCGCGCCGATTGAAGGCCCGGGATTTGACGATTTATGACTGCTGCAATTCATTCTTCCAACCACTCCACGCCGCCCGCCGGCGCAACCCGGGGGCAAACCTCGAAGTCCGCCATGCTGATCTTGGCGGCGGCCGTCACGGTGAACTGCTGCGCTGCCGAGTTGCGCATCGGCACGGCTAGCATCAGCATCACCCCGGACCAGCCCGTGGCTCTCGACGGGCAGTTCAACCTGCGCGTCTCGCGGGGCGTGGACAACCCGGTCACCGCCACAGCGGTGGCCCTCGAGGCGCGCGCGGGCGATCGCACGACCGACCAGGCCATCTTGCTCTCCGCCGATCTCGTGGCGTTCCGCCCGTTCATCCCGCCGCGGGTGCGCGAACGCTTGCGCGCCCAACTGCCCGACTTCGATCCGCGCAAACTGGTCCTGACCGCCACGCACACCCACACCGGGCCGGTGACCGAAGAAGGGAAATACGATATTCCGAAGGAGGGGGTAATGCCGCCCCGGGAATACGTGGAATTCCTCGTGGCGCGGCTGGTGGACGTCAGCGTG